>JBAXSU010000081.1:0-14554 GCA_037130535.1 Actinomycetota bacterium
CGTGAGGGTGGCCGCACCGTGGGCGCCGGCCGCGTCACCAAGATCACCAAGTGAGCTGACGAACCATGGCACAGTCATCCATCCGCATCCGCCTCAAGGCATTCGACCACGAGATCATCGACCAGTCGACGCGCAAGATCGTCGAGACGGTCACCCGCACCAACGCCACCATCCGTGGCCCCATCCCGCTGCCGACCGACAAGCACCGCTACACGGTCATCCGCGGCCCGCACATCGACAAGGACTCGCGTGAGCACTTCGAGATGCGCGTGCACAAGCGGCTGATCGACATCGTCGACCCGAACGCGAAGACCATCGACAGCCTGCAGCGCATCGAACTGCCGGCCGGTGTCGACATCGAGATCAAGATCCAGAGCAGCTGACCGGCGTTCGCCGACCAGAACCTTTCGTCGAACGGGCCCCCGACCTCGTGTCGGGGGCCCGTTCGCGTGGCCCCTACGCTCGGTGCGTGCAAGACCTCGACGTACACCTCGGCGGCCGACGACCGTTCGGCCTGAACTACTGGCCACTCGCAGACGACGACCCAGGCGTCGAGATACCTCGCGAGTCGATCCGGTTGGTGTCGCCCGATGGTGGGTTGGTGCGGGGACTGCTCTGGACCCCACCGAACGGCAGGCCCTGGAAGACCGCCGTCATTCTCAGCCATCCGCGGGGCGACTTCAGCGTGCACTACGCCTGCCCGCTGCTGGCGGCGGCCGGCTACGCGGTGCTGGGCTTCGGTACCCGCTACATGAACAACGACACCGACTGCCTGCACGAGCAGTGCATCGTCGACGTGAACACGGCCTACGAGGAGATGAAGCGACGCGGTGCCGAGGCGGTGGTGCTGCTGGGCAACAGCGGTGGGGGCAGCCTGATGGCGCTCGCCCAGGCCGAACTGGGCATCGGCGACGGGTGGATCGGAATGGCCGCCCACCCCGGTGAAGGCGTGTTTATGCTGCAGGTGATCGACCCCAGCGTCGCCGACGAAGACGACCCGTTCAGCACCGTTCCCGAACTCGACATGTATCACCCCGACAACGGGTGGCGTCCCTGGCCGCAACCCTGCGAGTACGACCCCGACTGGCTGCGCACCTACCGGTCGGCCCAGGTGGCGCGGGTGGCGCGGATCGATGCGATTGCCAAAGCGGCGATCGCCGACGCCACCGATGCGGCCGGCCGACTGCGTTCCATCGACAAAGACGCTGCCCCTGCCGCGTGGCGCGAGCAGCGTCGCCGGGCCGTGTTCAGCCGCTACCACACCATCTACCGCACGCTCGCCGACCCGGCCTACCTCGATCTGTCGATCGACCCTGACGAGCGGCCGATGGGCTCGCTGTTCGCGTTTCCCGATCCGTTCGATGCCAACTACGGGCGAGGTGGTCTGGCCCGGATGATGACGAGCCGGGGCTGGTTGAGCACCTGGTCGGGGTTGTCGAGCCACGCCAAGTTGGCCGACACGATGCCTCGTGTGACAGTGCCCACCATCCTCGTGCACCCGACGGCCGACACCGAGATCAGGGTGTGGCAGGCCAAAGAGATCGTGGCCAACGCCGGTGCAGCCGACACGACGTACGTCGAACTGAAGGGTGCGCCCCACTATCTCGAGGGGCACCGGCGCGAAGCGCTCGCCATCGTCGCCGACTGGTTGGCGGCTCGGTTCCCCTGAGCGTCAGGGAGTGAGCCCAGGTCAGGGAGTGAGCCCAGGTCAGGGGGCGAGAAGGGTGTAGGCGGGGTTCACGAACTCGAGTCGGTCGCCGACGGTGCGCGGCACCCCATCGAGCACCACGCGACGCCCGAGGGTGATGCCGCCGATCGCGCGTCGTCCGGTCCACACCGCCACCACGCTGCCGGTGTCGTCGCTGACGGTGACGGCCAGCGACGGCTGGCCACTGGTGGGTCGGGCACGCATGCGCACCACGCTCCCCACCACGCGTACGGGTCGGCGGGCAACGGCCTCGGCGATGGGCGTATGCGCCGGCACACCGCTGTCGGCGGGTGGTTCGGCGTTCTGCCGACGGCCGCGCAGCAGCGCCATGGTCAGCCCACCAACCGGCGGCGCACGTCGTCCTCGGCGTCGCCCGTGACCAGCACCAGCACCTCGTCGCCTGCGTTCAGCGTGGTGTCGCCGCGGGGCACCACGACGTGGCCACCGCGCAGCAACGCCACCACGGTCGATTCGCGGGGCAGGCCCAGGTTGGCGATCTCGACGCCGATGGCGGGCGAGGTGGTGGCCAGCGTGACCTCGGCGAGACGGGCCCGGCCGCCTTCGAGCGATAGCAGGCGCACGAACGAGCCGATGGTGACCGCTTCCTCCACCAGCCCGGTGAGCAGGTGCGGGGTCGAGACCGACACGTCGACGCCCCACATGTCGTTGAACATCCACTCGTTGTTGGGGTTGTTCACACGAGCGACCACGCGCGGGACGGCGAACTCCTGCTTGGCCAGCAGCGACACGACCAGGTTGTCTTCGTCGTCGCCGGTGACCGCAGCCACGACATCGGCATCGGCTGCGCCGACGGCGGCCAGCACGTCGACCTCGCACGCGTCGCCGATGTGCCAGGTGATTCCCTCGAAGGCACCCGACCGGTTCCAGCGCGATGCAACGGATGGATCGTTGTCGACCAGGGTGACGGCGTGCCCGCCGTCGCGGAGCTGTTGGGCCATGTAGCGGCCGACGCTGCCGGCTCCAGCGATGACGACCTTCATGCCGGTCCTCCGGATGTGTTCGAGATGGGATGACGGACCGGGCTCATCAGTGGGTGTGCCCTGCGTGGAGTGCTGCGTCGACGTCGCCGAGTCGGGCGCTGTCGACGAGCACATGGACGAGATCGTCGTGCTGCAGCAGCAGTGAAGCGTCGGGCACCGAGGCGGTGCCGTTGCGGTCGACCAGCATCACGCGCACGCCGGCTGCTTCGACGGTGGCCACCGACGTGCCGGCCACCTCGGCGGGTACACGTCGCTCGACGAGCGAGAACCGCGAGGTGGGATCGGTCCACACGGCTGCGTGTGCATCGGGTAGCACCAACTGCACCGCCCGGGCGGCGGTCCAGGCCACCGAGGCCACCGTGGCGATACCGAGGCGGGCGTAGATGGCGGCGCGCTTTGGGTCGTAGATGCGGGCGACGACCCGTTCGACGCCGAACGTCTCGCGGGCGACGCGGGCGATGAGGATGTTCGAGTTGTCGCCACTGGTGACGGCCATCACGGCGGCGTGTTCGTCGATGCCGGCCTCGCGCAGCACATCGCGATCGAACCCGACACCAGTGATGGTGCGGCCAGGGAAATCGGGGCCGAGCCGACGGAACGAATCGGCCCGCCGGTCGATGACCACGACCGAGTGACCGGCCTCGCTCAACTCGCGGGCGACGGTGGAACCGACCCGTCCGCATCCGACGACGATGACGTGCATGACTGCCTCCTAGGACTCGTCGATGCCGGTGCCAACCATGTGCACGGGCACCGACACGACAGCGGTGTGGGGACGGTGGAGCAACTTCGCCTTCAGCGCCAACGCGCTGCTGTTGTGGAGCCACTGGGTGCTCCACGAGGTGACGAACTCGGGGATGACCACCGTGATGATGTCGTCGGCGTACTCGTCGTCGAGTTCGTCGATGAACTGCATGATCGGCCCGGTGAGCTCGCGGTACGGCGAATACACGGTGTGCAACTCGATCGGCACGCCGAACGCCGCCCACTGCTGTTCGAGACGAACTCGCTCGTCATCGTCGCTGGCGACGGTGACCGCCATGATGCGGTCGGGGTTGAGCGACTTGGCGTACTGGATGCCGTGCAGCACACCCTTGTTGACGCCGCCGACGAGCACCACCATCGTGTGCGTCTCGCGCTTGGGCCAGTATCCCGGCTCGGCGGCGACGGCGTGGCGGCCCTTGTCGTAGTGACGTTTGATCGCGCGGAATCCGGCGACGGTGAACGGGATGAGCACCGCCGGTATCCATGCACCTTCGGTGAACTTCGACACCACGACGATCAGCGCGATGACCCCGGTCGTGGTGGAACCCACGGCGTTGATGGCCAAACCGACCTGCCAGTTCGGCTCGCGGTGCTTCAGGTGGTGCCGCACCATGCCCGCTTGGCTGAGCGTGAAGCCGGTGAACACGCCGAATGCATAGAGGGGGATGAGCTTGGAGATGTCGCCCTGGAAGGCAACGATCAGAGCGCTGGCGATGACGGCCAGGAACAGCACGCCATTCGAGAACACCAACCGCGTGCCGCGGTTGAAGAACTGGCGTGGCAGGAAGCTGTCGCGGGCGATGATCGACGCCAGCCGCGGGAAGTCGGCGTACGCGGTGTTGGCGGCCAGGATAAGGATGAGGAACGTGGCGATCATCGTCAGCCAGAACATGACGCCCTTGCCGCCGTATATGTACTCCGCCATCAGGCCGAGTCCGTTGCCGTCGTTCTCGCCGCGGAATGGCTTGAGGTGGAAGGCCAGAATCGACACGCACAGGAAGCAACTTCCGAGGATGCCGCCCATCCACATCAGTGTGGTAGCGGCGTTCTTGCTCTCGGGCTTGCGGAACGCCGGCACACCGTTCGATACCGCCTCGACGCCCGACAGCGCGACGGCGCCCGACGAGAAGGCGCGCAGCAGCATGAACAGGCTGAGCGACCCGCCGGCCTTGCTCGCCGTGATCGCCTCCTCGCTGAGCAGCGACTCGGGGATCGGGCCGACATGCTGCACGAAGATACGGTAGAAGCCCGATGCGATCAGCACGACGAGCATGAGGACGTAGAAGTAGGTGGGACCGGCGAAGGCGGCCCCCGACTCCTTCACGCCGCGCAGGTTCATCACCGTCATCACGAACACGCACAGCAGACAGATGGGCACCGTCCAACGGCTGTCGAACCCGGTGGCCGTGCGGATCGCCAGCACACCGCCCGCGACGCTGACTGCCACGGTGAGGATGTAGTCGACGAGCAGCGACGCCCCGGCGACGAGCGATGGGGTGACGCCGAGGTTCTCGCGGCTGACGATGTAGGCACCGCCACCCGATGGGTACGCCATGATCGTCTGGCGGTACGACAGCACCACGATCACCATCAGGATGCACACCACGATGGCGATCGGCACCAGAGGGCGCCATGCGGCTGCTCCGCCAACCCCTGCGCCGAGGAGGATGACGACGAGGATCTCGTCGGTGGCGTAGGCCGTGGACGAGATGGCGTCGGAGGCGAACACCGGCAGCGCAATGGTCTTGCTGAGCCGTTGGTGTTGTTCCTCGGCGCTCGAAATCGGACGGCCGATGAGGAAGTGCTTCAGTCGAGGCATAGGTGACGCTGGGCGCCGATCTCCCATGATGGGGTCTGGATGGACCGCTGGGGCAGTGCTTAGCACCTTCTTAGCGCGCTATTCAGCAGTTCCCTGGGGAGGGTCGAACCGGTAGCCCATACCCGGCTCGGTGTGGAAGTACCGGGGGTGGCCCGGCACCGGCTCGAGCTTGCGGCGGATGTGGGCCATGTGTACCCGGAGGTAGTTGGTCTCTTCGCCGTACTGCGGGCCCCACACCTGTTGCAGCAACTGTCGGCTGGTGACCAGTTTGCCGCTGTGGCGGACGAGCACCTCGACGAGATGCCATTCGGTGGCAGTGAGCCGCACCTCGCCCGCCGGCACCGAGATGCGCTTGGCCGCGAGGTCGATGGTCATGTCGGCGGTGGTGACGACCGCCTGGGCGTCGGGCGGCAGCGAACGCCGCAGCGCCGCCCTCAACCGAGCGAGCAGTTCGCCCATGCCGAACGGCTTGGCGACGTAGTCGTCGGCGCCGGCATCGAGCGCGTCGATCTTGTCGCGTTCGCTGTCGCGGGCCGACAGCACGATGATGGGCACCTGCGTCCAGCCACGCAGACCGTGGATGACGTCGATGCCCGACATGCCCGGCAGGCCGAGGTCGAGGATGACGGCGTCGGGCCGGTGGTCGGCAGCCAGGACGAGCGCTCGCTCGCCCGACGGAGCGAGATCGACCTCGTAGTCGCGGGCGCGGAGGTTGGCGCCGAGTGCCCGCAGCAGTTGCGGCTCGTCCTCCACGCACAAGATGCGGGTCATGCCGCTCCCTCGGTGGCTCGCGGCAGGGTGATGACGGCGGTGAGGCCGCCGCCCGGAGTGTCGCGCAGTTCGAGATGGCCGCCCATCGCCGCGGTGAGCCCGTCGGCGATGGCCAGGCCGAGGCCGAGCCCGGGCTGGTGGGCGCCGTCGCCGAGGCGGTGGAACGGTTGCAGCACCTGGGCGCGCTGCGCGGGCCGGATGCCGGGGCCGTGGTCGACCACGTGCACCTGGATGGAGTCGCCGCGACGGTGCACAGCCAGGCGCACCGACCCCTCGTCGGGCGACCAGGTGAGGGCGTTGCCGACGAGGTTGGCGACCACCCGTTCCAACAACGCCGGATCGGCGACGAGATCGTCGGGGAGGTCGGGGAGTTCCACCCGCACGGCCTCGGCTCGCGGTCCGAGGCTGTGCAGCGCGGCGGGGATGACCTCCTCCAAGGCCACCGGTCGCAGGGCGGGCCGCAGCACCCCTGCCTGCAGGCGACTGAGGTCGAGCAGGTTGGTGACGATGGCGGTGAGCCGGTCGGTGTCGTCTTCGATCGCCTCGAGGAACTCGTCGCGCACGTCGGGCGGCCACTCGACATCGTGCTGGCGCAGGCTCGACACCGATGCCTTGATACCCGCCAGCGGGGTGCGCAGATCGTGCGATACGGCGCGCAGCATGGCGGTGCGCAACTCGTCGGCCCGGTCGAGTACCTCAGCCCGGGCGGCAGTTTCGCTGAGCCGCTGCTGCTCGATGGCGAGTCGGAGTTGCTGTACGAACGAGCCGAGCACACGGTGGTCGTCGGCGGTGAGCACGCCGCCGGTGGCGACGAGCAGTACGTCGTCGTCGACCGGTTCGGCCACCTCGGCGAAGTCTGGATGCGCCGGTGGGTGGGTGCCGGCGGCTGCGAGGCGGACCCAGTCGGCCGTCTCGCTGTCGCGCCGCAGCAGGGCGACACCGTCGAGTGAGAAGCTGGTGCGGAGATGATCGACGATGCGGTCGAGCGGATCGCTGCCCACCGGGCCCGCCAGTTCAGCGAGGATGGTTGCCTCGCGGCGAGCACGTTCGGCCTCGAGTGCTCGCCGGGCCGAGATCGACACGAACGACGACACAGCCACTGCGACAGCGACGAAGACGAGCAGTTCGACGACGTGACTCCGGTCGGCGATGCGGAACGTGTGGTACGGGGCGATGAGGAACCAGTTGGCGAGCAGCGGTGCCATCACCGCCGCCGACAGGCCGGGTGCGAGGCCACCGATGGCCGACACAGCCACCACGACGAGCAGGTAGACGGCCAGTGAGGTGGACTCGCCCACCGTGGTGCGTACCTGGACGAGCAGCACCGTCGCGAGCAGTAGCGCGAGCGCTGCCACGGCGAAGCCGAGCAGTTGGCGTCGAGGCCCGAGGGGTGATGCCGTCGCCAGCGGTGAGCGGTGCCGTCGGCCGCTGGTGGGTGTGGAGATGACATGCACGTCGATGCGTCCGGCGCTGCGCAACACCCGATCGATGACCGAACCGCGGCGCCATTCGTCGAGCCGGGTGCGCGCCGAGGTGCCGAGCACGAGTTGTGTCGCACCGTGCGCCTCGGCGAACTCGACCAGCGATGCGGCCACGTCGTGGCCCTGGATGCGGTGGAACGTGCCCCCGACATCGCGCACCAGGGCCGCCGACGCCGACGTGTCGGGATCGTTCGGCGCCGCGGCTGCCGCGACCGTGACCCCGATGAGCCGTGCCCGCGACCGCTGAGCCAAGCGCGCGGCGCGGCGCACCACCGCGTCGCTCGATGCCGCCCCGGTGATGGCCACCACGACGCACTCACGGGCTTCACGCGCATCGTCGGGCCGGGCGGTGAGGCGGTCCGACATCCACCGCAGCATGAGAGCCCGCAGTTGGGCGAACGACTCGCCCGAGAACAGGTCGGCGGTGGCTGGGTCGAGTTCCTCGGGGCCGTACACGTTGCCGTGGGCCACCCGGCGACGGATGGCCTCGGGGGTGATGTCGACGAGTTGGACCTGGTCGGCATGGGCGATGAACTCGTCCGGCACCACCTCGGTGGGGGCTGTGCCGGTGATGCGTTCGATGGAGTCCGCCAGCGACTCGATGGACGAGACGTCGAGTGTGCTGATGACGTCGATCCCCTCGGCAAGGAGTGCGTCGACCTCTTGCCACCGGTGCCGGTGCGCCGCTGACGGTGGCTGCATACGTGCCAGATCGTCGACCACCAGTACCGCAGGCCGGCGGGCGCGGACTGCATCGATGTCGAGCAAGAGCGGCGGGTGCTGGTCGTCGGTGAGCCGCCGCAGTTGGGCGATGGTGGACGGACGCCCGTGGGTGTCGATGCACCCGATCATCACGTCGGCGCCACGCTCGCGTCGACGGCAGGCCTCGTCGAGCATCGCGTAGGTCTTGCCCACACCGGTGGTGGCACCGAGGTAGATCCGGAGCTCGCCGCGTCGCACGCTCCGAGTCTGCTACAGCCGGCCCGGGCCGGTGGGCCTACGGCGTCAGACGGGGAAGCGGCGCTGCTGCTCGGCGTAGAGCCGGTGGGCGAGCTGATCGCTCGGGGCCACCACATCGTCCCAGCGCAGGGCGGAATCGCGCGGCACGTCGTGCACGAGTCGGCAGCCCGCCACCAACCCTTCAGGGACGAGTCGTTCGCGTCGCACGACCGCAGCCCTCTCCGACTGTCCGTAGGTCATGTACTGACCACTCGCGTCGAGCGTCTCGCCAGCCCGCAGGTCTCGTTTGGCAAGGGCGATCACCTCCACAGCAGGGCCGGCCAGCGGCTGACCGCACGCGTCGCCGAACAGCACCACCCGGGCCACGGTGAGCGGTGCCTCGAGATGGCAGAAGTGGTAGGGGTGGTAGAAGCTGTACAGCGGCCCGGTGCCCAACCTGTAGCGCTCGAGGTACTGGAGTTGGCGGGCGTCGGGCTGCTCGGCTAGGCAGAACACACCCCCGGCCGGCTCGGCGCCGACGACGAACTCGACGACGCCACCCACTCCCCGCAGCATGTCGAGGTCGTAGCGCGACGTGAGTTCGTCGATATGACCGCTGTGGTCGTAGCGCAGCATGCCGCGCTGGGCGACGGTGAACCCGGTGGCGTTGGCGACGATGCACTGTTCGAAGTTCACTCTCGAGCCGTCGGCGAACGACGTGGCCAACGTGACGTTCTGACTCCACTGCTCGGCGAAACCGGTCTGGGTGGTGGGCGTGCGGGATTCGTCGTGCAGTCCCGTCACGGTACCGAGCACCCGGGGCACCATGCCCAGCGATTTCACGGAGCGATAGAGGTTCATCTGCTCGCCCGCTTGGTCGCCGTCGACACAGGTGAAGATCACGCCGGCGGCTCGGGCCCGGTCGTGGAGGATGGGTCCGATGGTGGCGTCGATCTCGGCGTTCATCAGCACCATGTGCTTGCCGTTGGCGATGGCCTCGAGCGCGATGGCGGTCCCGAACTCCATGGCCCCGGTGATGTCGATGAGGCAGTCGATCTGCCCGCACTGGGCCAGCAGCACCGGGTTGTCGGTGACCACCGGTCTGCCCGCAGCGACCGCGGTGTCGAGCGCGACGAGGTCGTCGACGACGGCGGGTGCGGGTGAACCTGCGTAGCGGTAGGCGTCGGCCGCCCGCTCGACGGTGCGGTTGGAGATGGCCGCCACCACCATGCCTGGCACGGCGTTGGAGACGTGGTTGACGAAGCCGCGCGCCATCGAACCGGCGCCGAAGACGCCGACGCGCACCGGTCGGCCGGTGCGCTCGCGTTCCCGCAGAGCGGTGTCGACGATGATCACCGTGACGAGTGTAGGTGGGCCTCATGAAGGTGGGCCTCATGAAGGTGGGCCTCATGAAGGTGGGCCTCATGAAGGTGGACGGGGTGACGGAGGCGCGGCTCATGTCAGCGGGCGGAGACCTCGCCGAGGAGATCGACGATGCGGGTTGGCGCGAGGACCCCGCCGCCGGTAGCGTTGCGAAGTCAATTTCCGTCCGGGTGCGCCCTTCGTTCGCGTAGGGGACCACACGGCGCAACGCAAGTCGGTGCTCCGCCGGTCTAGCGACCAGCGGAGCATTGTCGTGAACGGCACCTGTACCTACAGAGCCGTGCAACAAGGTGAACCATCGCCCGGCTCCGGCCGGGTCCGACCGAAGAGGCTGCCGATATGGCACTGCAAGCGATCGTTGGCGAAAAAGTCGCCATGAGCCAGGTGTGGGTGAACGACAAGGTCGTGCCCGTCACCGTGCTGCGCGTCGAACCGGCTCGCATCGTCCAGGTGAAGACCACTGAGCGTGACGGATACACCGCGCTGCAGGTCACCTATGGCCACAAAGATCCGAAGAAACTCACCAAGCCCGAGGCGGGTCACTTCGCGAAGGCCGGCATCGAGCCGGGTCGTCGCGTCGTGGAACTCCGCCTCGACTCGGTCGACGGCTTCGAGGTCGGCCAAGTGATCGATGTCACCCGTCTGGTCCAGGGTCAGAAAGTCGATGTCACGGCCGTCAGCCGGGGCAAGGGCTTCGCCGGCGGCATGAAGCGTCACAACTTCAGCGGCCAGGGCGCCAGCCACGGTAACCACAAGCACCACCGTGCGCCGGGCTCGATCGGTTCGTGCAGCTTCCCGGGCCGCGTATTCAAGGGTCTTCGCATGGCTGGCCACATGGGCAACGAGCAGGTCACCACCCTCAACCTCGAGGTGGTCGAGGCCGACGCCGAGCGCAATCTGCTGCTGGTGAAGGGCTCGGTGCCGGGTCCGAACGGTGGCGTGGTGATCGTCCGTAACGCAGTGAAGGGCAAGTGACATGGCGTCTGTGAACGTGAAGAGCGCTGCTGGCAAGCCGGTTGGCGACGTGGAGGTGGCCGACGAGGTGTTCGGCATCCAGCCGAACGTGCCGACGATGCACCAGGTGGTCACCGCCCAGCTGGCGGCCCGACGTGCCGGCACGCAGAGCACCAAGACGCGCGCCGAAGTGTCGGGCGGCGGCAAGAAGCCGTTCAAGCAGAAGGGCACCGGTAACGCCCGTCAGGGCTCCACCCGTGCGCCGCACTTCAGCGGTGGTGGCGTGGCCCTCGGGCCCAAGCCCCGCAAGTACACCCAGAAGACCCCCAAGAAGATGATCAACCTGGCGCTGCGCTCGGCTCTGTCCGACCGATTCGCCGAGGGCAAGGTCGTCGTTGTCGACGACTGGGGTTTTGCCGCTCCGCGCACCAAAGATGCCAAGGCCGTCCTTGCGTCGCTCGGTGTCGAGGGCCGTGCGCTCGTGGTAGTCGACCGCAACGACGTCAACACCATCAAGAGCTTCCTCAACCTGCGTGAGGTGCAACTCATCGAGCGTGCCGAACTGAACGCGTACGACGTGCTGTGCAACGAGTACATCGTGTTCTCGAAGTCGACGTTGCCCGGCACTCCGGCCGCCGAAAGCGAGTCCACGTCATGAAAGACCCCCGCGACATCATCATCGCTCCGGTGGTGAGCGAGAAGAGCTACGCCCTCATCGAGCAGGGCGTCTACACCTTCGTGGTGCACCCGAGTGCCTCCAAGCCCGAGATCCACGACGCGGTCGAGGCCATCTGGGGCGTCACCGTGGTGAATGTCAACACCCTGAACCGGAAGGGCAAGAAGACGCGCCAGCGTCGTTCCAACCGGACCGGTTCGAAGCCCGATACCAAGCGGGCCATCGTCACCCTGGCAGCGGGCAACGAGATCCCGCTGTTCGAGAACTGAGACCGTCATGGCGATTCGTTCACGTAAGCCCACCAGCGCCGGCCGTCGCTTCCAGACCACCTCCGATTTCTCGGAGATCACGAAGTCGACGCCCGAGAAGTCGCTGCTCACATCCAAGTCGAAGTCTGGCGGCCGCAACGTTTACGGCCGCAAGACCGCCCGCCACCGTGGCGGCGGCCACAAGCAGCAGTACCGCATCATCGACTTCAAGCGCACGAAGGACGGCGTCACCGCCAAGGTCGCCGGCATCGAGTACGACCCCAACCGCACCTGCCGTATTGCCCTGCTGCACTACGCCGACGGCGAGAAGGCCTACATCCTGGCTCCGAAGGGCCTCGAGGTGGGCGCGCACGTCTCGAGCGGCCAGGGCTCCGACATCAAGCCCGGCAACGCTCTGCCGCTGCGCTACATCCCGGTCGGTACCACCGTGCACAACGTCGAACTGCGCCCCGGCCAGGGCGGCAAGATCGCTCGCTCGGCCGGTATGGCGGTGCAGCTGGTGGCCAAGGAAGGCGAATACGCCACCTTGCGCATGCCCAGCACCGAGATGCGCCGCGTCCTCATCGACTGCCGCGCCACGGTCGGCGAGGTGGGTAACAGCGAGCACGAACTGGTGAAGATCGGCAAGGCCGGTCGTAACCGCTGGAAGGGTGTGCGCCCGCAGACCCGTGGCGTGGCCATGAACCCTGTCGACCACCCCCTCGGTGGTGGCGAGGGCCGCACGTCGGGTGGTCGTCCGGCGGTGTCGCCGTGGGGTAAGCCCGAGCGCCGTACCCGCAACAAGAAGAAGGCGTCGCAGCAGATGATCGTGCGCCGCCGCCGTACGTCGAAGGGCCGGAGGTAAGCCACCATGTCGCGGAGTCTGAAGAAGGGCCCGTTCATCGACGACCATCTGTTGAAGAAGGTCGACGCCCAGAACGCAGCCGGCGATCGCAAGGTCATCAAGACCTGGAGCCGCCGAAGCACCATCATCCCCGACATGGTCGGTCACACCATTGCGGTGCACGACGGTCGCAAGCATGTGCCGGTGTACGTCACCGAGAGCATGGTCGGTCACAAGTTGGGCGAGTTCAGCCCCACGCGTACCTTCCGGTACCACGCCGGCCAGGAGAAGAACGCGAAGGGTCGCCGCTGATGACTGGTCCGAAGCTCAACGAGAAGTCGTTCGTCGCTGGTGAGCGCACCGGCACCAGGGCGAGCGCCAAGTATGTGCGCTCGTCGGCCTCGAAGGCCCGCGTCGTGCTCGACCTCATCCGGGGTCTGCCCGTCAAGCAGGCCGACGAGATCCTGCAGTTCACCGACCGCGAGGTCTCGAACACCATCCGCAAGGTGCTCGCCTCGGCGGTTGCCAATGCCATTCACAACGACGAGCAGGACGCCGACGAGTTGTACGTCAAGGCGTGCTACGCCGACGAGGGTCCCACGTTGAAGCGGTTCACCCCGCGGGCCCGTGGTCGCGCCGGAAAGATCTTCAAGCGCACCACGCACATCACCATCGTGGTCGAGCGTCTCGACGACGCCCGTCTCGAGGTCGTGCAGGCCCGCGAAGCACGTCGGGGCGCCGCCGGTCGTCGTGGTGCCGCAGGTGGTACAGCCGCCTCGCGTCGCGACCGCGTCGAGCGCAGCCGTCAGCGTGCCGCCACCCTCAAATCGGGCTCCGACACTGCCGTCGAGTCCGACACCGCCATCGAGTCCGACACTGCGGTGCAGGGCTTTGCCGACACCGCCGGGGCGGTCGTGGCTGGCGAGTGGGCTGGTTCGGCGATGCCGCTCGACGATGGTTCGGCTCCCGAGGGCTATGCCATCAAGGGCAACGCCGACTCGATGCTGTACCACACCCCCGAGAGCCCCTACTACGGCCGCACCGTGGCCGAGGTGTGGTTCGACACCGTCGACAACGCCGAGGCAGCCGGGTTCTCCCTGCCACCGTCGCTGGCCGACGACACCGCTTCCGAAGAAGAGAGCAACTGATGGGTCAGAAGATCAACCCCTACGGTTTCCGTCTCGGCATCACCACCGACTGGAAGAGCCGCTGGTTCTCCGAGCGCGAGTACAAGGAGTACCTCACCGAGGACTGGAAGATTCGCCGGGCGCTGATGACCAAGCTCGAGAGCGCAGCCGTCAGCCGCATCGAGATCGAGCGCACCCGCGACAAGGTCCGCGTCGACATCCACACCGCCCGTCCCGGCATCGTGATCGGTCGTCGTGGTGCCCAGGCCGACGAGTTGCGCGCCCTCCTCACCGAGATCACCGGCAACCCGAAGGTGCAGCTGAACATCGTCGAGATCAAGAGCCCCGAGCTCGACGCAGCGCTCATCGCCCAGGGTGTGGCCGACCAGCTCGTCAACCGCATCGCGTTCCGCCGGGCCATGAAGCGCGCCGTGCAGAACGCCCAGCGCGCCGGTGCCCTCGGCATCCGCGTGCAGTGCTCGGGCCGTCTCGGCGGCGCCGAGATGAGCCGCACCGAGTGGTACCGCGAAGGTCGTGTGCCGCTGCACACGCTGCGCGCCGACATCGACTACGGCATGCGCGAGGCCCGCACCTCGAGCGGACGCGTTGGCGTGAAGGTGTGGATCTACAAGGGCGACATCGTGCCCTACAAGGCCCAGACCGACGACAAGATCACCCGTGAGGCCGCCATGGCCGTGGGTGAGACGTCGGGCCAAGCCGCGCCGCGCCGCGTCGTGTCGTCGGCCGGCCCGCGCCGTGCCGACGAAGTCGAGGCCGAGGTCGCCCCGCTCATCAAGGAAGCCGATCCCGAACTCGAGAAGTTGCTCGATGAGGAAGA
>JBAXSU010000082.1:0-14498 GCA_037130535.1 Actinomycetota bacterium
AAGTTCATGCGCATCGTGTCGCTGGCCCCGGAGGTGATCTGACCATGAAGCTCAAGAAGGGCGACTCCGTCGTCGTCATCACCGGCAAGGACAAGGGCAAAGAGGGTGAAGTCCTCGAGGTCCGTCCGCGCGACAACCAGATCATCGTCAATGGCGTGAACACGGCCAAGAAGCACCAAAAGCCCCGTGCTGCCAACCAGCAGGGCGGCATCATCGACCGCGACATGCCCATCGACGCCAGCAACGTCATGCTGCTGCACAAGGGCAAGCCCACCCGCGTGGGCTACAGCACCGGTGCCGACGGCAAGAAAGTGCGTATCGCCAAGAGCACCGGAGAGGTGATCGGATGAGCACGGCTACCGCAACCACGCCGCGCCTGAAGCAGCAGTACCACGACCAGGTGAAGGCTGCGCTCATGAGCGAGCTCGGCATCGCCAACGTCATGCAGGTGCCGAAGATCGAAAAGATCGTCATCAACATGGGTGTCGGCCGTGCCACACAGCAGCCGTCGCTGCTCGAAGGTGCTGTACGCGATCTCACGGCCATCGCCGGCCAGAAGCCGATCATCACCAAGGCCAGGACTTCCATCGCCGCCTTCAAGCTGCGCGAGGGTCAGTCGATCGGCTGCAAGGTCACCCTGCGCGGCGACCGGATGTGGGAGTTCCTCGACCGCCTCATCGCTGTCGCCATCCCGCGTATCCGCGACTTCCGCGGTCTGCCGGCTCACAGCTGGGACGGCCGGGGCAACTACACGTTCGGGCTGAACGAGCAGTCGGTCTTCCCCGAGATCGACTTCGACAAGGTCGACGCTCCCCGTGGCATGGACATCACCATCGTCACCACTGCCACTACCGACGAGCACGGCAAGGCCCTGCTCGACGCGTTCGGCTTCCCGTTCAAGCGGGGCGCCGACGCTGGTCCGGTTCCGAAGAAGAAGCCCAAGCGGCGCGGTCCGGTTCGTGGGTCGAAGTCCCCGGCCAAGCCTGCTGCTGCGAAGAAGAAGAAGTAAGGAAGGGCATCGAGATGGCAAAGAAGTCCCAGATCAACAAGAGCAACGCAACACCGAAGTTCAAGGTGCGCGGATACACCCGCTGCCGTCGGTGTGGTCGTGCCCGGTCCGTATACCGCCAGTTCGGCCTCTGCCGCATCTGCCTGCGCGAGATGGCACATGCAGGCGAGATTCCCGGCCTGACCAAGGCGAGTTGGTGAGGAGGCCACCATGCTGACCGATCCCATTGCCGACATGCTCACCCGTCTGCGCAACGCCAATACGGCGATGCACGATGAGGTGAAGATGCCCTGCTCGAAGCAGAAGGTGGCACTCGCAACCGTGCTGCAGAAAGAGGGCTACATCGAGGGCTTCACCGTGGCGCCCTCCACCCACGGTCCCGGCGACGTACTGACGATCTCGTTGAAGTACTCGACCGACCGTCAGCGCACCATCAGCGGTGTGCGTCGCATCTCGACCCCCGGCCTGCGGGTGTACCGCAAGGGCAACGCCATCCCGCGTGTGCTCGGTGGTCTGGGTGTCGCCGTCCTGTCCACCAGCCAGGGGCTGCTCACCGACCGCGAGGCGCGCAAGCGCAACGTGGGCGGCGAAGTGCTCTGCTACGTGTGGTGACCGAGGAGATCCGAACCCATGTCACGTATCGGTAAGGCCCCCATCACCGTCCCCGGCGGTGTCACGGTCGACATCACTGGCCAGTCGGTCACCGTCACCGGCCCCAAGGGCACCCTCAGCCGCGAGCTGCCTGGCAACATCACGGTGCGCCACGACGAGGGAACCCTCCTGGTCGAGCGTCCCGACGACGAGCGCGAGAGCCGCTCGCTGCACGGCCTCAGCCGCACCCTGGTGAGCAACATGGTCACCGGTGTCACCGACGGTTTCGCAAAGGAACTCGAGATCATCGGCGTGGGCTACCGCGCCGAGGCCACCAGCCCCACCTCGCTGCGCCTCGCCCTCGGCTTCAGCCACCCCGTCATGATGCAGGCGCCCGAGGGCATCACGTTCGAAGTGCCGGTCCAGACTCGTGTCATCGTGCGCGGCATCGACAAAGAGATGGTCGGCCAGGTGGCCGCCAACATCCGTTCCGTCCGCAAGCCCGAGCCGTACAAGGGCAAGGGCGTTCGCTACCTCGGCGAAAAGGTCTTGCGCAAGGCCGGCAAGACCGGAAAGAAGTGAGTACCCGATCATGAGCAAGGTCGCCCAAAAGCGCTACCAGAGCCGTCTCACCCGGCATGCGCGTGTGCGCAAGAAGATCCACGGCACCGCCGAGCGTCCGCGCCTGGCCGTGTTCCGCTCGAACAAGCATCTCGTGCTGCAGTTGATCGACGACGACAATGGTCGTACCTTGGCCGCCGCATCCACCACCGAGGCTGCCCAGCGCGCCAACGGCAGCGGTGCGACGGTCGACGCGGCCACCCGGGTGGGCTCGCTCATCGCCGAGCGGGCCAAAGCTGCTGGTATCGACAAGGTGGTGTTCGATCGTGGTGGGTTCCTCTACCACGGTCGTGTGGCAGCGGTCGCCGAGGCGGCCCGTGACGCAGGTTTGGAGTTCTGATGGCAGAGCAACGCAATTTTGGCAACCAGCGCGGCGGCGAAGCGCCTGCCCCCGATCCCAACGGTCTGCGCGAGTCGCGCGTCATCACCATCAACCGCGTCGCCAAGGTGGTGAAGGGCGGTCGTCGGTTCTCGTTCACCGCACTGGTGGTGGTCGGCGACGGCAACGGCCGCGTCGGCCTCGGCTACGGCAAGGCCAAGGAAGTGCCGCTGGCGATCCAGAAGGGCACCGAGGAAGCCAAGCGCAACCTGTTCGCGGTCCCGCTGGCCGGTAGCACCATCACCCACCCCATCATCGGCATCAACTCGGCTGGCCGAGTGCTCATGCGCCCCGCGGCTCCCGGTACCGGCGTCATCGCCGGTGGCGCCGCCCGTGTCATCCTCGAAGAGGCCGGCGTGCACGACGTGCTGTGCAAGTCGCTCGGTTCGTCGAACGCCATCAACGTCGCCCGAGCCACGATCAACGGACTCAAGTCGCTGCAGCGCCCCGATGTGGTGGCCGCCCGCCGTGGCCTGCCGGCCGACGAGTTCGTGCCGAAGGGTGTGCTCCGCTCGTACAACGAGCGCCAGAAGCAACTCGCAGCAGGAGAACAACACTGATGCCTGGTCGCCAGAAGAACACCTACACGGGCGAAAAGACGCTCGTCGTCACCCAGGTCCGCTCGGCCATCGGCAACAAGCCCAAGGCCGTCGGTACCCTGCGGGCACTCGGTCTGGGCCGCATCGGCCAGTCGAACACCCTGCCCGACCGGGCCGAGATCCGCGGCATGCTCGCTCGCGTGCCGCACCTCATCAAGGTCACCGAAGGAACGGAGAGCTGACATGCGCGTCGACGAACTCGCACCCGCACCAGGGTCGAACAAGGGCAAGAAGCGCGTCGGTCGTGGTATCGGCGGCAAGGGCGGCAAGACCGCAGGCGCCGGCACCAAGGGCCAGCACTCGCGTGGCCGTGGCAAGGTCGGCCGTGGTTTCGAAGGTGGCCAGACCGGTCTGAAGCAGCGCGTGCCGAAGTTGAAGGGGTTCAACAACCCCTTCCGTATCGAGTACTCGCCGGTGAACCTCGACCAGTTGGCAGCCCTCGAGGTAGCCACCGTCGGGCCCGACGAACTCGTCGCTGGCGGCCTGGTGCGCAAGGACACCTTTGTCAAGATCCTCGGCCGCGGCGAGATCAACGCTGCCGTTGCAGTCACGGCCCACGGCGTCTCGAAGACCGCGCAAGCGGCCATCGAGGCTGCCGGTGGTTCAGTTACCATCCTTCCGCTGCCGTACGCAGTTCGTCCCCCGGCCAAGGGCAACCAGTTCACCAACCGCTGAACATGGTGCGGCACCGTCCGGTGTGCGCCACGCCCTAGCATCGAACCTCGTTCCCGTCCCGAACCGTTCATGAGGAGTCTGTTGTGTTGTCGAACCTGAAGAATGTCTTCAAGGTTGCTGATCTGCGCAACAAGGTGCTCTTCACCTTGGCGATGGTCGCGCTGTACCGATTCGGTGTTGCCATCCGTGTACCCGGTATCGACGCCGATGCGGTGAAGCAGTTCCAAGAAGGGGTGCGCACCCAGGGTGCCCTCGGCTTCCTCGACCTGTTCTCGGGCGGTGCGTTCGGCAGCTTCTCGATCTTCGCCCTCGGCATCATGCCGTACATCACCGCGAGCATCATCATGCAGGTGCTCGGCGTGGTCATCCCGAAGCTCGAGAAGTTGCAGCAAGAGGGTGCAGCCGGCCAGCGCAAGATCACCCAGTACACGCGCTACCTGGCCATCGGTATCGCGCTGTTGCAGGCCACCGGCCTCACGTTCATCTTCGGTCAGGGCCGTGGCAGCGCGTTCTTCGGTGCTGCCCAGAAGGTGCCGAACGTGAAGTTGCTTCCCGACGGCATGTGGCCGCGTGGCTACCTGGTCATCGTCACCCTGGTGGCGGGCACAGCGCTGCTGATGTGGCTCGGCGAGCTCATCGGCCAGCGCGGTATCGGCAACGGCATGAGCATGATCATCTTCGCCTCCATCGTCAGTGGTCTGCCGTACAGCTACTACTCGATCCTCACGGCCAAGAAGTGGTTCGTGTTCGCCCTGCTCGTCATCCTCAGCATCGGCATCGTGTTGGCGGTGGTGCGTGTCGAACTCGCCCAACGACGCATTCCCGTGCAGTTCGCCAAACGGGTGGTGGGCCGACGGATGTACGGCGGCCAGAACACCTACATTCCGCTGAAGGTGAACCAGAGCGGCGTGGTGCCCATCATCTTCGCCAGTTCGGTGCTACTGCTTCCAGTGCTGCTGTCGAACATGCTCGGCGCCACCGATGGCACCGGTTGGCGTGCCTGGGTCCAGCGCAACGTCGACCAGTACATCGTCAACAGCCAGAACATCGTGTACATCACGATCTTTGCGCTGATGATCATCGCGTTCGCCTACTTCTACAACTCGATCGCCTTCGACCCGGTGCGTCAGGCCGATCAGCTGCGCCGTCAGGGCGGCTTCATCCCCGGTATCCGCCCCGGGCCGCAGACCGAGCGCTACCTCGCCAAGGCCGTGAACCGCATCACGCTGCCCGGCGCCGTGTTCGTCGCCGTCATCGCCATCCTGCCGTATCTGCTGCTGTGGGCGGGTGGGGTGCGGAGCTTCCCCTTCGCCGGTACCACGGTGCTCATTGCGGTGGGTGTGGCGCTGGAACTGATGCGCCAGATCGACAGCCAGTTGATGCTGCGCAACTACGAGGGGTTCATCAAGTGACCCGCGCTCGGCTCGGGTTCGGGCAAGTCTGAGCAGCGCATGATCCCCGGCGCTCGGCTCATTCTGCTCGGTCGCCAAGGCGCCGGAAAGGGCACGCAATGCGTGCGTCTGTCGCGCCATTTCGTCGTCCCCCACATCTCCACTGGCGACATGCTGCGGGCCGCCGTGCGCGAAGGCACTGACCTGGGGCGGATGGCCAAACAGGTGATGGACGCCGGCGGTCTCGTGGGCGACGACATCATGGTGGGTATCGTCGAGGAGCGCCTCGACCACGACGACACCCGTAGGCGCGGCTACATCCTCGACGGGTTCCCGCGCACCGTGGGCCAGGCGCTCGAACTCGATCGCATCACTGCGGCAAAACCGATCGACGTGGTGCTCGATCTCGATGTACCGCGAGAACTGGTGCTCGAGCGTCTCTCATCGCGTCGCGTCTGTCGCGACTGCGGTACCAACTTCGTCGTGGGCCAGATCGAACGCGGTGGTCCCATCTGCGAGGTGTGTGGCGGCGAGGTCGAGCAGCGCGACGACGACACTCCAGCCGCCATCAACCGTCGCCTCGACCTGTACGAAGAGCAGACAGCACCGCTCATCGAGTTCTACGGGCGCAACGGTCGCCTTGCCGTGATCGACGGGGTGGGCTCGCCCGACGAAGTGTTCCGACGGCTCACCGGTGCTGTCGACGTAGCGCGTCGCGCCGGCTGAGACGGTTCATCGTGCGCCGCCTGCCGCGCCGCCGCCCCGACGACATCGCCGCGCTCCGTCGCGCCGGCCGGGTGGTGGCCGAGATGCACGCTGCTATTCGTGAGGCAGCTCGGCCGGGTGTCGCCACGGCGGAACTCGACCTCGTCGCCCGTCGGGTGCTGGCGCAACACGGCGCGCGGAGCAATTTCCTCGGCTATCACGGTTTCCCCGCCACCATCTGCGCCTCGGTGAACGACGAACTGATCCACGGCATCCCCGGCGAACGGGTACTGCTCGGGGGCGATCTGCTGTCGGTCGACTGCGGTGCCATCATCGACGGTTGGCACGGTGATGCCGCCTTCTCGATGAGCATCGGTGCCCCCGCCTCGGCTGCCGTCGATCTGATTGCCGTAGCCGAACATGCACTCGCCGCAGGGGTGGCGGCCATGCGCCCCGGTGGGCATCTCGGCGACATCGGCGCCTCTATCGACGCCGTTGTGTCGGCCGCCGGCTACGGCTCGCCGCGCGAGTACTGCGGGCACGGTATCGGCCGAGCGATGCACGAAGAGCCCGACGTACCCAATCGTGGCCGGCGCGGAAAGGGCCCGACCCTCGAACCCGGGGTGGTGCTGGCCATCGAGCCGATGCTCATTGCCGGGGGGAGCGACGGTGTACTCGAGCTCGACGACGGGTGGACGGTGGTCAGCGACGACGGGTCGCTCACGGCGCATGTCGAACACACCGTGCTCGTCACCGAACGCGGACCCGAGATCCTCACCCGGCTCTGACCACGACGCTGCTGCACCGGTGCCAGGGGGCGGCTCAGCGCTGGGCGACGCCGTCGACGACCACTGGATCGCCGGCGAACACCGTGTGGCGCACCATGCCGCGCAGCGTGCGCCCCGCATACGGGGTGTTCCGGCTCTTGCTGGCCAGCACATCGGGTCGTACCGTCCAGGTGGCGGCCGGGTCGAACACCGCCAGGTTGGCGGCGGCACCAACGACAATGGGCCCTCCGTGGCGCGGGGCAAGCCCGGCAATCGCCGCCGGTTTCCAGCTGAGCGCCGCAACGATGTCGGCGAGCGGCATGTCGAGTTCGGTGATGGCGAGCGCGAGCGCGGTCTGCAGGCCGAGCATGCCGGGAGGTGCCTGGTCGAGCGGCGCCTCCTTCGTCTCCGGTGCATGCGGTGCATGATCGGTTGCGATGGCGTCGATGGTGCCGTCGGCGAGGCCGGCCTTGATGGCCGCGATGTCGGCGGCGGTGCGCAGCGGGGGGTTCACCTTGTACACGGCGTCGAACGAGGCGAGCAGTTCGTCGGTGAGGGTGAAGTGGTGCGGGGTGGCCTCGGCGGTGACGGGCAGCCCGTCGGCCTTCGCGGCGCGCACCAGGGCCACACTCCGTTCGGTCGACAGGTGCAGGAAATGCACCGGGGTGCCGGTGAGGCGCACCAGTTCGATGTCGCGGTGCACCATCAACTCCTCGGCCAGCGCGGGCCAGCCGGGCAGGCCGAGGTGGCCGCAGCACGAGCCCTCGTGCATCACCGCACCCTTGGTGAGGCTCGACACCTCGCAGTGTTGGGCCAGGACGATGCCGAGCGGCCAGGCGTACTCGAGGGCCCGACGCATCAGCCCGGGGTCTTGTACCCCGTTGCCGTCGTCGGTGAACAGTCGCACACCCGCTGCTGCCAGTTCGCCCATGGGAGCGAGGTGTTCGCCTGCCCGGCCGAGGGTGATACAGCCGGCGGGTACCACCTCGCACAGCCCGGCGCGGCGACCCTGCGCCCGCACGAACTCGATGGTGGGCAGGTTGTCCTGCGCAGGCTCGGTGTTGGGCATGGCCACCACCGCGGTGAACCCGCCCAGCGCTGCGGCGCGGCTGCCGGTCTCGATGGTCTCGGCTTCCTCCTTGCCCGGCTCGCGCAGGTGGACATGGAGGTCGACGAGGCCCGGCGTGACGTAGCAGCCGGATGCGTCGAGCACGGTGGCGCCATTCTCATCGAACGAGGCGTCGAGCGCCGGGCCCACGGCCACCACCACGCCGTCGGCCACGGCGACGTCGGCCCGGCGTTGGCCGGTTGCGTCGAGGACAGTGCCGTTGCGGATGATCACGCGGCTCATGACGCGCCTCCCAGGGGTTCGGTGGAGATGTCGGCACCGCTGCCGAGTAGGTCGAACAACACCGCCATACGCACCGCGATGCCGTTGGCCACCTGCTCGAGGATGGTGGCACCGGGCAGATCGGCCGGGTCGACGGCGATTTCGACCCCACGGTTCATCGGCCCCGGGTGCATCACCAGCGCGTGGTCGGCCAGGCGGCTCGCCCGCTCGGGAGTGAGGCCGAACAGCGTCGTGTACTCGCGCAGCGAAGGCACCAGCGCGTCGGTCATCCGCTCGTGCTGCATCCGCAACAGGTACAGCACGTCCAGCGTCGGCAACACGGCGTCGAGGTCGTGACACACCTCCACCGGCCAGTCGTTCACCGCCGGGGGCAGCAGAGTGGGCGGGGCTACCAGCAGCACGTGGGCGCCGAGCATCGTGAACGCCTGCACATCGCTGCGCGCCACGCGGCTGTGGCGGATGTCGCCGACGATGGCGATGCGCATGCCGCTGAAGTCGGCGCCGCACTGCAGCCTGGAGCGGATGGTGTAGCAGTCGAGTAGTGCCTGAGTGGGGTGCTGGTGCCAGCCGTCGCCGGCGTTCACCACGGCGGCATCGGTCCAGCCGGTGATCAGTTGCGGCGCACCACTCGACTTGTGTCGCACGACGAACGCATCGACCCCCATCGCGGTGATGGTCTCGATGGTGTCGCGAAGGCTCTCGCCCTTGTTCACGCTGCTCGACGAGACAGCGAAGTTCATCACGTCGGCGCTGAGCCGCCGCGCCGCTGTGTCGAAGCTGGTACGGGTTCGGGTCGAGTCTTCGAAGAACAGGTTCACCACCGTGCGGCCACGCAACGCGGGCACCTTCGGCATCGGGCGCCGGTTGATCTCGGCCATGTGGTCGGTGAGATCGAGCAAGCGGGCGATGGTGGCCGCGTCGAGCTCGTCGATGCCGAGCAGGTGCTTCACTCGATCACCACCCCTTCCTCGCTCACGGTGACGTTCTCGGCGCGCGAGGTCGGCAGGTTCTTGCCCACGTAGTCGGGGCGGATGGGCAGTTCGCGGTGACCACGGTCGACGATGACCGCCAGTTGCACCGCGCGAGGTCGGCCGTGGTCGTTCAGCGCATCGAGCGCGGCGCGTACGGTGCGACCGGTGAACAGCACGTCGTCGACGAGCACCACACAGGCACCGTCGAGCGGCGGTAGATCGGTGACCTGGGCGGGCACGATTGGCCGCAGGCCTACATCGTCGCGATAGAAGCTGACGTCGAGCGTGCCCACCTGCACCTGGCCGGTGCCGTCGATGCGGCGCAGCCCTTCGGCGAGCAATTCGGCGATCCAGACCCCGCCGCGCTGGAGGCCCACCAGCACCACGCCATCGAGGCCGTGGTTCCGTTCGACGACCTCGTGGCCGATGCGGGTGATCGCCCGCCGGACGTCGTCGGCCGACATGACCACTCGGTTCGCCACATTGTCTCCTTCGTGTTCGGGCCTCACAGGACCCGTTTCACACGGGGGCGAGCCTACTCGCCTCGGCGGGGGGAGAGAATCAGTCGTGCACCACCACGCGCGAGCCCTTCGGCATCGCGTCGGTGGCCCAGATCATGTCCATCGCGGGCACCGACACACGAACACAACCGTGCGATGCCGGATAGTTGGGGATGCTCGGCGAGCCGTGCACGGCTACGCCGCCGCGGAAGTACTTCGGCCGGTAGATGCTGCCAAGGTCGCCGTCCCACCAACCCTCGGGACGTTCGAGGTAGACCTTCCACGTGCCGTTGGGCGTGATGGAGATGCCGGTCTCCATGCCACCGGTGCGCTGGTTGCGCTCGGTGTACGACTTGCCCGAGCCGGTCGAGACGTTGATCACCCACTCGGCTCTGCCTCCTCGGACGACAAACCCGAGCTGCTGGGCCTTGTCGACCTCGAACCCGTCGCCGGTGATGCCCGGTGCCGGGCGGCACAGCGTGCGGTTCAGGGCCGCAGCGGTGGCTTCGTCGACGGCGCTGGTGGCGGGCAGACGCGCCCACTTCTGGAAGGCCATCACGGCCTGACGGGTGGTGAGGCCGTACGCCCCATCGGCCGACTGCAACCAGAACCCGAGGGCCAGCAGGCGCTGTTGGGCCCGGGCGACGGTGGTCCGACTGCTGCCGGCGACCACTTCGGAGACCGGGACGGTGGGGAAGCCGGCGCAGGCGAACGGGGTTGGGTCGATGTTGCTCGGACGACCGAACGGTGCCGGCACCGGGGTGCCCGTGTAGAAGCCGGCCACATCGACCACGACGTTGGCACCCGTCTGGGTGAACACATCGAAGCCACGCCCGGACATCGCGACGGTGGCATGGTTGGGAAGTGTCTGCCCGGCCCGGGTGATGTTCAACGTGGAGGTGTTCCGCGACTTCACCGCAGGGTTGTTCGCGCCGGCCGGGCTCAGCGAGATGTAGCCCGCGGCCAGCGAGTCGGTTGAGGTGAGATTGGCGACGATGGCCGAGACGTCGCTGCGTCCGATAGCCGGGTTCGATGCCACCGGCACCTCGAGGTTCCAGGTGGGGAGCGCCATCTGCGCCCTGCCGAGCGGGTTCAACGCAGAGGCGCGGGTGTCGAGGAAGCGTGTGGGTGCGGCGAGCGGTACGAACAAGCCGTCGGTCGACTCGGCGGCCGTGGGGCCGGTCATCAGGCCGACCACGTCGACCACCAGGTGGCCGCCGGTCTGCGAGTAGACATCGAACGTACCCTCGGCTCCGAGCGGCACGATGACCTGGTTGGACACCACGTGGAACGGGTACAACGAGTTGAGGTTGGCCGTATCGGGCCGCGTGGGGGCAGACGTTGGGAACACGGTCCAGAAGCCGGCCCCGTTGGCGATGGTGGTGACGTTGAGGACGGCCGCCGAAGCACCGCCGGCATCGGGAACCTGCACCTCGGTGGTGGAGTCGGCGCCCACCGGCCAGATACTGCGGGTGTCGAGGACCCGGTTGGGACTGGCCAGCGGGGCGAATCGGCCGGCGGTGGCGGCGCTGCTGAGTTCGTAGGTGCCCAGCATGTCGACGACGACATGGCCGCCGCTGAGGCTGAAGATGTCGACGCTGCCGTCGGCGCCGATGGGTACGGTGACGAGGTTGGCGACGGCGAGCGCGCCGCCGAGCGCGCTGGCGCGCTCGTCGATGTTGAGGTTCGACGCCATGGGGAGCGGGGCGCCGTGCGGGAACACGGTCCAGAAGCCGGCCGCTGCCGGCCCGACCACGGTGACGTTCAGCACCGCGGCCCTGGCGTTGGTGACGGGCGGTAGTGGTGCATCGCCGACGACCTTCACGGTGACGATGCCGCCGGCGCCCAGCGGGCCCGGGGCCCCGCGGGTGTCGAGCAGGCGTTGGGGAACGGCGAGCGGCGCGTACGCGGTGGTGTCGCCGGGTGCTGCGTGCGCCAACGGGGCGGCAACCCCGACTGCGACGACGGCGACGACCGCGGTCGCGCACGAGCCAATCAATGTCGTCAATCGTTGCACTGTCCGCACACCACGAAGCGTAACGACCCGACAGCGCCAGGTACACGCGCCCTCGACACATCAGACCGGCACCGACGCGCCACAATGGTGCCCGTGACCCGCCAACTGGTGCTCGCCCACTTCAGCATCCGCGCTGCGTCGTTCGACGTGCGCTGTGCTGCGGCAGCGGATGCCGGGTTCGATGGCTTCGGCCTCTACGTGGGCGAGTACTCGCGGTTGCGAGCCGAGGGGCGCACCGACGACGACCTGCGGGCGACGATCGAGCAGCACGGCACCCGCCTGATCGAGCTCGAGGCGCTGCCCATGTTCGCCGATCGGCACATCGACACCTTCGTCCACCTCGTCGCCGCCTTCCGCCCCGAGCGGTTGCAGGTGGTGCCGCCGTTCGCCGGCTCGGTCGATCGTGCCGAGGCCGCGACCTGGCTGGCCGCCCTTGCCGACCGCGTCGCGCCCTTCGGCACCCGCCTGTCGATCGAGTTCCTGCCGTTCACCGATGTTCCCGACGCAGCAGCGGCAGCCGAACTGGTCGACCGCGCCGGTCGCACGAACATCGGACTGTGCGTCGACGCCTGGCACGTGTTCCGAGGCGGTGGGCTGCTGTCGCTGGTGGGGCTCGATCCTGCGTTGGTGGCGGCAGTGCAGTTCGACGACGGCCCGCTCGACCCGGTGCTCGACGACTATGTGCAGGACTGCCTCCATCACCGTGAGGTACCGGGGGAGGGCGAGTTCGATCTCCGTGGTCTGCTGGCACTGCTGCCCGCCGACGCACCGCTCAGTGTCGAGGTGGCCGACGACGATCTCGACCTGCTCGAGCCGGCCGAGGTAGCGAGGATCCTCCACACGGAGACCTCGCGCTATGTAAGTTGAGGGTTGTCGGCTCGGGCGCGATGCGCTGCATCGCGAACCCTGTGTTGGGACTTGGCGTTGTCGGTCGCGCCCGATAGCATGGCCACTCGGCCCTGTCGGGGTCACGCGTGCGCCTGCACGCCCGTGCATCTCCGCCGGGCTATCAGGCCTCGCTGACGCCGTCGAACCGTTTCATCCGAGGAGACTCCCCTGCCCAAGCCCAAAGACGACGCCATCGTGCTCGAAGGCACGATTCTCGAGTCGCTCCCGAACGCGATGTTCCGGGTCGAACTCGACAATAACCACCAGGTGTTGGCGCACATCTCAGGAAAGATGCGGATGAACTACATCCGCATCCTGCCGGGCGACAAGGTGCAGGTGGAACTCACCCCCTACGACCTCACCCGGGGTCGGATCACCTACCGATACAAGTAGTCCCACGTAGTTCGAAAGAAAGCTCCGTCACCATGAAGGTCCGTCCCAGCGTGAAGAAAATCTGCGACAAGTGCAAGGTCATCCGCCGGCACGGCCGCGTCATGGTGATTTGCGAGAACCCGCGTCACAAGCAGCGGCAAGGCTGAGGAAGCAGTTCATGGCACGTATTTCCGGCGTCGACATCCCCCGCGAAAAGCGGCTCGAGATCTCGCTCACCTACATCTTCGGCATCGGCAAGCCCACCGCTCAGCGGATCTGCGCCGACACCGACCTCAACCCCAACGAGCGCGTGCGCAATCTCACCGAGGATGAGATCAACCGCATCCGCGCCTGGGTCGATACCAACGTCACCGTCGAAGGCGACCTGCGCCGCAACGTGGCGCAAGACATCAAGCGCAAGATCGAGATCGGCTGCCTGCAGGGCGTGCGGCACCGCAAGGGCCTGCCCGTGCGCGGCCAGCGCACCCGCACCAACGCTCGCACCCGCAAGGGCCCGAAGAAGACCGTCGCCAACAAGAAGAAGGCTGTGAGGAAGTAATGGCCAAGCCGAAGCCGGGCGGTCGTCGCCCCCGCAAGCGCGAGCGCAAGAACGTCACCAACGGTGTCGTCCACATCAAGAGCTCGTTCAACAATACGATCGTCTCCATCACCGACACCGAGGGCAACGTCATCTCGTGGGCCTCGTCGGGTGGTGTCGGGTTCAAGGGCTCGCGCAAGAGCACCCCGTACGCCGCACAGATGGCCGCCGAGAAGGCTGCCCGCGCCGCCATGGAGCACGGTCTGCGCCGTGTAGAGGTGCAGGTGAAGGGCCCGGGCTCGGGCCGCGACACCGCCGTCCGCAGCATCCAGTCCACCGGTATCGAGGTCACCTCGATCAAGGACGTCACTCCCGTACCCCACAACGGCTGCCGTCAGCCCAAGCGCCGCAGGACCTGATCGATCATGGCTCGTTACACCGGCCCCAAGGTGCGCGTCTCGCGCCGCCTGGGCACCAACATCTTCGAGAACGAAAAGGGTCGCAAGGCGCTCGAGCGTCGTCCGTTCCCTCCCGGCCAGCACGGCCGCACCCGTCGGCGCAACGCCGGCAGTGAGTTCTTGGCCCAGCTCCAGGAGAAGCAGAAGGCGAAGTACATCTACGGTGTGCTCGAGCGCCAGTTCCGCCGCACCTACGAAGAGGCCAACCGTCTGCAGGGCCCCACGGGCGAGAACCTGCTGCGCCTCCTCGAGCAGCGCCTCGACAACGTGGTGTACCGCGCCGGCTGGGCGAGCACTCGCCCGCAGGCCCGCCAGTTCGTCAGCCACGGCATGGTGATGGTGAATGGCAAGCGCGTCAACATCCCGTCGTACCGTGTGCGCAAAGGCGATGTCGTCACCCTCGGCGCCAAGGCCGCCAACATGATCATCATCCAGCACAACATCGACGTACTCGACCGCCGCGTGGTCGGCTGGCTCGAAGTGGGCGATGCCGGTAAGCAGGTCACCGTCCGCGACCTTCCGCAGCGTGAGCACATCGACGTCCCTGTGCGCGAGTCGCTCATCGTCGAGTTGTACTCGAAGTAATCCCGACCGCAGTTTTCGGCACCCGAGAGATAGAGGCGTACCACATGCTCGTCATCCAGCGACCCACCGTCGAGCCGATCG
>JBAXSU010000083.1:0-14419 GCA_037130535.1 Actinomycetota bacterium
CGAAGTGGATCACCCGATCGAAGCGGCCGGGGCGCAGCAGCGCCGGGTCGAGGTCGGCAGCGCGGTTGGTGGCGGCGATGACGAGGATGTTGGCCGATGTGGGCTCGGGCCGGGGCAGCGCGAGATGGCGGGGGAGCAATGCGTTGCAACGGTCGACGAACCAGCTGGTCACCCGTTGGCCGCCGGTGGGCATATCGAAGCTCTGCATCTGCACGAGCAGTTCGTTCACCACGCCGACGATGCCTTCGCGCATCGAACCCGAGTTCATGCCGCTGCGCGCACCACCAATGGCGTCGAACTCCTCGATGAAGCCGATCGCGCCGCCTTCGGCCCGAGCCGCCTTGCGCAGCGCCTTGAAGAAACTGCGGATCTTGCGATTGGTCTGGCCGAAGTACATCGACTGGAAGGCGCTGGCCGACACGAACAGGAACGGCACCCCGGCCTCGGCTGCGAGTGCCTTGGCGAGGTAGGTCTTTCCGGTGCCTGGCGGTCCCTCGAACAGCACACCGCGCCGGGCTTCGCCGCCCATCTCCGTCGCGAAGGTCTGATGGGCGAGGAACAGGTTCAGTGTGTCGATGGCCTCGCGCCGGGTGGCCTCGGCGCCGACGACGTCGGCGAGGCGCACGCCGGAGTCGCTCGGCCGCAGCATCACGTGCGGCGATCGGCCAGCACCGAGGAACGGGATGAGGATCAGGCAGGCAAGCAGCAGCATCATGCCCAACGACACGGCGAGCACCGGGTCTTGGGTGAGCGCCTCGGGCAGACCGAACCGCACCGGGTTGCCGGAGAGGTCGCGCCACCAGAACCAGCCGAGCAGAACGGCGATGACGGTGAAGATCAGCCACAGCCG
The DNA here is from genome assembly GCA_037130535.1 of Actinomycetota bacterium. Taxonomy (GTDB): domain Bacteria; phylum Actinomycetota; class Acidimicrobiia; order Acidimicrobiales; family Ilumatobacteraceae; genus VFMC01. Next base: position 851 of record JBAXSU010000083.1, read on the forward strand.
GCGCTGGCGCACCTGTTCGCGTCGGCGAGTGGTGTCGAGCCGATCGTGGGTGAGCAACTGGCCCTGCTGCACTGCCGCAAGACTCGGGTCGGGCGTTGCGTCAGGGCTGCTCATGGGCGCAGATTAGCGAGGTTTCACGCCCTGTAAAGTCGTACTACGGACCGTGCCGACGTCGTTGCACGGCGTGTGTGAGCTTGATGATTCCTTGAGAATCGTGGCGGTAGGTTGACGGGCCATGGAACCATCGCCGCTGTCGTTGTTCGCCTATGGCACGCTGCTACCGGGCGAACCGCGGTGGCAGTTCCTCGCGCCGTTCGTGGTCGACGAGGGTCGGGCGACCTGGGTGGCGGGCACGCTGTTCGACACCGGTGAGGGGTATCCGGCGGCAGTGTTCGACACCGACGGCATCATCCATGGCCGGGTGTTCGAGTTGCTCGCGGCGCGTCATGACGAGGCTCTCGAGGCACTCGACGCGGTGGAGGGAGGTGTGGAGGGTGGCTACCGGCGAGTGGTCGTCACTACCGCCGACGCCGTGCCGGTGTGGGCCTACGCCTTTGGCGGCGGCCTGCGCCTCACGCCGATCGAGGGCGGATCCTGGGTCGACCGTCGGCGCTGACCATCTCGAGCGAACCGCCGGGGTCGAGGGCCACCAGACGGTCGACGAGGCCGAGGGCGTCGAGGCGCTGGCGGAACTCGTGTATCGGCCGGTCGAGCCAGGTCGGTGCCGCACTCCCGAGTCGAAGCGGGCTGTAGGTGCCCCAGTGAATGGGAATCACCACTGCGGGATCGATCAGCTGTGCCGCCGTTGCTGCCGAGGTGGGGTCGAGGTGCAGTTCGCCCAGTGATGGGCCCCATCCCCAGATGGGCACGAGCGCCACGTCGACGGGGCCGATGGTGCGCATGGCATCGAACAGGTCGGTGTCGCCGGCGAAGTAGATGCTCGTGCCGCCGGCCCGGACGACGTAGCCCACCGGTTCGGCGCTGGACCGCGACAACGGGCCGCGGCCCGACTTGTGCGCTGCGTACACCGTCTCCACCGACACGTCGCCGATGTCGACGGTGTCGCCCAGCAGCACGCTGGTGACGCTGTCGGCGCCGCCCGCGGTGGCGAACCGTTCAGCGCCTCGTGGTGCCACCACCGTGGCACCGGGGGTGACCCGGCGCAGCGACGGAGCGTGGAGGTGATCGAGGTGCAGATGCGACAGCAGCACGCCGTCGACCCGGCCCACATCGGGTTCGGGGTGCCGACGCCGCAAGTGGGCGAGGCGTCGGGTGAGCGCCGGGTCGGTGATGATGCGCGTGTCGCCCACCTCGATGAGCACCGTGGCGTGACCCAGCCAGGTGATGGTCACCGGCGGGGTGGCAGCATTGCTCACGCCGACACGGTACCCGTAGGTCAGTCGTCGAGGAGCGCGAGCGCCCGGCCGAGCACCCGGATCGACTCGTGGTCGATCGGATTCGCCACCAGGATCACCTCGTCGGCGCCAGCAGCCGCATAGGCGTGCATCGCTGCTGCCACCGTGGCCGGATCGCCCGCAAGCGGTGTGCAGTCATCGGGAACACGGCGTTCAGTTGACGCGGGGTCGACCACCACCAGCACGCACGCGCTGCGGTCGATCTCGGCTGCCGGTCGGCCGACCCGCTCGGCAATGGTGCTGACCCTGCTGTTCAGCGCCGCGAAGCCCTCGGGTGTGTTGCCGAACTCGGTGAACCAGGTGTTCCACATCTCCACCGTGCCGAGGGTGAGTTCGAGCATCCGCTCGCCGGTGCTGCCGATCATCAGCGGCAGCGGCCGCTCGATGGGCCGGGCCGAGGGCGGTAGCAGGACGGCCTCGTCGACACTCGAGAACTGCCCGGCGAGTGTGGCCCGCTCGCCGCGCACTAGCGGCACGATGACGGCGAACGCCTCGGCGAAGCGGGCGACGCGTTGATCGTACGGTAGACCGAACGAGCGGAACTCGGTCTCGTTCCACCCGGCACCCAGCCCCAGCACCAGGCGGCCCCCGCTGATCTCGTCGACCGTCGCCGCCATCTTCGCCACCACCGCCGGCGGATGAAAAGCGGTGCACGCCACGAGCGGCCCCAGGATGACGCGTTCGGTGGCGCCGGCCAGGGCGGCCAGCATGGTCCACACCTCCCATGGCCCGCGCTCGTGCCCGCTCTCGCCGCGGTACAGCAGATGGTCGCCCAACCAGATCGAGTCGAACCCGACCTCCTCGGCGGTGCGCGCCAAGTCGACGTACTCGGCCCAGCGGACCTCGCGTTCGACCTCGGGGAGTTGGATACCGATGCGCAGGGGACGGGTCACGGACCGGCAGGGTAGTGCCCCACCCCCCGTTCGCTCGGGTGGACCACCAGTCTCCCCCGTTCGTGAGTGTGCGCCCGGAGTGAGCGGGTCATGGCTCACCGATGGCAGGGGTCGGTGAGCAGCGACCCGCACCAGCGGGGTCCAGGCTCACGGATGGACCAGCGGGGAGGGGGCGGCGGGGCAGGCGGGGCAGGCGCTCAGGTCGTGGGGGAGACGCCGATGGCGGCGTAGGCGGCGCGGACGAGGTTCTCGCCGCGCAGGTCGCCCACCAGGCCACCCTGCATGTTGTTCATCATGTAGGCGATGGTCATGCGGCGGTCGACGTCGACGATGATGACCGAGCCGCCCCAGCCGCCCCAGAAGCAGATCCGGCCGTCGGGGAAGTAGGGGTAGCTCTCGTTCGGAAGGCCGTAGCCGATGCCGAACCTGCTGTGGATGCCGAGCACCAGGTCCATGCCGTTCGCCTGCTCACGGAAGATGGTGTCGATGGTGGCGGGCGAGAGCAGTTTCACGCCGTTCACCTCACCACCGCAGGCCACCACCGATTGGCACAGTGCCACCGAGCGGGCGTTGCCGTGGCCGTTGGCGGCACCGATGTCGGCCTGACGCCACTCGGCGGTCCAGGCCGCCTCGGCACCCGGGGCGGGCCCGGTGAAGGTCTTCACCAGCACGCTGTCGAGGTCGAGGGTGGTGAAGTCGATGGGCAGCGGCGGCGGTGGTATGACGTTCGAGATGCGGTGGAACTCGCTGGGCGCGATGCCGATGTGGAAGTCGGCGCCGAGCGGGCCGGCGATCTCGTCGGCGAAGAACTCGCCGAGCTTCTTGCCGGTGATGCGGCGGATGACCTCGCCCACCAGATGACCCTGGTTGAGGGCGTGATAGCCCGACATGGTGCCCGGCTCCCACCACGGTGCCTGGGCGGCGAGCATCGAGGTGCTCTTCTCCCAGTCGTACAGATCGTCGACCACCACCGGCTGGTCCCAGCCCGACACGCCGGAGGTGTGCGACAGCAGATGGCGCACACGGACGTCGGCCTTGCCGTTGGCGGCGAATTCGGGCCAGTAGCTGGCGACGGGTGCATCGACGTCGAGCAGGCCGCGCTCGACGAGCACCAGCGCCGAGAGCGCCATCATCGTCTTGGTGGTCGACCAGACGTTCACCAGCGTGTCGGCCTGCCACGGCGCGCTGTGGGCTTCGTCGACCCAGCCGCCCCAGATGTCGACGACCATCTCGCCGTCGAGCGAGACGGCCACCGAGCCGCCGACGTCGCCGCCGTCGTCGATGCTCGCCGAGAGCAGATCGCTCATGGCTGCGAACCGGTCGTCGATGTGTCCTTCGATCTGTGCCACGACGTCCCCGATGTGTGTGAGCGCCGACATGTCGTCAGCGGTATCCAGACCCTAGTGGGGGCCCACAACTAACGTGAACCCCGTGAGCGATGACGACCGCGCGGCGATGCGGGCCTTTCTGCAGCGGTGCGAGTTGCGGCTGTCGACGATGCACCGGGTGGCCACCGCCCTGCTCTCGGGTGCCGGCATCCTGGTGCTGTTGCCGGCACTGGCGCGCGACTCGATCATCCAGGTGATGCGATCGTTGCTGAGCGGCGGCCTCACCTGGCCGCGGGGCCTCGCCGCGGCAGGCATCGCCATGTCGATCCTGCTCGCGCTGGCTGCCCTGTGGCTGGTGATCGTCGAGCTGACCAGGTTCTACTTCCACGCCAACCATGTGGTGCACCACATCGGCGGCGAATCGCCGAGCGAGGTGTTCACGCCGCGGTTCACGCTCACCGGGCTGCGCCTGCCGAGCGACGAGTTGAGTCCCGCTGGCGACGCCGAATACGCCGCCGTGCACGCATCCGACGCCAACGTGCGGTTGCTGGTGGCCGGTAACGAGCGGGCACGGGCGAAGATCGATCGGCAGGTGGGCGCCTATCCGGGCCTGGTCGACCTGGCGCTGGCCGACACCGAGCCCGACCGGGCCCGGGCCGAGGCGCTGTTCGAGTTGGCTGCATCACGTCGTCGCACGCTCGCCGAAGAGGTGTCGAAGGTGGAGTACGGCATGGTGCGGCACATGGTGCGCCTGCAGGTGATCATCCTGCGGTACGTGAAGGCACTGTTGCTCATCGTCGTCACCACGCTCACGGCGTTCGTCTGTGCGGCAGCGGTGTCGGGCGACGACACGCTGTCGCTCGCCGATCAGCGGTGGATCGCCGGCGCGTTGCTGCTGTGGGCGCCGGCGGCAGTGCTGGTGGTGGCGTCGCCGGTGCGCTGGCTCGATCGAGTGCTTCGTGCAGAGGGTGCCACCCGCACCGCCGTGCGCAACGACACCGAACTCACCCAGGTGGAAGACCTCACCAACCGCTCGGCGGCGGTGGTGTGGCTCGCCGCGGCAGCCGCAATGGTGTTGTTGCATCTGCACCATCCGGTCACCGTTGCGGGCCGCGTGTGCGGCATCGTCGTACTGGCAGGCTCGGCCGCGGTGCTGGCCGCCAGCGTGCTGCACCGCCGCCGCAGGTAGCGTGCGCGGATGGCTGGATCCATTCTCGGCACCCGAGTGCTGCGCACCGAAGACCCCGACCTGCTCACCGGAGCGGTGCGTTATCTGGCCGATCTCGACCTGGGCGATCTGGGGCTGGGGAACACGCTGCATGCCGTGTTCGTGCGCAGTGAGTCGGCGCATGCGCTGATCGAGGGCATCGACCTGGCTGGTGCCCTTGCGGCGCCCGGTGTGGTGGGCGTCTTCACGGCGGCCGACCTCGGGTTGCCCGGGTTCCACGGCATGGCCAAGGTCGACGACGTGTTTGCCCGGCCGCCGCTGGCGGTGGACCGGGTGCGGTTCGTCGGCGAGGCGGTGGCGGTGGTGGTGGCGCACAGCGCGCTGGCGGCCCGCGATGCGGCCGACCAGGTGGTGGTGCACCTGCAAGCACTCGAGGCCGCGGTGCTGCCCGAGGACGCCTTGGCCGCCGGCGCGCCGGCGCTGTTCGACGAACGGCCCGACAACGTGGCCCTCAGCACCACCGAGGCGGTCGAGCCCAGGGCTCCGGCCGATGCGGTGTTCGGAGATGCCGACGTGGTGGTGCGTGCCCGTCTGGTGAATCAGCGCATGGCAGTTGCGCCGATCGAGCCACATGCGGCCGCTGCGGCGGTGCAGGCCGATGGTCGCCTGCTGGTGTACGGCTCCACCCAGATGCCGCATCTGCTGCGTCAGCTCCTCGCCGCTGGGCTTGGCGTCGGGGCAGACCGGGTGCGGGTGGTCACTCCTCCCGTCGGTGGTGGCTTCGGCGGCAAGGCCGGGCTGTACCCCGAACAGCTGGTGGTGGCGGCGCTGGCCATGCGACTGGGGGCGCCGGTGGTGTGGGTGGCCACGCGCAGCGAAGACATGCTCTGCCTGGCGCACAGCCGAGCCCAGGTGCAGTACGCCGAGCTCGGCTGCCGGCGCGACGGCACGTTCACGGGCCTGCGGGTGCGCCTGGTGGGCGATGGCGGTGCGTACCCGGGTCTCGGCGCCTTCTTGCCAGCGGGCACACGGCGGATGTCGAACGGCACCTACCGGCTGGGTGCTCTGCACTTCGACATCGTCGTGGCGGCCACCAACACCACACCCACCGGTGCCTATCGCGGCGCCGGACGGCCGGAGGCGACGGCGCTGCTGGAGCGCATCGTCGACCTCGCTGCGCTCGAGTTGGGTATCGACCCGGTGGAGATCAGGCGCCGCAACCTCATCGCCGACGATGCGTTCCCGTTCGCCACGCTCACCGGCCTCACCTACGACAGCGGTGCGTACACCACACCGCTCGACACGGCGGTGCGCCTGGTGGGTTACGACGACCTGCGGCGCGAACAGCAGGCCCGCCGCGAGCGCGGCGACCGGCATCTGCTCGGTATCGGCGTTGCCGTGTACGTGGAGGTCACTGCCGGTGGTTCGGGCAGCGAGTACGGCTCGGTCGCTGTGCACCCCGACGGGTCGGCCACGGTGCTGGCCGGCACCTCGGCGCACGGTCAGGGCCACCAGACCACGTTCGCGATGATCGTGAGCGAACGCACGGGCATACCGGTCGAGCGCATCCGCCTCGCTGCGGTCGACACCGACGAGGTGCGCTCGGGCGGTGGCACCGGTGGTTCGCGGTCGCTGCAGTTGGGTGGGTCGGCGGTGCTGCGCGCCACCGAGGCACTGGTCGACAAGGCCCGCCGTCTGGCGGCCCGGCTGCTCGAGGCCGACGTCGACGACATCGTGGTCGACACCGCCACCGGCAGCGTCGGCGTGGCCGGTGTGCCCGCCCGCAGCCTCGACTGGGCAGGCCTGGCGCAAGCCGCGGCCGACCAGCCCGATGCGGTCGACCACGACGACGGCACGCTGGGCCTCGCCGCGCAGCTCGACTTCGTGCAGGCAGGGGCCACGTTCCCGTTCGGTGCGCACATCGCGGTGGTCGAGGTCGACCGCGACACGGGCAAGGTCACCTTGCTGCGGCATGTGGCGGTCGACGACTGCGGCACCGTGGTGAACCCGGTGCTCGTGGAGGGCCAGCAGCACGGCGGCGTGGCAGCCGGGGTGAGTCAGGCGCTGTACGAACAGGTGCGTTACGACGACGACGGTAACCCGATCACCGGCACGTTCATGGACTACGCCGTGCCGTCGGCGGCCGAGTTCCCGAGCTTCGAGGTGCACAGCACCGAGACCCCATCGCCGCTGAACCCGTTGGGCGCGAAGGGCATCGGCGAGGCCAGCACCATCGGCAGCACGCCTGCGGTGCAGAACGCCGTCATCGACGCCGTGGCCCACCTCGGCGTGCGCCACATCGACCTGCCCTGCACCAGCGAAGCGGTGTGGCGAGCCATCACTGCGGCCGAAGCGGGCACGATGCCCGACCCGTGGCGCGAACCGCCGGCGGTGTTCGCCCGGCTCGCTGCGGCGAAGCAGGTCGACGCCGACGGGCTGCAGGCCGCCGAAGGTATCTGACCCGACCTGCGTCGACGTGGAACGGCGGGCTCAGATCCGCCGCAGCGGTGGTGCCTGGCGGTCGGTGGTGGTGAGTTCGACCGCGATGTCGGTGGCGGCGCAGCCGTCGGTCGCGACGATGAGCGGGTTCACGTCGATCGAGTCGATCTGCGGATGGTCGGCGCTCAGTCGGGCGATGCGGCAGATGGCATCGACGAGGGCATCGGGTGGCACCTGTGCGGCAGCGAGTGCGGCACCCACCCGCGACTGCTCGATCAGTTGTATCGCACCAGCGGGCGACACGGGCGCCAATCGACTGGCACCATCGCCGATGAGGTCGGCCTGCATCCCGCCCAATCCGACGGTGACGACCGGGCCGAGCGGGGTGTCGGTGGTGCAGTGCACGCGCACGTCGACGCCGGGCGCCACCATGGTCTGCACCACCAGTTCGTCGGCGCCGTCGCCCAGCGCAGCGCGCATGCGGGCCACGGCGTCGCGCACCGCGTCGTCGTCGGCGAGGTCGAGGGCTACGCCGGCAGCGGCCGACCGCCCCACCCGCCGGTGGGCCGCCTTCACCGCCACGGGCATGCCCATCTCGTGGGCCACAGCGGCGACGTGTTCGGCCGTGGCACCGACCGTCGTGACGGTGGTGGGCACGGCGATGCCGTAGCCGCGCAGCAGTGTGGCGCACTCGTCGCGACTGCAGCGCCGCGCTCCTCGGTCGAGCGCCTGCTCGAGCAGGTGCGCGGCACCGTCGACATCGAGGCCACCGAGTTCGCCAGCTGGTGCGTCGGCCTCGGTGGCGAGCCAGTGGGCGTAGGCCCACATCCGCCCCAGCACCGCCGCGGCCGGTTCGGGGAACGAGAACGTCGGCACCCGCGAGCCGGGTGCGATGGGTCCGTCGTCGCGGCCGAGCAATACGGCCACCACCGGCTTGGTGGCCCCGGCGGCGGCGCGGTCGATCTGGTCGATGGGTGCCGGTGCGGTGGCGACTGGCGGTGCGTGCAGCACCAGCACCGCGTCGACGCCGGGCGAGCCCAGCGCAGCGCGGAGTGCGGCCTCGTAGTCGGCGGGCGTGGAGCGCCAATCGAGCCGCACGGGCGCCTCCACCTCCGTCAACCCGGCGGCGCCGATGGCCGCGGCGGCCAGCACGCCCGGGCTGCGGGCATTGGTGAGCACCGCCACCCGCGGGCCGCGGGGAATCGGCTGATCGGCGAGCACGCGCGTGGTGTGCAGCAGATCGCTGACGGTGGGTACTTCGATGAGGCCGGCCTGTTGGTACAGCGCCGACCCGGCGCTGCCAATGGCCGCGGCACCGGTGCGCACCGCGACGATGGGACGCCGACGAGCGACCCGACGGGCGATACGCGCGAACTTCCGTGGGTTGCCGAAACTCTCGGTGTACAGGGCGATGACCGATGTGGCGTCGTCGTCCTCCCAGAACTGCAGCAGGTCGTTGCCCGAGATGTCGCACTTGTCGCCCAACGACACGAACCACGAGATGCCCATCGACATCTGCCCGGCGAGGTGCAGCAGCGACGAGCCGAGCGAGCCCGACTGCATGGAGATGGCGATGCGGCCACGGGGCAGGTCGACAGGCACGAGTGCGGCGCTGAGGCCGATACCGCCCGGCTCGGCGCTGGAGGCGATGCCCATGCTGGCCGGGCCGATGAGACGGAGGCCGTTGCGCCGGGCGTGCTCGACCAGACCGGCCAGATCGAACCCGGCGCTGTCGTCGGTCGGGCTGTCACCTGTGTCGACTGCGGTGACCACGACGGCACCGCGCACCCGCTTGGCGATGCACTGGTCGATCGTCGCGGGCAGTGCAGCAACCGGCACGGCGATGACCGCCAGCCACACGTCGTCGGCAATGGCTGCGACCGATGGATGGCACGGCACCCCGTCGAGGTGCGTGTGGCGGGGGTTGACGGCGAACACCGGCACACCCGAGCGCTGCACGTTGCGCCACAGCTCACACCCGATCGAGCCCGGCCGATCGGAGGCTCCGATGATGGCGATCGAACGCGGCAGCAAAAGGCGGGCCACGGCGCGGCTGTCGGCGCGGTGCTCGCGGCCCTCCACCGAGTCGACGAACTGCTCGGTGTCGTCGACGGAGAACTCGACGTCGACGATGCCACTGTCGAAGTGCCGCTTGACGGGCCACCCGGCGCGACTGAACACCGCCAGCATCGACCGGTTGTCGGCCAGGGTCTCGGCGGTGAACCGAGCGATGCCTTTGGTGCGGGCGATCGCGGCGAGGTGTTCGAGCAGCAGCGTGGCGATGCCCTTGCCGCGCTGGTCGGCATCGACCATGAACGCCACATCGGCATCGGAGCGGCCCTTCCAGCGTTCGTAGCTGGCCCAGGCCACGAACTCGCCGCGCAGTTCCAGCACCAGCGCCACCCGGTCGTGGAAGTCGACCTCGGTGAAGTGACGCAGTTCGCCGTCGCTGAGCGTGGGCTTGGGCGAGAAGAAGCGGCGGTACTGGGCCTCGCTCGGCTGGCGTTCGTGGAACGCGCGCAATGCCGGGGCATCGGCCGGATCGATCGGGCGCACGAAAGCCGACTCGCCATCGCCCAGCACCACCGCAGCCGCCCACCGGTTGCGTTCGTCGTCCACCCCGCGAGCATGCCAGAACTCGGCCGCACGGCGCAGCCGCGGTCTACCGTGCAGCACATGACGACCGACGAGCTCATGGCCATCGCCTGCCCCATCATTCGCGACACGGGTTGGGCCTTCTACTTCACCCCGGCCACGCGCGAGCGCGGCGCGGCGTTGGGTCTCGACCCGCTGCAGACCTACGTGGTGGGGCGCGGCGGGGTGCTGGGCGACGTGGAGGCCTCGGTGGTGGCCAGCGCGTTCGGCTACTTCAACCCGGCCTTCCTGGCGGGTGTGTGGAATGCAGGCACCGCGGCGTGCTCGCCACGTGCGGCGGGGCGCATGTTCTGGGAGGCGTCGGCCGAACACGGCCGTGCCCGTCTGGCAGAGGTGCCGGGCCTGGCCGCCTTCGTCGCGGCGGCCGACGCGGTGAACGTTGTCGCCGACCCCGACGGCTTGGCGCTGTACGCGGCAACGGCCGCCGAGCCGCTGGCCGACGATCTGCCCGGCCGGGCGATGCAACTCGTCACCGTGCTACGCGAGTACCGCGGCAGCGCCCACCTGGCGGCCATTCGCGCTGTGGGCCTCGACTCGAAGACAGCGCACTTCGTGAAGCGGCCCGACGACGTGAAGATGTTCGGCTGGAGCGAGGCCGACGCGCCCGACATCACCGACGCCACGCGCCAGGCCATGGACGAGGCCGAGCGTGTGACCGACCGCATCGTGCACTCCGCCTACGCCGTGCTCGACGACGCGGGTGCGCAGGCGCTCGTCGACGGGTTGCGGGCCATCCAGGCCGCGCTCTGACCGTGATCGGACAGGGGGGTCGCTAGTCCGCCGGGCTGGTGCTCGCCCAGACCGCGTAGAGCGGGTCGCCCGGCGTGTAGGGCGGCGTGCACAGCGCCGCCTCCGGCTCGGCCCATCCGCCGCTGCGACGGAAGTACTCGACCACGATGGCCACTCGACCGTCGTCGTCGCTGCGCAGCCAGCCGTTGATGGCCTTGGTGGGGAAGCAGCGGTTCGAGAAGGTGCAGACGAACACCCCGCCGGGCCCGAGCACGCGGTGCACCTCGCGGAACACATCGATCGGCTGCACCAGATAGTCGACCGACACACAGCACACCGCAGCGTCGAACGAACCATCGGCGAACGGGAGCGACGGGTCGGCGTTGAGGTCGTGCACCACCCGCTCGGCCGCCGCCTCGTTCGCGGCCAGTTCGTTGGTGTTCATGCCCAGCACGGTGAGGTGCTCGGGCGGGGTGCGGAAGTGCGAGATCCACGACGACATCAGATCGAGTACCCGGCCTGTGAGGCCGAGGTGGTGGTACAGCGAGCCCACCGCGGCGATGGCCCGGTCGTCGATGTGGGTGACGAGACGGTCGAACGCGTAGAACTGGGTGTCGGGCGAGGGGTCGCTGCGGCGGAAGAAGCCGGCGGGAAAGCCGTGGTCGTCGTGGGTGGGCGGCGACTCGGTCACGCCGGCCGTCCGCTCCGGGCCAGGGCGGCGTTGCTCCACTCGGGTCGGCCGGTCACCTCGGTGCCGAACCACACGGGCGGTGTGAAGCATTCGGCAGTGCCAAGGTCGGGGAACTCGACCTCCACGGTGACGAGGCCCGCGAGGGTGCCGTGGTATCGGTCGAGGTCGACGCCGGTGCCGTCGGCGAGCACCACGTGGTGGCGTGTCTTCGAGAGCGACCGTCCACCGGTGTGCGACCACAACTGCTCGGCTTCGTCCATCGGCAGGGGCACCTCCACCTCGGTGCGCGCCATGCCCGTACCGGCCTTCACGGTGAGCACGGCGGCCGTGGCGGTGATGCGCACCCGCACCGTGACGGTGTCGACCATCGCGAGGTAGCCCTGGCGCATCGGGGTGCCCTCATCCAGCGCCAGCCCAGCGGGCAGTCGGTCGACCACGAATCGGCGCTCGATCTCCACTGCCACGTTGCCCAGTATGGCGCGAGAACGGCGATCCGGATGTTGCCGGTCGACCGCTCAGTCGCGGTCCGCCGACCCCTGCGCTACGACCAGCGACTCGAGGATTGGTCGAAAGTGTTCGAGGCCGGGCATCGTGGCGTGCGGGTCTTTGCCGGCGTCGTCGCAGCGGCGCAGCTCGACGGCATCGAGCGCGAACGGCACACGGGCGAACGTTTCGGCCGCTTCGGTGGTGAACGGCCCACCCTGCAGGCTCAAGCTGTGCACCGAGGCGGGCGTCAGCAGCGCGAGGTACTGCGGGTCGGTGGCGCACAGATAGCGCTTGGCGGCGACGTGCAGACGAACCGGCTCGGTGACAGCCGGGGGGAACCAGCGGGCTAGGTAGCGCGCGCCGGCCTCCTGGTGCACCGTGTCGATGCCGTGGTCGGCGGCGTCGTCGGCCAAACCGTGCACCAGGTGGCCAACGTCGTGCAGCAGGGCGGCGGCCACCAGCGCCGGCGATGCGCCACGCTGCTCGGCCACTACGGCGGTCTTGATGGCGTGTTCGGTCTGCGACACCGGTTCGCCGATGTACGCGTCGTCGCCTTTCAGAGCGAAGAGTTCCATCAGTTGGTCGACCACTGCGTCGGGGCTCGCCACCGTGCGGCGCGGTGCCGCGGACAGGGTGGTGAGATCGATGACCGGTTCGCTTGCCATGAGAGGCACGCTAGTCAGCGGGCGGGCGGCCGCGCAGGTAGACGAACCAGTAGGTGAGGCCCACCAGCACTCCGCCGCCGATCATGTTGCCGAGTGTGACGGGCAGCAGGTTGTGGAACACGGCGTCGCCCCAGGTGAGCGAACCGTCGCTCCCGGCCACGTGCTGCTGCACGAACATGCCGAGCGGCAGGAAGTACATGTTGGCGATGCTGTGCTCGAAGCCGCAGGCGACGAACGCGGTGATGGGGAACATCACCGCAAGGATGCGGTCGGTGGTGGAGCGGGCCGAGAAGCTGAGCCACACGGCGAGGCACACGAGCAGGTTGGCGAGGATGCCCAGCACGACGGCGGGCCACACATCGAGGTCCGCCTTGGTGGTGGCGATGGCCAGCGCGCGCTCGCCCACGGCTCCGCCTCCCTGGCGGTACTGGCCCGACCAGAACACGAGGGCTGCCACCCCCACGGCACCCACCAGGTTGGCGACGTAGACGACGCCCCAGTTGCGCAGGAGTGCACCGAAGTGGACGCGGCGGTTCACGGCGGCCATCACGATGAGCATGTTGCCGGTGAACAGTTCGGCACCGCCCACCACCACCAGCACCAGGCCCAGAGAGAACGAGAGGCCGCCGAGCAGGCGGGCGATGCCCGGAGCCAGGCCGTCGCCTGCGGTGACCGCCGTAGAGAAGGCGGCACCGAGACCGATGAAGGCACCGCCGAGCACGCCGAGCACGGCGAGGCGGGCGAGAGGCATGGTCGCCTTGGCCACGCCGATGTCTTCGGCGCGGCGGGCCATGTCGGCGGGGAGGAGGGCGTCGACGTCGTTCATGGGTGTGTGCGAGCAGTGTGTAGGCGCGGCACCGGCCGGGCCAGGGTCGAACGACCCAGCCCGGCCGGTGCCGACGATGAGGAAGGAATCAGTCGTTGTCGGAAGCGATGAGCTTGCCGTACACGAGGCCGGCCAGCACGGCGCCCACGATGGGGGCCAGGATGAACACCCACACCTGCCCGAGGGCGTCGCCACCCTCGAAGATCGCCGGGGCGATCGAGCGGGCGGGGTTCACCGAGGTGTTGCTGATCGGGATGCTGATGAGGTGGATGAG
>JBAXSU010000084.1:0-14276 GCA_037130535.1 Actinomycetota bacterium
GAACCCGCGATGGGGCTCGGGCAAGATCATCGAAGAGCTGTTCGAGGCCACGGCAGAACACACGCTCATCCGCCCCACGTTCGTCACCGGGCACCCGGTCGAGATCTCGCCCTTGGCACGCACCGATCGCAACGACCCGTTCCTCACCGAACGGTTCGAATTGTTCATCGGCGGTCGCGAGTACGCCAACGGCTACAGCGAGTTGAACGATCCGGTCGAGCAGCGGGCCCGCTTCGAGGACGAGCAGAAGGCCAAGGAGGCCGGCGACGACGAAGCGGGCGGTATCGACGAGGACTACCTGCGCGCCCTTGAGTACGGCATGCCGCCCACCGGCGGCCTCGGCATCGGCATGGACCGCGTGGCCATGCTCATCGCCGGTGTCACCTCCATCAAGGAGGTCATCTTGTTCCCCACCCTCCGCCACGAAGTGCTCTGACGAAAGGCATCGCCATGACCGCAGCCTGGGGCGCCGGCCTCGCCACCGTGACAACCGACGGCGCCGTCCTCGACACCTGGTTCCCGCACGTCGGCTTGGGCGATCTGCCCGACCGGCCGTGGCACGACCTGCTGCCCGAGGTGGCACCGAGCGACGACGTGCGCGGTTACGCCAGGCGGGTCGCGGTGATGGCCATCGACACCGATGACGCTCCGTCGTCCACGAGCGATGCCTACCTGCGCCTCCACCTCCTGTCGAACCGGCTGATGCAGCCCCGCACGGTGAACATCGACAGCATCTTCGGACAGTTGCCCAACAACGCCTGGACCAACGTCGGCCCGGTACAGCCCGACCAGGTCGACGCCCTGCGCCTGCGGCTGATCGGCACCGGCGTGCACCTGCAGGTGTTCGGCCTCGACAAGTTCCCGCGCATGACCGACTACGTGGTGCCGTCGGGCGTGCGCATCGCCGACGCCGACCGGGTACGCCTCGGGGCCCACCTCGCACCGGGCACCACGGTCATGCACGAAGGGTTCTGCAACTTCAACGCGGGCACCCTCGGCACCTCGATGGTGGAGGGCCGCATCTCGCAGGGCGTACTGGTGGGCGATGGCAGCGACATCGGCGGCGGTGCCTCCATCATGGGAACCCTGTCGGGTGGTGGCACCGAGCGGGTCACCATCGGCCAGCGCTGCCTGCTCGGCGCCGAGGCCGGTATCGGCATCAGCCTCGGCGACGACTGCATCGTCGAGGCCGGCCTCTACGTCACCGCCGGCACCCTCGTTCTCCTACCCGACGGCAGCGTGGTGAAGGCCCGCCAGCTCAGCGGCACCGCCAACGCCCTGTTCCGCCGCAACAGCCAGACCGGTGCCGTCGAACTCGTCGCCCGTTCCGGCGGCTGGGGCGGCCTCAACGAGGCCCTGCACGCCAACGACTAGGTAGCCTCGCCGGCATGACTGAACTCGGCATGACTGAACTCGGATACGACGGCAAGGTTGCGATCATTACCGGTGCAGGCGGCGGCCTGGGCCGACAGCACGCGCTGCTGCTCGCCTCGCGCGGCGCACTGATCGTGGTGAACGACCTGGGCGGTTCGGTCGACGGCACGGGCGAGAACGCCAGCGCCGCCCAGAAGGTCGTCGACGAGATCAAGGCCGCAGGCGGCGAGGCCGTGGCCAACCACTCGAGCGTTGCCACCCCCGAGGGTGGCCACGAGATCGTGCAGACCGCGATCGACACCTACGGTCGGGTCGACATCGTCATCAACAATGCGGGCATCCTGCGCGACAAGGCGTTCCACAACATGGAGCCCGACCTGATGAACCCGGTGTTCGACGTTCACCTGAAGGGCGCCTTCCATGTCACCCAGCCGGCCTGGGTACGCATGCGCGAACAGGGCTACGGCCGCATCATCTCCACCTCGTCGGCTGCGGGCATCTTCGGCAACTTCGGTCAGACCAACTACGGCGCAGCGAAGATGGGCCTCGTCGGCTTCACCCGCGTCCTCGCTGTCGAGGGCGCGAAGTACAACATCAAGGCCAATGCCATCGCGCCGCTCGCCCTCACCCGCATGACCGAGACCATCATGGGCGCCCTGGGCGACAAGCTCGACCCGGGCCTGGTGTCGCCGCTCGTTGCCTACCTCGCACACGAGGATTGCCCGGTCAGCGGCCAGACCTTCAGCGTCGGCGGTGGCCGTGTCGCCCACGTGTTCATCGGCGAGACCCAGGGCTTCACCAAAGCCGACCTGTCGCTCGAAGACGTGCGCGACAACTGGGGCACCATCACCGACCAGAGCGGCTTCGCGGTGCCCGGCAACCTCGCCGAGGAGACCGCCTTGTTCGTCAACGCCTTCCGCTGATCCACCACCTCCTGTAGTCACCTCGGCGCGTGTCGTGACGGGATCGTCAAGGTTCCGTCTGGTTCGCCACGCTGTCGTTGCCGGTGGTCGAGCGGTCACGTACCGTCCCACAGCGATGGTCACCGGGTTCTCAGGCCTCAACTTGTCGATCGACGACGTGGTGCAGTTGTTCCCGCGTCCGCGAAGCGTGCAGGTGTCGGCCGCCGGGAACAGCTGTGATGCCACCGCGCAGCGCGAAATGGGCCGCGTGCTGGTCATCGACGACGACGGCTCCATCCCGAACGGTCGGGCCTTCGTCACCATCGGCATGGCCGGCGGCGCCTGGCGTCTCGACGGCGAACTGCACCGCGACCGACGCACCGGCCGGGCCTTCCTCACCGTGCATCGTGGGGCCCGCTTCAACCGGCGCAGCGAGACTCGCCTGCAGCCGCCCGCCAACGGTGTGCGCATTCGGGCAGTGGGCGCCACCGACTGGCGCGCCTTCGACGTGGTCGACCTCTCCCGGTCGGGTATGCGGTTCGCAGGGCACGAATGGCCGATGCACTCGCCGATCGAGATCGACGGATTGTCGCGCCGCGGCATCGTGCGCGGCCGCGTGGTGCGCAGCACCGTCGACGGCTCGGGCGTGCGTTTCCAGCGCCTCGTCGACGACGTCGTCGCCTGAGCACGGCTCTGCTCGTGCCCCACCCCCTTGGGTAGGGTCGCGGGCCGTGAGCGCTCCCACCGTCGACGAGTTCCAGCAGACCGCCCGCGAGTGGTTGGCCGCGAACCGCCACCTTGCCCCGCGCGACTACGGCGCCATCTGCCCACCCGACCTCGTCGACCGTGGCGTCGCCTGGCAGCAGCACCTCTTCGCCGAAGGCTTCGCCGGTATCCACTGGCCGGTCGAGTTCGGCGGCCGTGGCCTCTCCGCCGAGCACAACTCGGTGTGGATGCTCGAGGCAGCCATCGCCGGTGTGCCCGCCGTGCTCAACATGGTGGGCCTCGTGCTGGCCGGCGGTGCCATCGTGCGTTACGGCACCCCCGAGCAGCAGGCCGCCCACCTGCGCACCACCCTGGCGGCCGAGCAGGTGTGGTGCCAGCTATTCAGCGAACCCGGCGCCGGAAGCGACCTCGGTGGGCTGTCGACCAAGGCCGAGCGCGATGGCGACCGGTTCATCGTGAACGGGCAGAAGGTGTGGTGCAGCGGCGGCCGCTACAGCGACTGGGGCATTCTGATGGCACGCACCGATCCCGACGCGAAGAAACATGAGGGCATCTCGTTCTTCCTGTGCCCGATGGACCTGCCCGGCATCGACGTGCGCCCACTGAAGCAGATGACCGGCGAGAGCGAGTTCGACGAAGTGTTCTTCACCGACGTCGAACTTCCTGCCGAACACCTCCTCGGCCCACTGCACGGCGGATGGGGCGTGGGCATGGCGGTGCTCACCAGCGAGCGCGGCCACATCGGCACCAGCGTCATCGGCCTGGAACGGCGCCTGGAAGGCATGGCCCGGCTGGCCGAGGGGCGCGACCTCGGGCCCGCCGAGCGCCAGCGCCTCACCCGGCTGCTCAGTACGGGCACGGCGTACAAGGCAATGGCCCAGCGCCAGGGCCCCATCGCATCCACCGCCGCATCGCTGATGAAGTTGGGCATCACCGAGATGATGTTCGACACGGCGATGCTGCGCGCCGACCTGGCCGGCGCCGAAGCGCTGCTCGACGGCCCCGACGCGTTCGGGATGCTGTCGGCCCCCGGCGGTCGCATCGCGGGCGGTACCAGCCAGGTGCAGCGCAACATCATCGGCGAACGTCTGTTGGGCCTGCCCCGCGAACCCAAGTAGTACGTTGGGTGTCGTTCATCCCGGAGCGATTCGTGGGGGTACGCAGATGAGCCAGGACATGGGCAACGACGAGCGGCGGGCAGACCAGGCCGCATCGGCGGCGAAGAACAGGAACCCGATCATGAGCCCCGCGTTCTTGGGCTTCGTCGTGGTGGCGGTGTTCGCCGTGCTGTTCTTCGTGAAGAACAGCACGGAAGTCGAACTCGACTTCATCTTCTTCGATCACGTCACCACCGTGCGGTGGCTGATCATCATCTCGCTGGTGCTCGGCGTCCTGCTCGACCGGATGGCGTCGATGATGTGGCGACGCCGCAAGAAGCGCAAGGCGCGCGCTGCACTTCGCGACTGAGCACCGCCGAGCGCAATGATGGGCGCATGCGCGTGCTCTCGTCCGACGGAGTCGAAGTCGCGGTCCACGACCTCGGCGGTAACGGCCCCTCCCTGTTGATCAGCCACGCGACTGGGTTCCACGGCAGGTGCTACATCCCGGTCGCCGAAGCGCTCGCCGACCGCCACCACTCGGTGGCCTTCGACTACCGCGGCCACGGCGACACGCCGCATCCCGAGCAACCGGTCGACTGGCGCGGCTACGGCGACGACGCCGTGGCGATGGCCACCGCGCTCGACCCGCCGGTGGTGGCGTTCGGCCATTCGATGGGTGGCGCCTGCCTGCTGTTGGCGGCCCACCGCGATCCCGACCTGTTCCGCGCCATCGTCGTGTTCGAGCCCATCGTGTTCCCGCCCACCGGCATCCGCCCCGACGGCTCGCCGAGCCCGTTGTCGATGGGCGCCCGCCGCCGCCGGGCGACGTTCGACTCGCATGAGGCCGCCATCGAGAACTACGCCGCCAAGCCACCCCTCGGTGCCTTCGCTCCGGCGGCGCTCGATGCCTACGTGCGGTATGGCTTCGCGCCGGGCCCCGACGGCGGGGTGCATCTGAAATGCCGCCCCGAGATCGAGGCGGGCACGTTCGAGACCGGCGGCTCGCACGACACCTGGGATGTGCTGCCCGAGATCCACACACCCGTGCTGGTGCTCTCCGGGGCGCCCGCCGAGATGCAACCCTCGATGATCGCCCGCCAGGTGGCCGACCGCATGCCGAACAGCCGGTACCTCGAACGCACCGACCTCGATCACTTCGGCCCGATGGTGCGCCCCGATGTGGTGGCCGAGCTCATCGCCGACTTCCTCGCCCAACACTGACCAGCCCAACACTGACCAGCCCAGCACTGACCCGCTCCACCGGCGCGCACCCCTTCCGTAGACTCGCTGCTGTGAGCTTCCCCGTCCCCACCTCCCTGTCGCCGAGCCGGGTCGAGGCCTTCACCAGTTGCCCCATGGCGTTCCGCTTCGCCAGCATCGAACGCATCCCCGAGCCGCCCAGCATCCATGCCAGCAAGGGCTCGTTCGTGCACCGCGTCCTCGAGGTGCTCTTCACCCGTCCCGCAGCCGAACGCACGCCCGAGGCCGCCCGCGAGGCGTTCACTGTCGCCAGGGCCGAGTACGAGGTGCACCCAGACGTCACTCTGCTCGGCCTCGACGAGGCGGCCCACGAGGCGTTCTTCACCGATGGTTGGTCGCTCGTCGAGGGCTACCTGCGGATGGAAGACCCCACTGCGGTGCGCGACATCGGCCTCGAAATCCGGCTCGAGGCACCGGTCGGCGACCTCACCGTGCGCGGCATCATCGACCGTCTCGAGATCGACGCCGACGACCGACTGGTCATCACCGACTACAAGACCGGTCGCCCTCCCGGCCCGCAGTACGAGCAGTCGAAGATGGGCGGCGTGCACATCTACTCGTTCCTGTGCGAGGCCGTGCTCGGTCAGCGTCCGGCCGCCGTGCGACTGATGTACGTGCGCACCGGCGACGTCATCACCGCCACCCCCAGCGCCGAGTCGATCCGGTTCATCACCACCCGCACCACCGCCGTGTGGAAGGCGGTGGCCCGAGCCTGCGAGACCGGCGACTTCCGTCCGCGCCAGGGCCCGCTGTGCAACTCGTGCTCCTACAAGCCGTGGTGCCCGGCGTTCGGGGGCGACCCCGATCGCGCGGCAGCCGAGGCACCGGTGGCGTTCGGGTTGTCGGCTCGGCAATGAACGTCGGTGGGGCCCGGGTGGAGGCATTCGACACCTCGGCCGACGACGCGCTCGAGCACTGGCGAGGTCGCTTCCGTCCGCTCGACCGGCTGTTCCACACCGCCAGCATCGTCGGCGACTTCAGCATCGTGTGGCATGTCACCGGTTTGGTGGTGGGGCTGTTCATCGCTCGGCGGTTCACCGAGGCACTGTGGTTCAGCGCGCTCATCGGTCTCGAGAGCCTCATCGTCAACCAGGGCGTGAAGCGGCTCTTCCGCCGCAGCCGTCCCACCGAGACCGGCGACCATCGCTTCACCGTGCGCAAACCACGTACCTCCAGCTTTCCCAGCGGTCACGCCTCGGCCGCTTTCTTCGCCGCTGCCCTGCTCACCTGGTGGGTGGGCTGGGGGTGGGCACCGCTGTGGTTCGCCATGGCGCTCGTGGTGGCCCTCAGCCGCGCCTGGGTGCGCATCCACCACCCGTCCGACGTGGTGGGTGGTGCCGTGGTGGGCCTGCTGCTCGGCTTGCTGGCCATTGCCACGGGCCTTGCCGGGCCGCTGCACTGACCCCGGTAGCCTTCGCTCCATGTCCGAGCTGCCGCATCTCGACCGGAAGATGAGCGACGCCGAGGGCCTGATGTGGCGCCTCGAGAAGGACCCCTACCTGTCGAGCACGTTCGCCAACGTCACCGTGCTCGACACCAAGCCCGACTTCGCCCGCCTGCTGCGCCGCATGGAGCGGGCCACGCTGGCGTTCGAGCGGTTGCGCCAGCGGGTGCAATCAGCGCCGGTGAACCTGTCGGCGCCGGTGTGGGTCGACGACCCACAGTTCGACATCCACTACCACGTACGACACGTGGCCCTGCCGAAGCCCGGCTCGCTGCGCCAGTTGCTCGACTACGCCAGCCTCGTCGCCGCCGATCCGTTCGACCGCACCCGGCCGTTGTGGCAGTTCGTTGTCGTCGATGGCCTACGCGGAGGCAAGTCGGCCCTCGTCGAAAAACTGCACCACACCATCGCCGACGGTGAGGGCAGCGTGCAGTTGAGCCTGCAATTCCTCGACTTCGAACGCGACGCCCCCGAACCGCCGCCCATCGACCGGGCAACGGCCGAGTACACAGCCGAGAGCTCGCCGCCACCCACCGACGTGCTGCGCGACCTGTTCGCCGGCGGGTTGCGGCTGCCCATCGGTCTGGTGCGCCAGGTGCGCGACCTGCTGGCCGACCCCGCCGGCATCCCCGACGCCGGCAACGCTGCGGCCGACACCATTCGTGGGGTGATGAGCCAGCTCACCGATGTCGAGCAGGCCCACTCACCGCTGTGGACCGAGCGGTCGCTCCAGCGGCGCATCGAGGTGCTGCGTGCCCCGTTCGACACCACCCGGGCAGCAGCCAAGCGGCTCGGTGGCACGCTGAACACGGCCTTCCTCACCGCCGCCGCGCACGCCGCCGGTCGGTACCACACCGAGCTCGGCAGCCCGGTCGACCACCTCCGCGCCAGCATGGCCATCAGCACCCGCACCGAAGCATCGGGCGCCAACGCCTTCTCGCTCGCCCGCATGATGGTGCCCACGTTCGACATGCCCATCGCCGAACGGTTCGCGCTGGTGCAGCAGGCCACCGAGGCGGCACGCGGCGCCACCACCAGTGCCTCGCTCGAGGCCATCTCCGCCGTGGCGGCGGCACTACCGACAAGCCTCGTCACCCGCATCGCCCGCCAGCAGGCGCAGACGGTCGACTTCGCAACGTCGAACGTACGCGGCGCTCCGATCCCGCTCTACCTGGCCGGTGCGCAGATCCTCGAGAACTACCCGGTGGGCCCACTCGCCGGCGTGGCGTTCAATCTCACCCTGCTGTCGTACAACCACAGCCTCGACATGGGCGTGAACATCGACCGCGCCGCGGTCAGCCAGCCCGAACTCTTGCAGAAGTGCCTGCAAGGCGCGTTCGACGACCTGCTGGCGGTCTGACACCGGGCCGCAGCCCGGCGGCGATCAGTGAGGTGCTGCGGCGACGGGCACGGCGGTGAGCAACGTGCGCACGTCGAGCAGCACGTCGGTGACCTCGCCCGACGACACCAGCTCGCGCTGCATCATCTGCGACAGCGCCTTGTCGATGATCGTGAGCGCCTCGTGGATGACAACATCGTTCGGGTCGGTCATCGAATGCTCCTTGACTCGTGGGCCGGTGGTGGCGATGCCTGTGACCATATCGGCCCGTGCAACTCCGCGCGACGCATGGTACCGGCGTGGTGTGGCAACCTCGGCTGTGACGCCTACCATCCCGGCATGGATCTGAACGGACGTCATGCGGTGGTCACCGGTGCAGCCGGCGGAATCGGTGCGGCACTGGCCGCGCGTTTCCATCGTGCGGGCGCAAGCGTGGTGCTCGCCGACCTCGACGGCGAGGGCGCACGGCGCGTCGCCGCAACCCTCGAGGCTGTTCGACCTGGCTCGGCACTCGGGGTCGCCGCCGACATCGGCACCGAGCAGGGCAACATCGACCTCATCGCCGCGGCCGAGGCAGCCTTCGGCCCGATCGACCTGTTCTTCGCCAACGCCGGCATCGGCGGCGGCACCCTGCTCGACACGCCCGAAGAGATGTGGGACGCGGCGTTCGCCATCAACACCCACGCCCACCGCTGGGCCGCCAAGCATCTCGTTCCGGGCTGGCTGGCCCGCGGCGAGGGGTACTTCTGCTCGACGGCCTCGGCCGCCGGTCTGCTCAGCCAGATCGGCTCGGCCCCGTACACGATGACCAAGCACGCTGCCGTCGCGTTCGCCGAGTGGCTCAGCATCACCTACGGAGACCAAGGCGTGCGGGTGAGCTGCCTGTGCCCGCAGGGTGTGAACACCAATCTGCTGAACGCGGGCGACACCCCGGGCTCGGGTCCGGCCAGCAGCGTCGTGCGCGCCTCGGGCCGCGTGCTCGAACCGGCCGAGGTGGCCGACGTGGTGCTGCAGGCCATCGCCGACGAGACGTTCCTCATCCTGCCGCACCCAGAAGTGCTCACCTACCTGCAACGCAAGACGGGCGACGTCGATCGCTGGTTGGCCGGCATGCGCAAGCTGCAGGCCCGGATGATGGGCCTCTGACCGCGACGTGACCGACATGGCATTGCTCACCACGCTCGGCCTGCGCGCCGGCGAACCGATCCGGTTCCGCCGCAACGGCACGGGGCGCTGGGTGGAGGGCAAGGTCGCGGGCGTCGCCGCCGACGGCAGCATCCTGCTGTACGACCCCGATGGCTCGGCACGCAACCTGCGTCCCGAAGTGGTGGAGGTTCGTCGACCTGGCCCACGCGGTCGACTCGTCTGGCGCGTCGTCAGCGACGTCGCCATCACCTGGGAGCAACTGAGCATATGGTGATCCGTTGTCCGAGGCGCCCGCGCCTGTCGCAGCTGCTCGGGTGCCTGGCCGTGGCACTCGCGATGGCAGCACCCGCAGTTCTGTCGTCGACCGCAGCTGCTGCCGACAAGACCTTCCGCCTCGAGGCGCTGGTCACCGACGCCACCGTGCTGCCGGATGCCTCGATGGAGGTGACCGAGCGGTGGACGTACCGCTTCGAGGGTGGTCCGTTCAACTTCGGTATCCGGTCGTTCGAGCAGAACACCGACCAGATCACCGACCTCACGGCCTCCGACGAGCAGGGACCGCTCACCGTCATCGCTCCCGACGAGTCGGTCAGCGGCGACTGGGAGTGGCAACTGCGCGAGCCCACTTCCGATCGCACCGTCACCTTCACCGTCGGCTACCGGGTGGTCGACGCGCTGCGTGTGGGTGCCGATGTGGCCGACCTCAACTGGAAATTTCTCGGCAGCGAGCACCCAGGCGTGGGCGACGTGCGCATCACCGTACGCATGCCCGGCTCGATCGAACCGTACGTCGAGGGTCTGCCCGACGACGATGCCACCGTGCTGCGCGGCTGGGCCCACGGCCCCACCACCGGCACCGTCGAGGTGGGCGCGTCGACGGTCGTTGCCGCCGTCACCGATGTGCCCGCAGGACAGTTCGTCGAGATCCGCGCCGCCGTACCCGTCACGGTGTTCAGCGTCACCGGCGAGGCCACCCTGCTGCCCGACATCCTCGCCCAGGAGCGCGGGCTCATCGAGACGTCGCCCGACACCGGCCCCGACCGCACCTGGTTGGCACGGTTGTTCACACCCATCATCGCCGCCCTGGGCGCGCTCGGGGCAGGATTGCTGTGGCGCCGCTACGGCCGCGAACCGCGGTCCACCGAGGTGCTGGGCGACTACTGGCGCGAGCCACTCGACGACCCGCCGGCCATCGCTGTCAGCACCCTCGGCCGCGGCAAGGCCGACCCCGGGCGGATGATCGCCGGCACGCTCACCGATCTCGCCCAACGCGGGTTCCTCAGCATCACCGCCCAGCAACTCCAACGCAGGGGCCCCGACACGACCGTGCACCACTACCAGTGGAGGGGCAAGCCCACCGACTCCCTGCACCCCTTCGAACGGCAGTTGTTGCAGATGGTGTTCCGCGGCAACACCACCGCCGACTCCGTGGAACTCACCGCGTGGGCCCAGAGCAACCGCACCCAGGCCAAGGGCATGATCGACGCCATGACCGCCGACGTGCGCCGCCTGTACAACGAACGCGGCTACGACGCCGACACCAACGGCCGCGCGTTCGGGATGCTGGCGATCCTGGCGCTCGCCATGGCTGCAGGGTCCGCCGTGCTCGCCATGTTCAGCAAGAGTGGAATCGCCTGGTTCGGCGTCGCGGCAGCATTGGTCACGCTCGCCGTTGGCGCAACCGTGCTGCGCAACCGGTCGCAGGCCGGCGCCGAGGCCTACGCCAAGGCCGCGGGCCTGAAGCGCTACATCAAGGACTTCTCGCAACTCGCCGACGCGCCCGTCGGCCACCTCATCTTGTGGGAACGCTTCCTCGTCTACTCCGTTGCGTTCGGCGTATCGGCCGAGCTGATGCGCGGCCTCGCCGTACGCCTGCCCCAGGTGATGAACGACCCCACGTTCACCACCTGGTACATCGGTGCCGGCGTGCATCGCTTCGACGGCTTCAGTTCCATCGGCACACAGACCGCAGCCGTGGTGGCGGCTGCCATCCCCAACAGCAGCGGCGCGGGCGGCGGTTTCTCCGGCGGCGGCAGCAGCGGAGGCGGCGGGGGCGGCGGCGCAGGCGCTCGGTGACGGGCCACCCACGCCGGTTCACTACCCTCGGCAAGATGGGAATCCGCCTCGATCCATCCGACGAATACATGCACGAACTGGGCCCCGAGTCCAACTTCAACGAGAGCATGTACATCAACTGCTTCGACCCGGCCCAGCAGGTGGGCGGATGGTTCCGCATCGGCAACCGCGCCAACGAGGGCTACGCCGAAATGACCGTGTGCCTGTACCTGCCCCCGGCCGACGGCGAGGAGCGCCGCAGTGTGGGCTTCATGTACAAGCGGCCCACCATCGACAACAACGACCGCTTCGACGCCGGCGGCCTCACCTGGACCATCGTCACCCCGTTCGAGGAACTGCATATCGACTACACCGGCAAGGTGGTGCTGCTCGACGAGCCCGAGCAGATGGCCAACCCGAAGGACGCCTTCACCAACAACCCCTACGCCGAGTGCGAGGTGCACATCACCTTCACCGGTCAGGGTCGGCCGAGCATGTTCGGCGGCGAGCCCGACACCCCGCACGAGACACCCGGCGAAGAGTTCGCCAAGGGCCACTACGAACAGCTCATCGGCGCCCGCGGCACCATCCGCGTGGGTGACCGTGAATGGGAGATCGACGGCCACGGTCTGCGCGACCACTCGTGGGGCCCCCGCTACTGGCAGGCCCCGTGGTACTACCGCTGGCTCACCGCCAACGTCGACCAGAACTTCGGCTTCATGGCCAGCCGGGTGGCGAAGAAGGACGGCCCCGGCACCCGCGGCGGGTTCGTGTGGGAGAACGGCCAGATGCACTACTGCGACGACGTGAGCATCAGCACCGAGACCCGCGGCGACGAGGCCTACCACCAGCGCATCACCGGCCTGCTGCGGTCGAGCCGGTCGGGCAAGGAGTGGGCGTTCACCGGTGAGGTGATGGACCTCATCCCGCTGCGCAACCGCCGACAGGATCCCGACGGCAACTGGCTGATGACCCGCATCAGCGAGGGTATGACGAAGTGGACCATCGAGTCGGGCGAGTACGCCGGCAAGGTGGGCTACGGCCTCAGCGAGTACCTCGACCAGATCATCGACGGGTCGCCCGTCGGCCTGGCCGAGTAGGACTCACTTCAGCCGCGGATAGGCCAGGAACCGGGCGGCCACCTCGGCGTCGCCCACGACGTCGATCCGTTCCACCGGCAGACGGCGCCACAGCACCAGCAGCAGATCGCTCGCCGTACCGCGCAATGCACAGTCGCCCTTGGCGTGTTCGCGTACGAGCCGGAACGTGGGCGCACCTACCTCGCCTTGGTCTTCGGTGGCAGGGTCGGCGTACAGCGTCCACTCACCGGGCACATCGGTGCAGTGCAGATGCACCGACCCGGCAATGGGCAGTGCGTCTTCGTCGGCCACCTGCACGAAGTGGGTGAGGAACTCGTCGATCCCGTCGCTGGCGAGCGCGGGTTCGAGCGTGGCGTCGCGACCCACCGCCACCTCGGCGTCCCAGCGGTGCACTGCCGTCTCGTGGGCCATGCGCCGCATCACGAAGCGCACCGAATGGTCGTCGGTGAACGTCCACACCTCGGTGTCGGGGTCGGCCTGGCCGAGTTCTTCCAGCAGCCCGGCGAAGCTCACCCGATACGCGGGCAGCAGCAAGGGGCGGTCGGGTCGCGGCGGCCGCTCGTAGGCCTTCGGCCACGTCGCCTTCTCGCGAACGACGAAGCGGAACAGGTCGTGCACCCAGGTGACATGCCAGATGAGGTCGGACAGCCACCAGCGCGGACAGGCGGCAATTCGGACGGACAGGTCGGCGTCGGTGCACGCCTCGGCGAAGGCGTGGCCCTCGCGTTCCAGTGCGGCGAGATGCTCGGCAGGCTCCATGCCCCGAATGGTGCCACATTCGGCCCGCGCCGACCCGGCCCGACATGTCGCCGAGGCGTCGGATGAACAGTCGGTGAACGACTACCGTCGGAGCGTGGACCATCGCGACCTCGCCACGCTGATCATCGAGTCGACGGTGCAGGCGAGCAGCCCGGCCGTGTCTCCCGACGGCTCGATGGTGGCATTCGTGGTGTCGCGACCCGATGTGTCGACCAACATCACCCGCACGAACGTGTGGCTCGCTGCGCTCGACGGATCAGTCGCCCCGCACCCCGTCGCCGACGGCGACAAGGACCGCGGCCCGGTGTGGAGCCCCGACGGACGTTCACTCGCCTACGTCGCCAAGGGCACCACCGACAGCGAGGCGCTGATACGGCTCATGCCGGTCGACACGCCGGGCGACACCCTCACGCTGGCCACCATGCCCGACGGCGCCCAGCATCTCCGCTTCAGTCCCGACGGCACCTGGCTGGCCTTCTCGAGCCGCACGCGCCACGCGCGCTACGACGCCAAGGACGAGAGTTGGCAGGCGCCACGCAAGATCGAACGGTTCTTCGCCCGGCTCGACGACGAGGGCTGGATCGTCGACCGGCCGATGCACGTGTACGTGGTGCGCACCGACGGTTCGGGAGATGCCCGCAATCTCACGCCCGGCGACGCCGAGCACGGCGACCTGTCGTGGCTGGCCGACTCGAGCGGTGTGGTGGTGTCGGCCAAGCGGCACGACACCTGGGACCTCGACTTCGCCACCGACCTCTACCGCGTCGGCCTCGACGGCACCATCGTCGCGCTCACGGCCCAGACCGGCCAGTATCAGCAGCCCAGCGCGTCGCCCGACGGTTCGCTCGTTGCCTTCCTCGGCTACGACGACGCCTCAACCACCCCACAGAACGTGCACGTCGGCGTGGTGGCCCCCACCGGCGGCGGCCACCGCTGGCTATCGCGCTCGCTCGACCGCACGTTCGAGTGCACCGGCGGCGACCGGCCACCGGTGTGGGAATCGGCCGACACCCTGCTGGCCGTCGCCGAGGATGCGGGCCAGACCCACCTGTGGCGCGTGCATCTCGACGG
>JBAXSU010000085.1:0-14135 GCA_037130535.1 Actinomycetota bacterium
TGAAGGGCACGGCGGCATGACGTGCCTCACGAGTATGAAGGGCACGGCGGCATGACGTGCCTCACGAGTATGAAGGGCACGGCGGCATGAGCGATCTGCAGTCGATCGTCGATGCAGTCGTTGCCCAGGCGCAGCCCGGCGAAGCGATCGAGGCCTACGCCGCGCGAGGCAGCGAGACCGACATCCGCGTGTATCAGGGTGAGGTCGAGCACTTCGTCAGCGCGCAGAGCGAGGGCATCGGTATCCGCGTCATCCGCGACGGCCGCACCGGGTTCGCCTACGCCGGCGTGCTCGATGCCACGGCGGTGGCCGAGGTGCTGGCCGAGGCGCGCGACAACGTCGAGTTCGGCAGCAGCGACGAGTGGGCGGCGCTCGCCGAGCCCGATGGGGTGGAGGTGGTGCCACAGCCGCTGTGGAACGAGGCCCTCGCTTCGTACGCCACTGAGCGCAAGATCGAACTCGCCAAGGAACTCGAGCGGCTCACCTCGGCCGCCGACGACCGGGTGCGGGTCGAGGAGTCGAACTATGCCGACGCCGCCTCCGAGTCGGCAGTGGCCACCACCACCGGCATCCGGCGGGCCAGCCGCGAGAACGGCTGTTACGTCAGCATCAGCACCCTCGCCGACGACGGCGACGAGACGCAGACCGGATTCGGCTTCAGTGTCGGCCGGTCGCCCGACGAGTTCGATCTGGCCAAGGCCGCCCGCCAAGCCGCCGACCGCGCCACCGGTCTGCTCGGTGCCACCAAGCCGGCCAGTCGGCGCCTCACCGTGGTGCTCGACCCCTATGTCACGGCGCAGTTCCTCGGTGTCATCAGCAGCACGCTGAATGGTGAGGCGGTCATCAAGGGTCGCAGTCTGTTCAAGGACCGCGTCGGCGAAACGGTCGCCAGCCCGGTGTTCACCCTGGTCGACGACCCCACCAACCCGCTCGCCTACACCGCCACCGACGTCGACGGCGAAGGCCTCGCGGCCCGGCGCAATGTGCTCATCGACAGCGGTGTGCTGCAGGGCTTCGTGCACTCCAGTTACAGCGCACGTCGGGCGGGCACCGTCAGCACCGGCAATGCCGTGCGCGGGGGGTTCAAGAGCACACCCGGTGTCGGCTGCCTGGCGCTGCAGTTGCAGCCGGGCACGCGTTCGCAGGCCGAGATGATCGCCGACATCACCGACGGTGTGCTGGTGCAGCAGGTGTTCGGTCTGCACAGCGGCGTCAACCCGGTCAGCGGCGACTTCTCGTCGGGTGCAGCAGGTCTGCTCATCACCGACGGCAAGGTCGGCGCACCAGTACGCGAGTTCACCATCGCCTCCACGCTGCAGAAGATGCTGCTCGACGTGGTCGAGGTGGGCAACGACGTCGACTGGCTGCCCATGCGGGCCGCGGGTGTCAGCCTGGTCATCGCCGACATGACCATGAGCGGCGCCTGACCGGCTGCTCGATCGGTCGCTCAGCGGGTGAGTGCCTCGTCCATCGTGCGGCACCTGAACCCGAGGGTTGCCGCACGCCCTGAATCGAGCACCACCACGCCCGGCCGCACCAGGCCCGAATCGGCAAGGCTGGCGCGGGGCACCTGGAACGGGTCGAGCCGCAACCAGCGGGCCACGCGGGCAGCGATGTCGGCTCGGCTCAGTGCTTCGGGTCCGGCAATGTGCAACGGGCCGGTGATGTCGGGGCGGTCGGCCAGGGCGGCCACGGCGCGAGCGAGGTCGGCGGCGTGCACCGGGCAACGCACCTCGTCGGTGAAGAAGCGCATGCTCGACCGGCCGGCCAGTGCCGCAGCCACATCGTCGACCAGGGCGCACGGCCCGTCGGTGGCGTAGATCAGCGAGGTGCGCACCAGCACGGCCTGCGGGCAGGCAGTGGCGACCGCCTGCTCGGCCTCGGCCTTCCATCGCCCGTAGTCGGTGATCGGGTGGGGCGCGTCGGCTTCGGTGTACGGCGTCGGTCGTCCACCGAACACCACATCGGTCGACATGTGCACCAACCGGGCCCCCACCGCAGCAGCGGCACGAGCCACGTTGGCACTGCCATCGACGATCACGTTCGGGTCGTCGCCGCGGTAGGCCAGGTGCACGACCGCTCGCGGCTTCCACTCGCGGATCTGCTCATCGACCCGGGCTGCATCGCGCACGTCGAGCATCCGCGACGTGGGGGCGATGGTCCCCCACTGCTGCGTCCCCACGACGGCACCGAGGTGCCGGCCCAGCAGTCCGCTCGAACCGGTGACGAAGAGCAGTTTCTGCCGACGGTTCCAGCGCATTGCGACAGCGTAGGCAGCAGCGTGCGCCGGTACTGTCTGGCCTCGTGCCGATTCCCTTCGCCGCTGCCGTCGAGCGCCACCCGCACCTGGCCGACCCGTTGCCGGCGGGCTGGGTGCGTGTCGACCTGCACAGCCACACGATGTGGAGCGGCGACAGCACCACCACCCCCGACGAGGTGGAACGAGCCGTGGTCGAGGCAGGCATCGACGTGCTGTGCATCACCGACCACAATGCAGTGAAGGGCGCAGAGGAACTCGCCGAGCGCCTGCCCTGTCGGGTGGTGGTGGGTGAGGAGCTCCGCACGCACGCGGGCGAGATCATCGGGTTGTTCCTCACCGAACGCATCCCCTTCGGCACACCGCCCGCCGAGGCCGCCAGGGCCATCCGCGCTCAGGGCGGCGTTGTGTACGTGCCGCACCCGTTCGACCCCATGCGGCGCAACCTGGCCGAGGCGGCTCTCGACGCGCTGGTGGCCGAGCACCTCGTCGATGCCATCGAGACCATCAACGCGAAGACCTCGCTGCACAGCCTGAACCGCCGTGCCGCCGAGTACGCCGAGCGGTTCGATCTTGCGTCCGGGGCCGGCAGCGACGCCCACGTGCCCGATGCAATCGGTGCCGCGTTTGTCGAGATGCCCGACTTCGACGGCCCGGCCGACTTCCTCACCAAACTTCGCGAGGGGCGGGTGATCGGACATCACTGGGACCGGCCCCGCCCCTGGAGCCCGCGCATCGTGCCCAGCACCTCCGGCGGGTGACGACCGACTAGAACTGTCGGGTGCCCATCATCCAAGCGATCGTTCTGGGTATCACCCAGGGTCTGTCGGAGTTCCTGCCCATCTCGTCGAGCGGTCATCTCATCCTCGTGCGCTGGCTGTTCGGCTGGGACGAACTGCAGCCCGAGTCGGTTGCCAAGGCCTTCGACGTGGCGTTGCACCTGGGAACGCTCATCGCGGTGGTGGCATATTTCTGGCGCGACCTCATCGTGTACGTGCGCGAAGGCGTGCTGTTGGTGGTGAAGCGCCAGCGGCCTAGCACCGCCGAGGGTCGCCTGGCGTGGCTACTGGTGCTGTCGGCGGTACCGGCAGGCATCGTGGGGGCGTTGTTCGAGAGTGTCATCGACGAGCACCTCGGCACGCCGTTCGTCATCGCGATCTCGCTCATCGTGTTCGGTCTGGTGCTCGGCTGGGCCGACCGCCTGCCCGGCGAGCGGCCCGCCGAGGGCTATCGCGCTGCCGATGCACTGGCCGTGGGTGCTGCGCAGGTGTTGGCGCTGAGCCCAGGCACCTCGCGTTCAGGCATCACCATGACGGCGGCCCGCATGAAGGGGTTCAGCCGCGACGCTGCGGCCCGGCTCAGCTTCTTGATGAGCATCCCGGTCATCGCTGGTGCCGTGGTGTTCAAGCTCGGCGGCCTGTTCGCCGACGGTGTGCCCGACGGCCTCGGGGTGCCCATGGTGGTGGGCATCGTCACGGCAGGCCTCTCGGGATGGTTGGCGGTGTGGGGCACGATCCGGTTGGTGCGCACTCGCAGTTTCATGCCGTTCGTCGTGTACCGCTGCGTGCTGGGTGTTGCGGTGCTGGTGCTGCTGGCCACCCCCTGGCGCTGACCCGCTGCCGGGTCAATCGGCGCGCACCACCAGGCTCGCTTCTCCGTGCTGGGCCGCGTCTGCCACCGCGGGCGCCGCGTCGGCCGGCACTCCCACGGTGACGGTGCCGTCGGCCACCGCCACCACGACGGCATCGCCCACCACGAGTACACCGACGGCTACCACGTCGACGCGGGTACCGGGTGCGAGTGCCAGGGTAGCGCTGTCGACGGTGATCGACACCCCGCGCCACTCGCGGGGTAACAGGTCGAGGCCGGAGCGGCCGACGTCGACCATCCGCACGACATCACCGATGCCGATGTGCTGCAGGGCCACCAGACCGACGGGGTCGCGGTCGAGGCGTCCTGGGGCCGTCAGCGCCGAAGGGTACGCGACGGCTTGTGCGCTGACGGGATCGCCCGGGGCCAGATCGGCGGTGGCCACCCACACCGTCACGGTGTCGCCCCAGGCCCGGGTGGCGGTGTCGAGCTGCTGGGCGCGGGTGCGCAGTTGGACCGCGGTGACGAGGGCGAGCCCGATGACGACGGTCCAGTAGACACGCGGATGGCGGGCCACCCACGAACGGACATGGGCGAGCAGGGTCATGCGACCTCCCGGGCTCGGGCAGCGGGGCGTGGGGGAAATCGGGTGCTGCGGACGCAGCGAGAGGTCAGCTGGCGCTGGACGAGGGGGCCGCAGGTGCGGCTGCGGCCGGCGCAGCCGTGGAGCTGCTGTCGCCGCCTGACGAGGCCGCGGGCGTGGATGCGGTGCTCGAGTCGGTGCTCGTGCTCGTCGATGAAGTGCTCGGGGTCGAGCTCTTCCCGCCGCGACTGTCGGTCTTGTAGAAGCCGCCGCCTTTGAAGGTGACGCCGACCGGTGTGAACACCTTCTTCACCGACATGGTGGCACCCGTCGCAGGGTGCACGGCCTCGGTGAGGGCGTCGTCGGTGAAGGCTTGCTGCACCTCGATGGTCTCGCCGGTGTCGATGAACTTGTACACGTAGGTGGGCATTGGCGCTCCGCTGGGAGGCTGACAGTGACAGATCTGGCAGTCGCGCGTGGCGAGTGCCAACAGGGTCGTCAGGGTATCGCCCCGCACGGCGAGCGGCACTTCGTAGAGTGTTCGCAATGCGCGTCCGAACCGCTGTTGTCCCCGCCGCCGGTATGGGTACCCGCTTCCTCCCCGCCACCAAGGCGGTGCCGAAGGAGTTGCTGCCCATCATCGACACCCCGGCACTGCAGCTCATCATCGACGAGGCGGTCGGTGCCGGTGTCGACCACATGGTCATCGTCACCAGCCACGCCAAGCCGGCGATCGAGGCGTACTTCCAGCCCCAGCCCGAGGTGATCGCCAAACTGCGCGGTTCGGGCCGCGACCAGATGGCCGACCATCTCGAGGCCATCGGCCGCCACGTGCGGGTGAGCTTCGCCTATCAGGATCAGGCCCTCGGCCTCGGCCACGCAGTCGGTTGCGCCCGTGAGGCCGTGGGTGACGAACCATTCGCTGTGCTGCTGCCCGACGAGTTGATGGGGTCGTCGGCCCTGCTCGACCAGATGGCGCGACTGTGCGAGCGCACCGGCGGTGGTGTGGTGGGCCTGAAGGAGGTGCCACACGACCAGGTGGGCAGTTACGGCGTCATCGAGCCGGGCGGACCGCTGGGCGACGACGGTGTCATCGCTGTTCGTTCGATGGTCGAGAAACCCAAGCCCGCCGATGCGCCGAGCGACTTCATCATCATCGGCCGCTACGTGCTCACGCCCGACGTGTTCGACGAGATCGAGCGGGTGCAACCCGGCAGCGGTGGCGAGATCCAGCTCACCGACGCGATGCGCGCCCAGGCGGCACGCAGCCCGTTCCACGGCATCGTCAGCGACATCCTGCGGTACGACACGGGCAACCCGTTCGGCTGGCTCACCGCCGTCATCGAGATCGGTCTCGCCGACCCGGTCATCGGCCCGCGACTGCTTCCGTATCTGGCCGATGCGGTTCAGGCCCGACGGAACGACGCCGGGTAGTCGAGCACCAGTCCGTGCTCGTCGACATCGAACTCCAGTGACCAGCCGCTGTCGCCGCGGGTGACCGCCCAGCGGTGCGACGTGAGGCGCGTGTAGCGCTGCGGTTCGACCACCACCTCGAGCGTCTCGACATCGACGCGGATCACCGAGATGTCGGCCGTGTGCCCCACGTGGAGTGGCAGGCGCCGGATGGGCAGGGTGCGAGTGAACGGGGTGCAGTCGAGGTCGATGTCGTAGCAGCCGTCGAGTTCCACACGATGGGCGCCGTTCATCTCGCCCCAGCGGCCGCCACCATCGGTCACCAACCACAGATCGGGTTCGTCGAGGTCGCGGAACAGAATGAACTGGCGCACCTGCCAGGTGGGCGACAGGCGCAGTACGTACTGCACCCGCTCGCGGCTCACGATGCCCGACACGGTCCAGGCCTCGTTCTCCCACGCCATGGTGAGCGTCTCGTCGCCGTCGCCGTTCCAGGTGGTCCACCGCGCCGTGTGCCCGTCGGCGGGAAATGCGGTGTAGGCGGGCGACGTGCTCACCGGCCCAGTGTGCCACCCGTTCGGCGGTTGGCTACCGTGCCCGATGTGATCCACGAGAGCGAGGCCCTCCAGTTCGTGCTCGGGCAGTGCCCGGCGCTGCCCACGCGGCGCGTCGCCCTGGCCGATGCCACCTGGCTCGTCGTCGCCGAACCCGTGGTGGCGGGTGAAGACGTGCCGCCGTTCGCCAACTCGGCCGTCGACGGATATGCCGTCGTCGCTGCCGATGTGGCCGCTGCGCCGGTGGAGCTGACGGTGGTGGGCGAGGTGGCCGCCGGGGCGCACACCGACCGCGTGCTGGCGCCGGGTGAGGCCATTCGCATCATGACCGGTGCCCCGGTGCCGGCCGGGGCCGACGCGATGGTGATGGTGGAAGACACCGAACGGCTCGACGGTGGGGCCCGGGTGCTCGTGCGACGCAGTGTCCAGCCCGGCGATGCCGTGCGGACGGTGGGCGATGACGTTCACGCCGGTACGCCCCTGTTCGCTCCGGGTGCCGTCGTCACCCCGCCGGTGGCCGGTGTGCTGGCCAGCGTGAACGTGCGCACCCTCTTGGTCGTGCCGCGGGCGCGGGTGGCCGTCATGTCCACCGGCGACGAACTCGTCGACGACGGTGCACCGCTGGGGCCAGGGCAGATCCGCGAGAGCAACAAGACGATGCTGTTGGGCATGATCACCGCTGCGGGCGCAGAGGCCGTCGACTACGGCGTGGTGCGCGACGACGAAGCGGTGCTCGAGGCCACCCTGCGGCGGGCCGCTGCCGAGTGCGACGCCATCGTCACCAGCGGCGGCGTCAGCATGGGCGACTACGACGTGGTGAAGGCCGTGCTCGGCCGCATCGCCGAGATGCGTTGGATGCAGATCGCCATCAAGCCGGCCAAGCCGTTCGCGTTCGGAGTGCTCGCTGCCACCGACGGTCGCGGGGTGCCGGTGTTCGGACTGCCGGGCAACCCGGTCAGCTCGATGGTGAGCTTCGAGTTGTTCGCCCGACCGGGGCTGCGGCAGATGATGGGTCACGCCGACAACGGGCAGGTGCGACTGCTGGCCGTGGCCGACGAGGCCATCCGCCGCAAGCCCGACGGCAAGACCCACTACGCCCGTGTGCAGGGAGCGTTCGGGGCCGACGGTCGGTACCACGTCCGACCCGTGGGTGGCCAGGGCAGTCATCAGTTGGTGGCTACGGCCGCAGCCACGGCCCTGGCCGTGGTGCCCGACGGCGACGGTGTTGCAGTCGGTGGCCCAGTCGACGTGATCGCCCTGTGGCCCTAGGCTGACCCACTATGGATCTCATCGATCCGTTCGGACGCACCATTCGCGATCTGCGCCTCTCGGTCACCGACCGGTGCAATTTCCGCTGCACCTACTGCATGCCCGAGGAAGGGATGCAGTGGCTGCCCCGCGCCGACGTGCTCACGTTCGAAGAGTTCGAACGGCTGGCCCGTGTGTTCGTCGAGCGCTTCGAGGTCGACGGCCTGCGGCTCACCGGTGGCGAGCCCACCGTGCGCGCGCACCTGCCCGTGCTGGTCGACAAGTTGGCGCAGTTGCGGGTGCCCGATCACTCGTCGTCGCCGCTCGCCGGCAAGAAGCCCGATCTGTCGATCACCACCAACGGCGCCACGTTCCGGCTGCTCGCCGACGAGTTGCGCCAGGCTGGTCTCGACCGCGTGAACATCAGCCTCGACACGCTGCGCCGCGACCGGTTCCTGCAGATGACCCGACGCGACGAACTGGTGCGCGTGCTCGACGGCATCGAGGCCGCGAAGGACGCTGGCTTCGCCCCGGTGAAGATCAACGCGGTCATCGAGCGCGGGGTGAACGACGACGAGATCGTCGCGCTCGCCACCTACGGACGCGAGCGCGACGTGGAGGTGCGCTACATCGAGTTCATGCCGCTCGACGCCACCGGGCACTGGATGCACGACAAGGTGGTCAGCCAGGACGAGATCGTCGCCGCCATCGGTGCGGTCTACCCGCTCGAGCAGATGCCGGCCCGTGGCACCGCCCCTGCCGACCGGTGGCGATACCTCGACGGGCGGGGCACGGTGGGCGTCATCCCCACGGTCACCAAACCGTTCTGCGGCGACTGCGACCGGGTGCGCCTCACCGCCGAGGGCCAGTTCCGCACCTGCCTGTTCGCTACCACCGAGTTCGACCTCCGCGCCCTGTTGCGTGGTGGCGCCGACGACGATGCCCTGGCGGCCGAGATCCAGCGGGCAGTCGGCACGAAGTGGGCCGGCCACCAGATCAACCAGGTCACGTTCGTGCGCCCGAAGCGCACCATGAGCCAAATCGGCGGCTGACCGGCCATCCCCGGGGGGTAGCGGGGCGGAGTTGTACGCTTTTTGGCGATGAGCGACCTCGAGTTCACCCACCTCGATCCGATGGGTCGGGCCCGAATGGTCGACGTGACTCCCAAAGAGCCCACGCATCGCCGTGCCGTTGCCCGCTGCAAGGTGTTCATGCAGCCCGCTACCACCGCTGCCATCGCCAACCGCGAGGTGAAGAAGGGCGATGTGCTGGCCGTCGCTCGGGTGGCTGGCATCCAGGCCGCGAAGCGCACCAGCGATGTCATTCCGCTCTGCCACCCCCTGCTCGTCGGCGCAGTGAACATCAACTTCGAGATCGGCGACGACTACATCGCCATCGAGGCGAATGTCGACTGTGTCGACCGCACTGGTGTCGAGATGGAAGCCCTCCATGCCTGCGCGGTCGCTGCCCTCACCATCTACGACATGTGCAAGTCGGCCGACCGCGCCATGGTGATCGGCGACCTGGCGCTGTGGGAGAAAACCGGTGGGCGCTCGGGGGTATACCGCCGAGTTGGTGACCCGGGTCACAACGATCCTGCGCAGGATGTGTCGAACCCCGTTACGAATGTAGTAGAATCGTAACGTTCTTCGTTCCGACCGGTCACGTTCCGTTCAACCGGCCGACACCCAGGCAAAAACCTCACATGACCCGAACTGTCACCATCCAGCCCACCGCCTACCAGCAGGGGACTCGCTGATCATGACCAAGATCGTTCTGCTCGCCGTGGCAGCCGCGTGGGCGGCTGTTCTCATTCCGCCGTTGCTGCGTTCGCGCATGGACAACCGGCCTGGTTCGTCGGTCACCGACTTCCGTCGTCAGCTGTCGACCCTGCAGAAGTCGGTGCCCACCCGTTCGATGGCTCCGATGCGGTCGATGGCACGCCCGCTGGCGCAGGCGCCCGCCCAGCGCAGCGTCGGCCAGCGTTCGCACGCCGTAGCTGCCGGGTATGACAGCGAACCCTCCTACACCGGCGAGTTGCAGCGCCGCAGCGATCGCGACGCCATGGTGGCCGGTCAGCGCCGTGCCCCCGCCCGTCATGTCAGCCGCCGCGAGGCCATGCGTCGTCGCCGTGCCAACGTGTTGTTCGTCCTGGCGATGGCCACAGTGCTCACGCTGTTTCTTGCGGCTACCACCAAGTCGTCGGGCATGGTGTACGCGTTCGCCCTGTCGTTCGTGTCGCTGTGCGGCTACTGCTACAAGCTCGCCCAGTTGCGTCAGTACGAGCGCGACAGCCAGTACAGCGACGTCCGCTGGTTCAACGCAGCCTGAGGTCGTCGTCCGGCAAACGGTCGGCGGGATGTGGCGAGCGGTGACGCTGACGCTACGCTCGCAGTCCGTACATCGGGGCTGTAGCTCAGTTGGCAGAGCGCTTCGTTCGCAATGAAGAGGTCAGGGGTTCAATTCCCCTCAGCTCCACTCCCCGCCGCATCAGACGCCGCAGGCCACTCGCCTGCGGCGTTTGTCGTTCGGGCGTCGTTCGGGCGTGTCGGAGTGCGGTCGCTAGGGTGGCCGACGCATGGTCGCCCGGTCGTTCGCTCCGTTCCGGCACCGGGGTTTCCTGCTGGTGTGGGCCGGTGCACTGGTGTCGAACATCGGTACCTGGATGGAGACCACAGCGCTGTCGTACTACGTGGCCGACACCTCGGGCGCCGGGGCCTCGGGCCTCGTGGCGGCGGCCGGCTTCGTGCCCACCGCATTGCTCGGCCCGGTCGGTGGCGCGATGGCCGACCGCTTCGACCGCCGCAAGGTGATCGCCTTCGCGAACGCAGGCTTCGCGGTGGTGGCCGCCACGGTGGCGATGCTGGTGGCGAGCGGGCACGCGACACCGGGTCGTCTGGCCCTGCTGTCGTTGCTGGGCGGCTGCACGTCGGCCATCAGCTGGCCATCGTTCCAGGCGATCCTGCCCGATCTCGTGCCACCCGAAGACCTGGTCGGGGCCATCGGCTTGGCAAGTACCCAGTGGAACCTCGGCCGCATCCTCGGCCCCACAGCAGCGGCCATCGCCATAGCAGTCGGTGGGGTACCCACGGCGCTGTGGGTGAACGCGGCCAGCTTCCTGGCGGTCATCGCCGCGGTGCTTGCCGCGCCTGTGCCACGGCGGGTCGGTGTGAAGCGCACCGTGCGGGTGGCGGTACGCGATGCGTTGGCGTTCGTCCGCGTCACTCCTGCGGTGCGGGCGATGCTGCCGGTGATGACACTGGCCGTATTCCTCGGATCGCCGTTCATGGGGTTGTCGGCACAGGTGGCCACCAACGTGTTCGGCGCCGATCAGCACGGCACCAGCCTGCTGGTCACCGCCCAGGGAATCGGGGCGGTGGTGGCCGGTGCGTCGATGGGATCGCTCGTGGCGCGCTGGGGCACCCGGCGGGTGCTACGCACCGCCTCGGTGGTCACCGCGCCGGTCCTGGTGCTCTATGGACTGGCGCCGGCGCTGTGGTCGGCGGCCCTGATGCTGGTGGTGCTGGCGGGCTGCTACATGGCGACGCTGTCGAGTTGCACCAACATCACCCAACGCTCGGCTTCGGCCGAGGTGCGCGGCCGGGCGATGATCGTGAACAACTTCGTACTCGGCATGGCCTATCCGGTGGGCGTGCTGCTGCAGGGCGAACTGGCCGATCACTGGTCATTGCGGGCGGTTACCGTGGCCAGCGGTGTGTCGCTCGGCGCCTGTCTCGCGGTGCTCGCCGTCGCCCGTCCCCGACTCACCGATCCGATTGCCCGACTCGACCAACCGACGGAGGTTGCCCATGTTCACTGATGCTGCGCTCGAGTTCCTGCGTGCCCCGCGATTCGGTTATCTCGCCTCGATCGGTGCCGACGGCGTGCCCCACAACGTGCCCATCTGGTACGACGTGGCGGTGGCCCACGGCGGTGGACACGACCTGGTGATGATCGCCGACCGTGGGTCGCGCAAGACCCGCAACCTGCTCGCCCGCCCGCAGGCCGCCCTTGCGGTGGGTGGTCTGCCGGGCGACAACGACGGCTACATGGTGCGTGGCACCGTGACCGTCGTCGACGACCCGGGCCAGCAGGCCACGCACGCGATGATCGACCGCTACGAGACCGGCGAGCGCAACGCGGCGTTGCGCGCGCTGTGGGCCGACGACGACATCGTGGTGCTGCGTCTGCACCCGGCGTCGGTGACGCGCGTCTGGGGCTGAGGCCTCAGGTGACGGTGGCGGGGTCGCAGTTGCTGCCGCACACCACGACGACCACTCGTTCACCTGGTTCGGGCACGTAGGCACCGCATCGCAGTGCGGCCAAGGCGGCAGCACCGCCGGGTTCGGCCACGAGGCGGAGGTGCTGCCACAGGGCGCGCTGCGCGGCACGGATCTCGTCGTCCGACACCAGTGCGGCGACGTCGACGAAGTTGCGCACGATCGACCAGGGCACGTCGCCGAGGCGGCGTGCGCCCAGTGAATCCGACGCCAGACCGGCCACGGTGACGGGCGTGGGAGCACCGGCTTCGAGCGCGGCGTGCAGGCAGCGACTGGTCTCGGGCTCGACGCTCACCACCTTCACCCGGTCGCGTACCCACGCGGCCTGCCCAGCCGTGAAGCCGCCGCCACCGGTGGCCACCACGAGCGTGTCGTAGCCGTCGACCTGTTCGTCGAGTTCGGCCGCGAGGGTGCCCTGCCCCGCCACCACGAGCGGGTGGTCGTACGGATGCACGGTGAGGGCGCCGGTCGTGGCCTGGCGGGCATCGGCAGCGGACTGGGCATCGTCGTACAGCCCGTCGACCACGTGCACCGTGGCGCCGAACGAGGCAATGCGGTCGCGCTTCAGCGGCGGGCTGCTCGACGGCACGAACACTTCGGCGGCCAGGCCCAGTCGCGCCGCTGCGTACGCGACGGCGGCGCCGTGGTTGCCGCCCGAGGCTGCGATGAGGCCGGCAGCGGGCACCTCACCCGCCTCCTGCGCGGCGACGATGCGATTGAACGCGCCCCGCGGCTTGAACGAGCCGGTGTGCTGGAGCAGTTCGAGCTTCAGGATCGACGCCGTCGGCAGGCCCAGTTCGCCGGCGTCGACGGGTAGCACCGGGGTGCGTCGGAGGTGGTGGCGGGTGCGTCGCAGCGCGGCGGCGATGTCGTCGGGCGTGACGGCGGGATCGGTCATCTTCGGCAGGGTAGCCACTCCGGCCGCAGCGGTAACGTGTGGCCATGTCCGAAATCGCTGACACCCCAGTCGACATCAAGCCCCGAAGCCGCGACGTCACCGACGGCATCCAGAAGGCGCCGGCACGCGCCATGCTTCGCGCGGTCGGCATGACCGACGACGACTGGGTGAAGCCGCAGATCGGCATCGCCTCGGCATGGAACGAGGTCACGCCCTGCAACATGACGCTGCGCAAACTCGCCCAGTTCAGCAAGGTCGGTGTGCGCGCCGCAGGCGGTTTCCCGATGGAGTTCGGCACCATCACGGTCAGCGACGGCATCAGCATGGGTCACGAGGGCATGCGCGCCTCGCTCGTCAGCCGTGAGGTCATCTGCGACTCCGTCGAGACCGTCGTCCATGCCGAACGGCTCGACGGCTTCATCGGCCTGGCCGGCTGCGACAAGAGCATCCCGGCCATGCTGATGGCGGCGGCCAGGCTCGACCTCGCCAGCGTGTTCGTCTACAACGGTTCCACGCTGCCGGGCCAGTACGACGGCCGGGCCCTCGACATCACCAGCGTGTTCGAGGCCGTCGGCGCGTGCGCACTCGGCACCATCACCGAAGACGAGCTCACCGAGATCGAGCGGCACGCCTGCCCCGGCGAGGGTGCGTGCGGCGGCATGTTCACGGCCAACACGATGAGCTCGATCGCCGAGGCGATTGGTATGTCGTTGCCCGGCACAGCATCGCCGCCTGCCGTCGACGGCCGTCGCGAAGACGACGCTCGCCGTGCCGGCGAGGCCGTGGTGAACCTGCTCCGCCTCGGTATCACGCCGCGGATGATCATGACCAAGAAGGCATTCGAGAACGCCATCGCCATCACGTCGGCACTCGGCGGGTCGACCAACGCGGTGCTGCACCTCCTCGCCCTCGCCAACGAGGCCGGTGTCGAACTGCATCTCGACGACTTCAACCGCATCGCCGCGAAGGTGCCGCACATCGCCGACATGAAGCCGGGCGGGCGCTATCACATGAGCGACCTCGACCGCATCGGCGGTGTGCCGGTGGTGCTGAAGATGCTGCTCGACGGTGGATTGCTGCACGGCGACTGCCTCACCGTCACCGGCAAGACAATGGCCGAGAACCTCGCCGAGCTGAACCCGCCTGCCCCCGACGGTGTGGTGGTGCACCCGCTCGACAAGCCCATCCACGCCGAGGGCGGCATCGTCATCCTGTCCGGCTCGCTCGCCCCGAAGGGCGCCGTCGTGAAGGTTGCCGGCCTCACCGACGACCAGAAGCAGTTCGAGGGAACGGCTCGGGTGTTCGACGGTGA
>JBAXSU010000086.1:0-14046 GCA_037130535.1 Actinomycetota bacterium
GCTGCGCTGCTCGATGCGATCGCGCGCGGGGTGCTGCCGTCGGTCAACGGCTGATGCCGAGGGCCCGCACCACGCCGGCCACCACATCGTCGATCGCCGCGTCCACCGGGGTGCCGTCGGGTCGTTGCGTCGTGCTCGACAGCAGCGCGCCCAGTCCGTGCACGCTGGCCCACGCCACCAGCGGGGCCGATTCGCGGTAGCGGGCCGGCATCGTGCCATCGGCCACCATCTCGTCG
Organism: Actinomycetota bacterium; assembly: GCA_037130535.1. GTDB lineage: Bacteria > Actinomycetota > Acidimicrobiia > Acidimicrobiales > Ilumatobacteraceae > VFMC01. Next base: position 237 of record JBAXSU010000086.1, read on the forward strand.
AGGGCGCCCACCAGCACGTCCCACGCGGCGGGGTCCTCGGGTGTGGTGGGAAGCACGGTGTCCTTGACGAATGCTGTTTCGAACCATCCGGGTTCGTCGACCGCGAAGCGCACGTATGCCCGGCCGATCGCCTCGAACCGGCGCAGTGAGGCGTTGCGGCCGCGGCTGGTGCGGTTTCGGGCGGCCAGCATCGCCGCAGCGAGCTCCTGGCGGGCCAGCCGGGCAACCTCGGCGCGCAGGTGATCGATGGTGTCGAAGTGTCGATAGGCGGCGGCGGGCGACACGCCGGCGTCCTTGGCCAGATCGCGTAGCACGAGCGCGCCCGGGCCGTGTTGGCGCACCCGTCGCAGCGCGTGGGCGAGCAACTCGGCGCGCAGGTTGCCGTGGTGGTAGTGCGACTCGGTCACAGTTCCATGTTGACACCGCTCACATCATCTGGCTATGTATACAGCGTTCACATATGGGGCAGCACGGCCCCGGTCGATCAGGGAGGCGTCATGGCAACCATCAACAAGGGCCGCTACACCGCGGTGCTCGAGCCCGACCAGGAACTGGTGGTGTTCGTGATCGGGATGCGCATCAACCAGTTGTGGAACGTGCGCAAGTGGGCGCCGGTGGTGAAGGCGATGGGTGTGATGCTGGGCGAGCTGCACCGCGACCGGTCGCTCGGCCTGCTGGGCAGCCCGAAGACGTTCGTGTCGGGCCGCACCATCTTGCTGGTGCAGTACTGGCGGTCGTTCGCCCAGCTCGAGCAGTACGCCCGGGCAGGAGAGCACCTGCACCTGCCCGCGTGGCGACGTTTCAACACGATGGTGCGCGACAACGGGTCGGTGGGCATCTATCACGAGACCTACCAGGTGAACACGAGCAACATCGAGACCGTATACGGCAACATGCCGCCGCTCGGCCTCGGTCTGGTGGGCGACCTGCAGCCGGTCCGTGCCGGGCGGCAGTCGGCCGGGGCGCGCATGGGCGTGAAGGCCGACGTCGACCTGCCGGTCGATCCCTACTGAGCGGTCGACACGGCGCTGTTCATCGACACGATGTGCCCGACGGCCGGGTCGCCGGTGCCCTCGAGGGTGCTGCGGTAGACGGCTTCCACCGCTTCGGGGCCACTCGATCGCTCGATGCGCATCCAGCCGGCGGCATGGTCGATGAAGCCGGCGAGCGCCGTGGCGACCTCACGCTCGAACCGATCACGGCCCCATTCCTGCGAGCGCTTCTTGATCTGGGTGGGGGCGAAGAAGAACTTCGGCGCAGGCCCGGCCATGGCGGCGGGCGACCCGCCGGCATCCCAGTGCGTGGCCCCGACCTGGCACGAGTAGGCGAGGTTCGGGTCGACATGTGCGTGAACCCGGCCGAGCACCTCGGCGTTGCCCGCCATGTCGACCACGACCGACATAGGCGTCGCGTCGATCGAGTCGATCCGGTCGTAGGAGAACACCTCGTCGTACAGACCGAGCTGCTCGACGAAGGGTCGGTTCCGCTCGGCGGTGAGGCCGACGACATGCATGCCGCCGCGCTGCTGGAGGCGGTGGGCGAGGGCGATGGAGGTGCGGCTCGACGCGCTGGTGACGATCACCTGGTCGGCGCCGAAGAACCCCTGCTCGCCGAGGAAGTCGTCGACGAGGAACGATGTGATGAACAGGCCGCGGGCGATGAGGTACTGGCCCTCGGTGGCCGGGTGATAGGCCGGGTCGTCGTCGACCCGGTTGAACGAGCGGTAGGCCGAAGCGTGCTTGGCGCGGTGCTCGGCTCGGTCGACGAAGCCGTCGCCGCTGGGCGACGCCTGCACGATGTGGCGGTCGGTCATGGGGAAGAAGCCGAAGTAGCGGCCGCCTACGGCGATGTCGGGGTTGGCCGAACGGGTGACGCGACCGATGCCCATCACCGGGATGCGACCCCAGGGTGCGTCGGTGGGGAAGAAGCCCCAGTAATCGAGGAAGTCGCCGGCCGAGGCGTACGAGATGTTGTTGGCGGTGAAGGCGAACGACTCGACCTCCATCTCGACCTCGCCTTCGTTCAGCTCGCCGTCGTTCAGTTCACGGGTGGCCGGTTCGACCAGGCGGGTGCGGTGGAAGTCGGTGCGGTCGACGTCGAAGTTCATTGCGGCACGGTACAGCGGCACCGCTCTCGCGACCCTGCTCACGGTGGCGGCAGTACGCGATGATCAGGGCTCCACCGACGAAAGGCTCGCCATCATGAAGTCCGGTATGAAGTTCGGCATCGTGTTCGCCAACACCGGTCCGTTCACCGATCCGGTGAAGGCGGCGACCTTCGCCCAGGCGGCCGAGGCTGCCGGCTTCGAGTCGCTGTGGACCGTCGAGCACGTCGTCGTGCCGTCGGGCTACGAGTCGGCCTATCCGTACGACCCGTCAGGGAAGATGCCAGGTCCGGAGGAGTCGCCCATCCCCGATCCGCTCATCTGGCTGTCGTACGTGGCTGCCGCCACCTCGCGCATCCGCCTGGCCACCGGCATCCTCATCCTCCCGCAGCGCAATCCGGTGGTGCTGGCCAAGGAAGTGGCCACGCTCGACCACCTGTCGGGCGGTCGTGTCGAGCTGGGCATCGGCGTCGGTTGGCTGGAGGAGGAGTTCGACGCCATCGGTGTGCCGTTCGCCGATCGTGGCCGGCGCAACGACGAGTACGTCGAGGCGATGCGTGCCCTGTGGCGCGACGACAAGGCCACGTTCCGCGGCGAGTACGCGAACTTCGACGAGTGCGTCATGCGGCCCCAGCCGGTGAACGGCACGGTGCCCATCCACATCGGCGGTCACACCGATGTGGCCGCGCGACGGGCAGGCCGCCTCGGTGACGGCTTCTTCCCCGGCAAGGGAACCCACGAGGAGTTGGCCCGCTCGTTCGACCTCGCCCGCGACACGGCTCGTCAGCACGGCCGCGATCCCGACGCGATCGAGATGACCACGGCCGGCAACGGCGCCATCGGCACGAACGCGCTCGACGAGGTGAAGGCGCTGGCCGATATCGGCACCTCGCGTGTCATCCTGCCGGCCTTCCTGTTCTACCGCGACACCGCGGCGGCCTTGGCCCGCTACGGCGACGAGGTGATCAGCCGGGTGAACTGAGCGCCTTGGCCATCGTGTACGAGTGCTCGACGCCCACGTACTCGCCCCATGGGGCACAGGGTGCGAAGCCGAACCGCCGGTACAGTCTCACGGCGGCGGTGAGGTATTCGCCGGTCTCGAGTCGCAGTTCGGTGATGCCCTGGGCCCGGGCGCTGGTCTCGAGGGTGGCCAGCACCGATGCGCCGAGTCGCTGGCCCCGAACCGCCGGGTCGGCCCACATGCGCTTGATCTCGGCGGTGTCGGGTCGGTCTGTCACATCGTCGATGCGCCGCCAGGCGCCACAGGCGGCGGGCTGCCCGTCGAGCCAGGCCACCAGGAAGGTGCCCTGGTCGTCGGCCACGTGCTCGGCCGGAAGCGACAAGAAGTTGGTGCCGCCCTCAGGAATCGCGGCGCGCAACTCGGCGTTCAGGCGGTCGAGCATCGGTGCCACCACCGGGTCGTCGAGGGTGTGACGGCGCATCACCAGCTGCGGGTGGCGCTCGCCCGTACCGAACCCGTAGGCGCTCGTGCCGAATTCCTCGTAGAACGCCAGCCGCGCCTTGCACTCGGCCATCGTGGGAATGGTGCCGGCGGGGATCCACCACATCACGGCGGCCGACCGGTCGAACCACTCGCTGCGACGCCGATACACGTCGCGGTGGAAACCCCGATAGGCGTAATCGCGCAACTGAGTGAGCGACTCCCACACCGACGCGTTCACCAGCATCAGTGGGTCGGCGTAGGCGGTCTCGTCGGTGTTGCGCGAATCGATACCGTGGCGCCACACGAACCCGGGGCTCGCCTCGGCGCGGGCGTTGGTCTCGTCGATCAGCGCTTCGAAGCTGGCGGTGTCGGGATGGCCGATCGGGTGGCGCAGGTGGGCGATGTTGAACTGGGCGAGGTGTACCTCGCCGAGGTCGCCGGCTTCGCCTGCCTGCTGATCGCTCACGGGTCCGATTCTCGTCGGCGACGCTGGTGGGTGCCCAACCGGCGCCGAAGCCGAATGGCGCACGGGAACTCGCCGGTGCCGGTCGGCACGCCGAATGGTCGTCGTGTCACCAGCGGTGGCAGAGTAGGCGCATGACCATTCTCACGGAACACCGCGACGGCGCCCTGGTCGTCACCCTCAACCGCCCCGAGGCCGGCAACTCGCTGAACGGCGCGCTGGGCCAAGCCCTGTGCGACGCGCTCGCCGCTGCTGTCGCCGACCCCGAGGTGCGCACCATCATCGTCACCGGTGCGGGCGAGAAGATCTTCTGCGCCGGTATGGACCTGAAGGCGTTCGCCTCGGGCGAAGACGTGGCCCCGGTGGGCAAGGCGTTCGCTGCCCTGCGCGAGTGCCCGAAGCCGGTCATCGCTGCGGTGAACGGCGCAGCCCTGGCCGGCGGCTTCGAGGTGATGATGGGCGCCGACCTGGTGGTGGCGGCCGAGCACGCCCGCTTCGGTATCCCCGAGGTGAAGCGTGGTCTGGTCGCTGCCGGTGGCGGCACCCGACTGCCCACCCGCATCCCGCTGCAGGTGGCGCTCGAGATGGGCCTCACCGGCGAGCCGATCTCGGCTGCCCGGGCCCTCGAACTGGGCCTCATCAACCGGGTGGTGCCGGCCGATCAGGTGCTCGATGGTGCGCTCGCGTTGGCGGCCCTCATCAACGCCAACGGTCCGCTCGCCGTGCAGGCGACGAAGTTGCTGATGCGCGAAGAGGTCGGCCCCGACACCGCCCAGCGGGTGGGCCAGGTCACCATGCCGGTGTTCGCCAGCGAAGATGCCCGTGAGGGCGCCACGGCGTTCGCCCAGAAGCGTCCGCCGGTCTGGAAGGGCCGCTGACCCGAGGTCAGTTCGCGTCGCTGATCGCGCTCACGAAGAGGGGAGCGAGCAGTTCTGATCCCGGTCGCGACAGGTGGGTCTCATCGCGATAGAGCACCCTTCCGTCCGTCTCGGTGCGGCAGGTGCCGTCGGGGCACAGCGCGTCTCGCGGTTCGACCACTTGGCCCCCAGCGGCCTCGACCGCCGCTCGAGTGAGGTCGCGCTCGACTGCCTGCTGCTGCTCGGTGTCGCTGCGGGGCATCTCGGCCGAGCAGTTGCCACCCGTGATGTCGCCGATCGAGCATTTCAACGGCTGCCAGCCCACGCCCCAGTTGGGGACGGTCTGCATCACCAGCACCTGATGGCCTGCGGCCTCGAGGGTGCGCACCAGGCGCTCCATGCTGGCGCGGTACATCGCTCGCTTGGTGTCGGTGTCGTTGGTGAGTGAGCCGGCGTCGGGGCCCGCCGAGTACCTGTCGAGCGACCAGTAGGCGTTGCTGCTGGAGATCACTACCGTGCCCGGAGGTTGCGCGACCAGATAGTCGACGGCGTCGCGGTTGTAGTCGCGGCAGCCCTCGACATAGATGCGTGATTCGCCCTTGGTGGTCATCAGCCCGGTCAGCGGGCAGGCGGTGACGGTGGCGATGCGCAGCGGCCGGCCGAGTTGATCGGCGGCGACGATCAACGCCTCGCTGAGATGGTCGGCGTGCGAGTCGCCCACCAGGTAGATCCACGGTGCATCAGGCGCAGCTCCGCCCGTCGGTTGCCAGGCACAGCTGCTCCAGTACCAGACGTCCTGCGTGAGCGCGCCGCCGCAGCCACGCTCAAAACCTTCGTGCGACGGCAGTATGTCGGCCTGGTACGACTGCACCGTCTCGTTGCCGAACCCGTCGCGCACGCCGATCCAGAGTCCGCCGGCCAGCAGGGTGGGCACCCCGAGGCACAGCACGACCAGGCCCGGCGTGCTGGCGAAGCGCGTCGGTGTGGTGGCGCGCATCGGCTGCTCGACCCAGCGGTACGAGACCATGGCGACGACGATCGAGGCCAGTGACGCGGTCAGCAGGGCCCACCGGTTGGAACTGGCGGCGGTGGCGACGAAGACGATCACCGGCCAGTGCCAGAGGTACCAACTGTACGAGCGGTCGCCCACCCAGTGCAGCGGGCCCGAACCGAGCAGCCTTGCCTGGGGGGTCGCCGAGTCGGCACATGCTGCGATGAGCAGCGCGGTGGCGAGCACCGGCACGAGCGTCGGTGGGCCAGGGTGTTGGGTCCGCTCCGAAAACGTCACGAGGCTCCATGTCAGCGCTGCAAACGCTGCACTGGCGCAGACGATCGACAGCCACCGCTTGGTGATGCGCCCTGCCGGGCCGGCGAGGGCCATCAGGGCACCCACCCCGAACTCCCAGACGCGGGTGACCGGTGAGTAGAAGGCCGACACCTTGGTGCGGTGGAAGGGAAGGGCCGCGTCGACGTATGGCAGCAGGGTGACGGCGAGCGACACGACCGTGGCGGCCACGATCGTCGCCACCGGCACCCAGCGCGCCTTCCACTGCCGGCTCGCGGCGAACGCGACGAGCAGCAGCAACGGAAAGATGAAGTAGAACTGCTCCTCCACCGACAGCGACCAGGTGTGCAGCAGCGCGTTGGTCTCGGTCGTGGGGTGGAAGTAGCCGACGGAGGTCTTCAGCACGGCGAAGTTGGCGGCGAACAGCATCGCCCCCACCGCCGTGGCAGTGGTCATCTGCATCTGGCCGAGCGGGCTCGCCAGCACGATCGAACACAGCAGGGTCGCCACCACCGTCACCGCCAGCGGTGGACTGAGCCGGCGGAAGCGGCGTACCGCGAACCGGATGAGGCGGATCTGGCCGTGGTCGGCCCATTCCCGCATCAGCAGCAGGGTGATGACAAACCCGGAAATGACGAAGAACATGTCGACGCCGATATAGCCCCCGGGCAGGAATCCACCACCGTGGAACAGCAGCACGACGATCACGGCGACGGCGCGAAGGCCCTGGATGTCGCGGCGATGATGGGTCTGTCGATCCGCCTCGAGCGTCGACTCGGGGGCCAACGCAGTCGCGTCTACAAGGGCGGTCACTGTTCTGACCGTTCCCGCTCGGGCATGAGGGGCAAGCAGGTGAGCCGTCGCTTCGCCCAGGACACGAGTGTGTGCCGGAGCAGCGCTGCTGCTCAGGTGTGGCCGGCGATACCGAGTTCGCGGGCTGCGGCCCGGGCGGTGCGGGTGCCGCTCACGCTCTGCAGCAGCAGCAGGCCGTCGAGACGAGCCACGATGCTGGCCGCGATGGCCTGCCGACGGGCCACCGTGGGCGCCGCGACGCGATGTGCCAGCCAGTCGATCCACCCGTCGAGCAACGCAGGTGCCAGCACGGTGTAGGGCGCCTGGCCGGCGAGCGAGAGCCCGATCACCTCGAAGAAGCGGGCGAACATGTTGGCGGCGCGATCCGAGGCGAGCACCGGCCAGGCGCGGCGCATCAGTTCGTCGGCGTCGAGTGGATCGGGCCCGAATGCGGTTTCGAGCGTCGCCTGCAGCTGTGCCCCGATCGCCGTGACCACGGCGACGATCAGGTCAGCCTTGGTGGGGAAGTAGTACACGACCATTCGGTCGCTCGCGCCTACCTCTGCGGCGACACGTCCGAAGGTGAGGGCCCCCACTCCATCGGCGAGCACCAGCCGCATAGCGGCCTGCAGCATCTCGTCGCGGTCGTGGCGGTAGCCCATGGTCGCGAATGTAGCGACCGCTTCACCACGCGGCGTCGGCGGTGCCGACGGTGGTGCGTCAGAGTTGGTCGACCGCTGCGGCGACGAGGGCTGCAACCTCGCTTTCGCCGTACAGCGGTTCGGTGTCGGTGCTGAGGGCCTTCCTCGCCAGCAGGGAAGTCGCCCAAGCAGGCGTCGGAGCCCACACGAATCTGGTCGAACGACGCCGTGATGTCGTCGATGTCGCCCGTGGTGAGGAACTCCTGTGCGAACACGATGTGGCCCGACCGGTCGTCGGGTGGGGGACGAAGGTCTCCCACCGGAGCAGATCAGCCCAGCAGGACGGGTGCCAGCGTGCGCCACTCGTCGAGCGGCAGGGCCCGCGGGTCGCTGGTGAGCACCTGCACGCACACGTGGTCGGCGCCGGCGTCGCGGTGCTGTTGCACCCGGGCGGCGATGGCTGCTTCGTCGCCCCAGCCGATGAGGGCATCGACCAGCCGGTCGCTGCCGCCGTCGGCGATGTCGTCGTCGGTGAAGCCGTGACGCTTCCAGTTGTTCGCGTAGTTGGGCAGGGCGAGGTAGGTCTGCAGGTGCAGCCGGGCGATCTCGCGTGCCTTGGACGGGTCGGTCTCCAGCACCACACCCACCTCGCTGGCCACCAGGCCGTCGGGGCCGATGCCGGCGCGGGCCATGGCGGTGAGTTCGGGGGTGACCAGGTAGGGGTGGGTGCCGGCGGTGCGGGTGCGGGCCAACTCGAGCATCTTCGGCCCCAACGCCGCCAGCATGCGGTCGGCGACGGCGAGGGGGGTGGCCGCGGCATCGAGGCCGTCGAGGTACGCGGCCATCGTGTCGACCGGCTTGGTGTAGGTGCCCGGTGCGTTCACCATGTCGATGAACGGGCGGTGGCTGATGCCGATGCCGCACAGGTAGCGCGGCCCGTGCTCGTCGGTGAGCCGGGCATGCGCGGCGGCGGCATCATCGGCCGAGTGCATCCACACGTTCAAGATGCCGGTGGCGATGGTGACCGTGCGGGTGGCGCCCAGCAGATTGGCCAGCGACCCGAACAGGTCGCCGCCCACATCGGGGATCCACAGTGCCGAGTACCCGAGCGACTCGAGCTCGGCGGCTGCCTCGGCTGCCGGCCCCGGCTCGCCGTACCGCAGCATGCCGCTCCAGATGCCAGTGCCGGTGAGTCGTGTCGTCATGCGACGAGTCTGGCAGCGGCGGCGGGGGCCCGTCGTGTCGTGGTGCCCGCCGGGAGTTCTTGCGTGCCGTCCGGCTTGGCGGCGATCGCCGCTCGGCTACGGTAGGCCCATGCCGAGCATGGGGGTGCTCCGCGACGTCGATCGCACACGGGCCGTCGCGGCCGCGTCGGTCGTCGTCGTGCTCGTCATCCAACTCGTCTGGTTCCCGATGCCGGCGGGCAACTGGATCCGTGGTGGTGTGCTCGGTCTGCTCGACGCCATGTTGGCGATGGGCATGGCCCTCATCTACCGCGCCAACCGGGTGGTGAACTTCGCCCAAGCCGATCTCGGCGCCGTACCCACCGCCTTCGCCGCGGCGTTCATCCTGTTCTGGGGCTGGCCGTACCTGCTCGGCCTCGGTGCCGGCTTGCTGCTCGCCGTGGTGCTCGGGGTGGTGGTCGAGATGGGCATCATCCGCCGTTTCCAGCACGCCCCGCGGTTGGTGCTCACGGTGGCCACGCTCGGCATCACGCAGTTGCTCGTGTTCCTCGGCATCCTCGTGCCGCGCTGGTGGGGCCGCAACCTCGCCAGCGAGCGCATCGAGCCGCCGGTCGACTGGAAGCTCACGGTCGGCGGGTTCATCCTCAACGCCAACGACCTCATCGCGCTGATCGTCGCTCCGGCTGCGATGGTGGCGGTGGCGCTGTTCCTGTCGCGCAGCCGACTCGGCCTCGCCGTGCGCGCCAGTTCCGAGCGCTCGGATCGGGCAGCGATGCTGGGCGTGCCGGTGAGCCGCATCAACACCGTGGTGTGGGCGCTCGCCGCGGTACTGGCCTTCCTAGCGCTGTTCCTGAAGAGCGGCATCACGGGTGTGCCGCTCGGCAGCGCTGTGGGACTGCCCACCATGCTGCAGGCACTCGCGGCACTGGTGATCGGCCGGTTCGAGCGGCTGCCCACCATCGCCTGCATGGCATTGGCGCTCGGCATCCTGCGGGCGGGTGTGCTGTGGAACGCCGATACGCCGTTCCTCGCGTACCCGATCATGTCGGCGGTGATGTTCGCTGTGCTGCTGGTGCAGCGCCCGGGCAGCACACGGCGCGACAGCGACACCACCTCGAGTTGGCGCGGAGCCGAGGAGGTGCGTCCGCTGTCGGCCGCTGCCCGAGCCAACGCCTGGGTGTCGACCATCCGCTGGACGCTGGTCGCCCTCGGGGTGATGACGGTGGTGCTGTTCCCGGTGGTGCTCGGGGTCGACTACGTCATCAAGGGCACGGCCCTGATGGTGTTCGCCGTCATCGGGATGTCGCTCGTGGTGCTCACCGGGTGGGCGGGCCAGATCTCGCTCGGGCAGATGGGCATCGTGGGCCTGGGCGCCGCCGTCAGCGCCACCTGCACCCTGCGCTGGAACCTCGACCTCACGCTCGGGTTGGCACTCGGCGGGCTGGTGGGCGCAGTGGCCGCCTTCGCCGTCGGCATCCCGGCGCTGCGCCTGCGCGGCCTGTACCTGGCCGTCACCACGTTCGCCTTCGGCCTGAGTGTGGAGTACTGGCTGTTGAGCGACCGGTTCTTCGGATGGTTCCCCGCGTCCGACGAGCGGTTCGAGCGGCCGCCGCTGTTCGGCCGCATCGACGTGAGCACCCCGACCCGCTTCTACACCTACACCGTGGTGGTGCTGGCGTTGGTGTACGCCTCGCTGCGCAGTCTGCGCCGGTCGCGCACCGGCCGGGCGATCGTGGCGATGCGCGAGAACGAGCGGTCGGCGCAGAGCGTGTCGATCACGCCGGTGCGCACCAAGCTCACGGCGTTCGTCATCTCGGGCACGGTGGCCGGTGTGGGCGGGGCGCTGTACACGTATCTCAACCAGTCGTTCGTGGTCACCAGCTACGGCACGGCCGAGAGCTTCGCGGTGTTCACCTCGGCCGTGATCGGCGGACTCGGCTCGCTCGGTGGCGCGGTGCTCGGTGCGCTGTACCTGCGCGGCACCCGCTGGTTCATCACCTCGTCGGAGTGGCAGTTGCTGTCCACCGGCATCGGCGTGCTGTTCGTGCTGCTGGTGCTGCCCGGCGGCCTCGGCAGCCTGTGGGTGCGTGCTCGCGACCTGGTGGTGCGCAAGCTCGTCCCGGTCGACGAGTCGACGGTCACGGCGGCCGACGGCGACGCGCCGACGTCGGTCGCGGCTGCGCCGCGCACAGACACCGGGACGGATGCCGCGTGAGCACCGACCAGGCGCCCTGGCCCCGGCGGGCCTCGGCCGCAGTGCGTCATCCGATGCTGTGGTTGCGCGACCTGTGCCACGGCGAGTCGGCCTTCCCGCTCGTGGTGCTCTTCGGGCTCAACGCGGTCGACGAACTCGACCGAGCGGCGTTCGGGGTGCTGCTGCCCAACATCCGCGACGCGTTCGACCTCGACAACAGCGGCGTGCTGACGCTCGTGGCCGCCGTGTCGCTGGTGGCGCTGGCACTGCAGGTGCCGATCGCGCAGTACGCCGACCGGTTCTCGCGGGTGCCGTTGGCCATTGCCGGAGCGGTGATGTGGGCCTTCTTCAGTGGAATGACCGGCTTCGCCACGGGCATCGTGGTGCTGGGTATCGCCCGTAGCGGCAGCGCGCTCGGCAAAGCGGTGATCGACCCCACCCACAACTCATTGCTGTCCGACTACTACCCGGTGGAAGCGCGCAGCCGGGTGTACAGCTTCCACCGTGCCGCCAACGCCGTCGGGGCATTCATCGGCCCCTTGAGCGCTGGTCTGCTCGCCTATGCGTTCGACTGGCGGGTGCCGTTCATCGTGTTCGTGGCGCCCACGTTGGTGTTCGTGGTGCTCGCCCTGCGTCTGCGCGAACCCGTGCGCGGCCGCTGGGAACGCCAGGCGATGGGCATGAGCGACGAAGTGGTCGCCACCGAGGAGACCAAGCCTTCGTTCGCCGAGAGCTGGCGCACGGTGCACAAGGTCGAGAGCCTGAAGCGGCTGTGGTGGAGCCTGCCGTTCCTCGCCACATCGCTCATCGGCTTCACCACCCTCGCGGCGCTGCTGTACGAGCAGGAGTTCGGCCTCGACGAGCGCGGCCGCGGTTTCGCCGCGGCGATCGCCGAACCCTTCGCACTGGTGGGGCTCATCGTCGGCACCCGTGTCGTCACCCGCCGGTACGCGGGCAACATGCGCGGTGTCAATCAGTTCGGCGCGAAGATCGCCGCGTTCACCTCGATGCTGTCGGTGCTGTTCGCGCTGGCGCCGAACATCGTGGTGGCGGTGGCCATCAACTGCGTCATCACGGCAGCGCTCGCCATCGTCGGGCCGAGCATCCTGGTGTCGCTGTCGCTGGCCATTCCCGCCCGGGTCCGCGCCACGGGCTTCTCGGTTGCATCGCTGTGGGTCATCCCGGGCCTGCTGGTGCTGCCCTTCATCGGGTGGATCTCCGAGAACCTCGGTATCCGCGTGGGCATGCTGGTGCTCACCCCGCTGTTCCTGATCGGCGCGTACATGCTGAACGCCGTCGGCAAGGTGATCGACGCCGACATCGCCCAGGTGTGGCAGGCCTCGGCGGCCCGCAGTGAGGCGCTGTACCAGCGTCGCCGCGGTGAGGCCGACCTGTTGCTGATCCGCCAGCTCGAAGTGGGCTACGAGCAGCGGCAGGTGTTGTTCGACATCGACCTCGACGTGAAGGAAGGCGAGATCATCGCCCTGCTCGGCACCAACGGCGCCGGCAAGAGCACACTGCTGAAGGCGATCAGCGGGGTGGTCGAGGCCGACCGTGGCGCCGTGGTGCTCGACGGTCGCGACATCACCCACGCGCCGCCCGACGAGATCGCCGCGCTGGGCGTGAGCCAGATGCCCGGTGGCCAGGGTGTGTTCGGCGGCCTCACCGTGGCCGAGAATCTCGACCTCGCCGGTTGGACCCGTCGGCGCGATCCCGACGGCGTGGCCCAGGCGCGGGCCGAGGTGCTCGAGCTGTTCCCCGTCCTCGGCGAGCGGCTCGACACACCTGCCGCCGACCTGTCGGGCGGCCAACAGCAGATGGTGGCCCTCGGTATGGCGCTCATCGCCCGGCCCAAGGTGCTGCTCATCGACGAACTGTCGCTCGGCCTCGCCCCGGTGGTGGTGGGGCAGTTGCTGCCGGTGGTGCGCCGCCTCGCCGACGAGGGTGTGGCCGTCATCCTCGTCGAACAGAGCGTGAACGTGGCGCTGACGGTGGCGCACCGGGCGTACTTTCTCGAGCGGGGCCGCATCCGGTTCAGTGGCTCGACCGACGAGTTGCTCGGCCGAACCGATCTGCTCCGCTCGGTGTTCCTGTCGGACGCCTCGGTCGGTTCCCACGTGGCTGCTGTCGAGCGGGCGGACGACGGCGGGCCGGCGCCGCTCGAGGTGGTCGATGTGGCGTGCTCGTTCGGCGGTATCCGCGCCGTCGGCGGCGTGTCGTTCACCGTCGCCAGAGGCGAGATCGTCGGGCTCATCGGCCCCAACGGTGCGGGCAAGACCACCTTGTTCGACCTGATCAGTGGCTTCACACCGCTCGTGTCGGGCCGGGTGCTGCTCGGCGGCGCCGACGTGACCGACCTCGAGCCGGCCCTCCGCGCCGCTGCCGGACTGGGCCGCAGCTTCCAGGACGCGAAGCTGTTCCCGGAGATGACGGTGGCCGAGGTGCTGCAGGTGGCGCAGGAGCGGTTCGTCACCAACCGCAGCGCGCTCGCTGCGGCGGTGCGTCTGCCCGCCGTGTTCGACGACGAGGAACGCTCGGCGCTGCGGGTGGAGGAGCTGCTCGAGTTGATGCACCTCGGCCACTACCGGCGCGCCTTCATCCGCGAACTCTCCACCGGCACGCGGCGCATCGTCGACCTCGCCTGCCTGGTTGCTCACCGACCCACCGTCATCCTGCTCGACGAACCCTCGAGCGGTATCGCCCAGCGCGAGGTCGAGGCACTCGCCCCGTTGCTGCTGCGCCTCCGCGACGAGATGGGCTCGGCCCTCGTGGTGATCGAGCACGACATCCCGCTCGTGTCGTCGATCAGCGACCGGCTGATCGCGCTCGACCAGGGGCGGGTGGTC
>JBAXSU010000087.1:0-14027 GCA_037130535.1 Actinomycetota bacterium
GAGGTGCGCGTCGGGGGGCTCGCATGCGCTCCACCGTAGGCGGCTGCGGACGACGACCAGGCCGGGTATTCGTTCGGCTCGGCCCGGGCGGCTGACCGGTCAGACCCGCGGGTGGGCGGCGAGGAACGACCAGATGGCGCGGCTGGCGTCGAGGTTCGCGTACGGCTCGCCCACGTAGGCCGCGGCAGCAGCCGACGCAGCGGGTCGGCCCATCCACGCATGTGTGGCGCCGGCGACCACGACGTAGCGCACCTCTGCGCCACTGCCGCAGCCTGACCAGGTGGCGACCGTCAGGTCGGGGTTCGAAGGATGGGTCGCCGACCGAGACTCGCTGGTGCACCCATCAGCTGCGGCCAACGCCTCCACCGCCGCACGCGCCGGGCGGAACTCGACCCCGGCGACACCACTGCCCTTGCCGCCGCCGATGGGGGTGTTGGTGTCGGCGGTGCCGTGGAGATGGATGACCGACACGGGCTGCGTCGGCGCGCACTGGTCGACGCCGAGGCTGCCCGCCTGCACGCCGATGCCAACGATGCGGTCGGACAGCTCGCACGCCAGGCGGTACGCCAGGATCGCCCCGTTCGAGTGCCCTGCGGCGAAGACACGGGCTGGGTCGATCGATAGATCCGTGGCGAGCGTGTCGAGGAGTTGACGGATGAAGCCGACGTCGTCGACGTCCTGGCGCACCGCGGGGCCGCAGCAGTATCCGCCGTTCCAGGTCTGCGGTCCCGAGCCGTCGGGCCGAGCGCCGATGCCGTCGGGGTAGACGACGATGAACCCGTTGGCCTCGGCCAGTTCGTCGAAGCCGGAATTCACGGCGAACTGCGCCGACGACCCGAGCCCGCCGTGCAACGCGACGAGCAGCGGGGCCGGTTCTCCCGCCGCCAACGAGGACGGCACGTACAGGCGGTAGTGGCGCGTGCCTCCGTCGGCGGTTCGCAGGGCGCCGTCGGTGACGCTGCCGATGGCTGGCTTGCCGGCAAGGGTGCCCGCGTACGGGTCGTAGCTGTCGTCCAGAGGAGTGCTCGTCATGGTCGTAGAGGTGGTGGTCGAAGCGGTGCTGGTCGTGCTCGTGCTGGTGGAGGCCGGAACTGTGCCGGTCGTCGTCGGCCCGACCACCGGCGTCGAGGTCGACGGTGGCGTGGCCTGGGTGATCGGCCGGATCGTCGGGGCCGGTGTCGAGGTGCACGCGCCCATGCCCAGCGAACCGAGCGCCGCGACCGACACCGCGCCGAGCCGCATCCGCCGAGCCCACTGCCAGGCCGAGCGCCGCCAGAAGCACATCCCCTGATGCTGAACGATCGCGGGCAACCTCACCAGGTAGCGGCCTCCTTGGTCGAGGTGGTGATTCTCGCGCGCATTCGACCCCACCGAACGGAGCACAGCGTGAGACAGCCGACGGTCGTCGATGCCTCGTGGTCCGCTAGCATCGGCTGCGGTGGCTGGCGACAACACGGACGAGAGCATCTGCATCGACTGTGGGATGTGTTGTGACGGCACCATCTTCAGTCGGGTTGAACTGCCGAGCCCTGGTGATGTGGCCATGCTCGTGGGCACACCGGTAAGGATCGAGGGTTCCGAGGCCGAGCCGTTCTTCTCGCTGCCGTGCACCGCATTCAACGGTTGCTGCTCGATCTACACGGTCCGGCCCTCGATCTGTCGCTCGTTCAGGTGTTTACTGCTCCGCCGCCTCGAGAAGGGTGACGTGTCCACCGACGAAGCGCGGCGCATCATCCGTATCACGCTCGACATGCGCAACCGGGCGATCGCTTCGATCCGCCAACGGCTTGCCGTCGACGACCTGTCGTTCCCCGAACTGCAGGCACTGTTGGCCAATCTGCCTGCCGAGGAAGGTGGCGCGTCGCCCGAACACATGGAGATGCTGCTCGACGCCGGCGCCACCTCACGGCTGATCTCGAAGCACTTCCTCCCCAAACCGCCACGCGACGCCACGACGGCCTGACGAGCGGCCGCGCAGTCGGCAGCAACGACTCGACCCGGATCAGACGGAGCGTTCGAGTTCGGCGAGCGCGGCGTTGACGTCGGCGACGTAGTGCTCGACGATCGAGGTGGTGAACACCAGGCACTGACTCGTGATCATGAAGTCGCCATCGGCGTCGGCCACCACCACCGGACGAAACCGCGGTCCGGCGCCGAGCGTGCGCTGCGGCAACTGCAACCAACGGATCACATCGGTCGTGCGGAAGAACTTCGACGTGACCTTCTTGCGCGGCACACCCGACGCGAGTCCGTCGACGACATCGCACGCGGCGAGGCAGATGCGCGCCCCGGCGCGGGCCGCGTCGATCCACGGGTCGATGTCGGGGTCGCCGTGGTCGGCGAGTGCAGCAACAGCGGCGAGCCACTCCCTCCCGGGTCGATCGCCGGGCCAATGGGCATCGCCGGGGAACGCCGTGGCCTCGGCCAGCACTCGCCATCCATCGCGGTCGACCGCGCTGCGCCAGGCCTCGATGGGGTCGTCGCCCCGCCACCATGCGCACGCCGATTCGATCGTGGGCAGCGATGCCCGCATCGACAACATCGGGTTCAGCAGCACCCCCGACACCGTGTCGCGCAAACCGGCTTCGCGTCCGACGTAGGGCCCGAGGTGGAGGTAACCGCCCATGAAGCCATCGTTCACCGGCACGTTGTCCCACAACAGCGGTAGCCGGCCGCCCGCCGACTGGGCCCGTGCAGCGGCGTGTTCGGCAGGGATCGAATCGGCCACCACCGACACGCCGGTCCACATCAGCCGCACCCGATCGCTGAGGCCATCGATCAGGGTGTCGAGATACGCCGACGAGTTGGTGCCCATGTAGTGGGTGGGCACCAACCACACGTCCACATCCATCGCGGCCGCGGTGGCATTGGCCAGGTCGCGGTGGTGCGCCGCGGCATCGAGCACCGGCAGGTCGTCGAAGCACAGGGTCACCGTGCGGCACCCGGCGGCCACCACCGGCCCGAACTTCGCGGTGATGTCGTCGATGGTGGCGGTGCTGCCGGGGGTGAGGGCGATCGACACCATCACTCGCTCGTCACGGGCGGTCAGCTCGGCGAACTGCGCCACCTCCTGCGCGGTGAACGCATCGGCCCAGGCATCGCGATGCCGCGGCTCAGACTTCGGTGCCCACACATAGGCGTTCGCGCCCCAGCCGGCCATTGCGTCGATGCACGCCAGCCGTTCCGCGTGGCTCCACGGGTCGCCGTAGAAACCTTCGATCACACCGAACATCGGCGTGTGGTGGGCGGTTGATTCATGCACGTCGGTACTGCTCCATCATCGATTCGGCGAAGCGCTCGACCCGAGCCTGGCACGCGCCCCGATGATCGCGTACCCACTGGCGACGCACCATCAATCCGCCCACAGCACGGGAACGGGGAGTGCGTAGAACGCTGGCCGGTGCGAGCCGGGTCGGGAGCCAAGGGGAGGCTCGCCCGGCCACCAGCCGGAACCTCATCCGCGGCGACGGCCGGGCGGCGGTTCAGGGGCTGAAGACCACGTGGGTAGGAACCCGGCGACCGAGTCGCGTGGTGGCGATGGCCCCGCACAGCGCGGCCGCCAGCGGCAGCAGCCACACGGCACGCAGCGAGTGCTGCATCAGCGCGCCGCCCATCGCATTCGCCGCACCCATCGATCCCTGGAACACCATCGCCGCCAGACCGAAGTAGCGACCCACCACCTCGGGCGGCGCCAGGTCGGCGGTGAGCGGTTGGCGCACCGCTCCCAGCAATGCTTCACCGCATCCGCCGAGCACCTGCCCCACCGCGATCACCACCACCGCCAGCCCCACCGCCAGATAGGGCGTCGCCACCATCAGCACGAACGCCGCGACGAACCACAGGTTCATCAGCGTCAGCATCCGCATCCGGCGTCGGCCGCTCACCCAGCGCAGGGTGGGGATCTGGGTGATCACCACGGCAGCTGCACCGAACATGAACAGCATGCCGATGGTGGCGTTGCCGATACCCAACTGCGATGCGTACGCGGGCATCACCGAGAACAGGAACCCGAACGACAGCGCGATGGCGATGTCGGTGCCCAGCAGACGCACGAAGAACCTGTCGCTCAGCACCAACCGGAAGCCGGGCCGATCTTGGCGGCGTGGTGCGCGCTCGACGCGACCCGACGGCAGCGCGGGTACGACGGTGAGGAACACGAGGTAGCTGAGCACGTTGAAGGCGAACAGCCACCGGAACGACGACAGCGAGCCACTGCTCACCATCAGGCCGCCGATCACGCCACCCAACGCCGCCCCCAGGTTGAGGGCCGCGCGGTGGAACGCCGACAGGGCAGGCCGTTCGTGGGGCTGCACGATCAGCGACATCAGCGCTTGCTGCGCCGGCCACCACAGCGCGTTGCCCAGGCCCAAAAGCGCCGACACCAGCACTGCGCCGGTGAACGTGGTGACGAGGATGTAGCACGAGCCGGCAGCGATCGACACCAGGCACCCGACCACCAGCATCAGCCGCGGCCCGAAGCGGTCCGACAACCACCCGGCGATCGGGGTGAAGGCCACCACCACGAGGCTGGTTGCGGCGATGGCCAACCCGGCCTGTCCCAGCGAGATGCCGCGCACCTCGTGGAAGTAGATCATCTCGAAGCTGAACAGCGCCGACGAGCCCATCAGGTTGACGATCGTCGCCACCAAGAACCGCTGGAGCGCGGGGCTGAACGATCGGAACCCGGGGTTGGACACGACGGCCGAGGCTACGCCATCGAGCCTCGGCCGGCCCATGGCGTTTCTGCAGCGAGGCCGATCAGGCTCTGGTGAAGCGGGGCGGGCGACGTTCAGCGGTCGCCTGGGTGCCTTCGGCGAAATCGGCGGTGGCGCGCAGCCGCGCCTGTTCGGCCGCTTCGCGCACGGTTGCCGCCGCCACCCGGTCGGCCAGATCGCCGCGCATCGTGGCACGTATCGACTCGACGGCCAGTGGTGCCGAGGCGGCGATGTCGGCGGCAAAGGCGACCGTTTCGTCGAGCAGTTGGCCGAGCCCGGCAAGGCGGTCGGCCAGGCCCAGGGCGACCGCCTCTGATCCGTCGACGCGTCGGCCGGTGAACAGCAGGTCGGCGGCGCGTTGCTCGCCCACCAGCCGCGGCAGGGTGACCGACAGGCCGAAGCCGTGATGGAAGCCCAGCCGGGCGAAGTTGGCGCTGAAGCGGGCTTCGGGTGCGGCCACCCGGAAGTCGGCAGCAAGGGCCAGGCCCAGCCCTCCGCCGATGGCTGCGCCCTGCACTGCGGCGACGATGGGTTTACGGGTACGGAACAGCCGCACCGCCGCTGCGTACAACTGCTCGCTGGTGTAGGCGGCTGCGCCCGAGAAGTCGGCACCGGCGCAGAAGTTCTTGCCCTCGGCGCACAGCACCACGGCTCGGCAGTCGTCGTGCTCGTCGAGCGTCTCGAGCGCGTCGGCCACCGCAGCGATCATCTCGAGCGAGAAGTAGTTGTGCGGCGGCCGGCACAGCGTGATGCGCGCCACATGGTCGGCCCCGACCGGATCGACCGACACGACGGGCCCTACCGCGGGAGCATCGTCGCTCACGTGGCACTCCCGGCGGTGCCGTGCCCGGTTCCGCCGTACAAGGTGCGGTCGAACAGGTCGACCAGCACGTCCCAGTGGCGGCTGTCGCCGTCGGCGTCGTACGCGGGTCGGTCGTTGAACGCGAACCCGTGGTGCAGTCCCCAGTAGCGCTCGACCCGACCGCGGGTGCCGGCTGCCTGCATGGCCGCTTCGAGGCGGTCGATCATCTCCAGCGGCACGTAGTCGTCGAACTCGGCCGCACCGACGTACACCTCACCCGTCACCTCGCCGAGTCGCAGGTGGGGTGAGTCGGCCTTGTCGACGTGCAGGCGCACGCCGTAGAACGAGGCTGCGGCGCGCACCCGGTCGGCGTGCTCGGCGGCGACGCACAGCGAGAACGGGCCGCTCATGCAGTAGCCCACGCATCCGGCGTCGGCGGCGTGTGCCGCCGGGTCGGTGTCGGCGAACGCGAACAGCGCGGCAGCGTCGCGGCCCACCATCGCGTTGCTCACGCCGTACATCAGCTCGCGCATCCGCTCGAACGACTCGGTGCTGGCGAAGTCGAGCTCGAACGCCGGCGTGGCGCGGTAGAACAGGTTGGGCAGCATCACGTAGTAGCCGTGGGTGGCGAGGCGAGCGGCCATCGTGTGCAGCAGCTGCCGCTTACCGGGCGCGTCCATCAAGAACAGCACCACCGGATGCGGCCCACCCTCGGCCGGATGCACCACGTAGGTGCCCATCGAGCCCTCGCCCGTGTCGAGGTGCAGATGTCGTTCGATCAGCTCATCGGCCATGACCCACGACCGTAGCCAACCCGCCCGTCCTGCCCCGCCCGTCCTGCCCCGCCCGTCCTGCCCCGCCGCCCGTTCCACACGCCCGTCCGTGCGCCTGTACCCGCACCCACCGGGTCCACGCTCACGAAGCCAGCCAACACACGCCCGTCCGTGCGCCGGCACCCGCACCCACCGGGTCCACGCTCACGAACGCCCCGAGCGCGGCGGTGGGGCTAGGCCGTGGGGCTACTCGGCGGGGGTGGGCGCGTGAGAGAGGTCGTCGGGGCCGCGGGGAACGATCTCGGGCGACCAGCCGCGCTCGACGCGAGTCGCGGCGAGGGGCCGCACGACGGCACGCCGGTAGCCGAGGTCTTTCACCTTCGCCGGCGGCGGCCACAGGTTGTCGCGGCTGTAGGCCCACCACTCGAACGGGTTCAGGTAGTAGGCCACCGACTCGACCACCACGCCCAACTTCTCGCGGCGGCCACGCACCAGCCACACCACGATGCCCACCAGCGCACCGAGGCCCGCCCACAGCCCGTAGATGACGAGGTACAACGGGCCGAACCAGCGGGCCTGCCACACGTGCACGTACTCGTGGTCGGTCACCAGGCGGCGACGGCGGGCACCGCTCAGGTCGCCGGCACCAGCGATGACGTTGCCCACCGTGAGGGCGAAACCGGGCTTCAGCGTGAGGCCGCCCTGGTAGACGTGACGGCTGCGGCGGCGACTGAGCGATGCCTCGTAGCCCGAGTCCTTGCGCAGCGCTGCCCCGAGGTGCGCCAGCAGCGAACCGAACACGGGGATGACGGCCCAGGTGGAGTCGAGCACGAAGGCGATGACACCGGCCGTGAGCCGCCAGGGGTAGATCTGCCGCCAGCCCGAGATGGCACCGTTCAGCCCGGCGACCGCGGCCATCACTGCGCCCACTACCGGGTGCATCCACACACCCGCGAACCAGCCGACCAGAGCTCCGGCGACAGCGGTCGCAACGGCCTCGGGCGACGAACCAGGGGTGGCTGACGCTGTCTGTTCGCGAAGCCGCATGCGGCCACCCTACGCGTCGCTCAACTGCCTCCGAACGACCCGTTCACATCGACCACCAGGTGCACCGAGTTCGAGGTGAACAAGCACACCGTGCCGGCGGCGCTCAGTTTCACGAACACCGCGTTGGGGACGGTTTGCCCGGCGATGTAGTTCAGGTTCGACGTGTTCGGATCGCGCGCCGTGTCGCACGGGAACACCGTCACGAAGCCCGGCCCTTGCGGATCGGTGACGGTGACGTTCAGCACCGCCGATGTTGCGCCAGTGGGCACTCCGCCCTGGCCTCCTACCTGCACGGTGGTGACGGTGCCGGCAGTGCGCGCACCCAACGAGCTGCGACTGTCGAGCAGACGGGCAGGGGCGATAGGGCCGAACGCCGAACCTGCAGCGAGATACCCGTTCACGTCGACCACGAGGTGTGCGGCGCTTTGGGTGTACAGGCACACCGTGCCGGCGGCGCTCGGCTTCACGACCACGAGGTTGGGCACGGTCTGGCCAGCGGTGTAGTTCAGGTTCGACGTGTTCGGATCGCGCGCCGTGTCGCACGGGTACGCCGTCACGAATCCATTGCCCTGCGGTTCGGTGACAGTGACGTTCAGCACCACCGCTTCGGCGCCGGCAGGCACTCCGCCACGGCCGGTCACCTGCACCGTCGTCACCGACCCGGCTGCCGGGCCGCCCTGCCATGCCGACGGCACGTGCAGCAGCAGGTCGGGGTCGCCGACATGTTCGGCGATGCGGCCGCTGACGGCGTTGTTCTGGAGTATCTGCCACACCTGCGCCGGTGATGCGGCCGGGTTGGCGGCCAGCACCAGTGCTGCCGCACCGGCGACGTGGGGTGATGCCATCGAGGTGCCGGACAGGATCTCCGTGTCGGTGTCGGACGCGATGCCCGCCGATTCGATCGTCACACCCGGAGCGAAAATGTCGTTGCAGCTGCCGAAGTTCGAGAAGTCCGCAGCCTCGTCGAACCGGTCGCTGGCGGCGACGGTGACCGCCGCTGGCACACGGGCCGGGCTGACACCGCAAGACGGTGAGGACTCGTTGCCTGCAGCCACCACCACTGTCACCCCGTCGGCGATGAGCGCGTTGAGGGCGTTGTCGAGGGCGACGCTGGTGGTGCCGCCGAGGCTGAGGTTGGCCACGGCCGGGACACCGGCCACGTGGTGCGAGATCACCCAGTTGATGCCGGCCACCACATCGGACGTGGTGCCCGTGCCTTCGCAGTCGAGCACCTTCACCGGCACGATCGACACTCCCTTGGCCACTCCCCAGGTGGTGCCGCCGATGGTGCCGGCAACGTGAGTGCCGTGGCCTTCGCAGTCGTTGGCGCCGGTGCCGTCACCAAAGTCGACGGCGAACGACGCCGTGATGCGCCCGGTGAACTGGGTCTGCGTCATCCGGAGCCCGGTGTCGATGACGTAGGCCGTCACGCCGGCACCTGTCGACGGATAGGAGTACGAACCCGACAGCGGCAGGTCGACCTGATCCATTCGGTCGAGGCCCCACGGCGCACCGCTTTGCACACCGGTCACCTCCACTGCGCGGTCGGCCTCCACCTCCAGCACTCCGGGCACGGCGCGCAGCAGCGCCAGTTGGTTACGGTCGATCACCGCGGTCGCGCCGAGCACTCCATTGCTCCACACCGACAGCGGGACGATGCCTGCAGCGTCAAGGTGGGCGAGCAGGCGCTCGAGCGAGGCGTGGTCGGCGACGGTGGCGACGACACGGGCATGACCCACAGCCGTCACCCGCATCCCGCTGGTGGACGGCACGGACTCGCTGGTGGTCGGGTTGCTGCCCGAGGCGCTCTGGGGGGCCACGAACGAGTCGGGTCGGGTGTCGAGCAACCGGAACGGGGTGAGCGGGGCGAAGCCCGACCCGGCGGGGAAGTAGCCGTTCACGTCGACCACCAGATGGGTGGCCGACATCGTGTAGAGGCACACCGCACCACCGGCGCCGATGCCCGCCACCACGGCGTTGGGTACGGTCTGCCCGGCGACGTAGTTCAGGTTCGATGCCGTGGGCACCGACGCTCCACACGGGTACACCGTCACGAAGCCTGACGCCTGCGGGGCGGTGACGGTTACGTTCAGCACCACCGCTTCGGCGTCGGCCGGAACGCCGGGGGTGCCGGCGATGGGCAACGTGAGTGTGGAGCCCGCGGGGCGGACGGGCGCGCCGCCGCTGCGCGAGTCGTACACACGCGCCGGCGAGATGGCCGCCAACCCGGGATCAGCAATGGCCGCGAACGTGGCTGTGACCGACTGCGCAGAGTTCATCGTGGCGGAACAGGTGGGTGCTGCCCCGCTGCAGGCGCCGCTCCACCCCGAGAACGTCGAGCCTGCCTCGGGGGTCGCGGTCAGCGTGACCACCGTGCCCGAGGTGAGGGTGACGCTGCAGGTGGTGCCGCACGAGATGCCGCCGCTCGACGAGGTGATCGTGCCTCCGCCGGGGCCGGCGGCGGTGAGCGACAGTGTGTATCCAGACGAGGGCGGCGGTGGCGAGGGCGGCGGTGGCGAGGGTGGCGTCGGAGGCGGAGCGGGCGGAGCGCCGTCGACGTACAGCAACTTGTCGGGGTCGCCGCAGCACTCCGACATCGCACCCTTGGTGGTGGCGGCGTCGAGCGCGGTCCATACCTGCGCGGGCGTAGCGCTGGGGTTGCTCTGCAGGTAGCGGGCCACCGCACCGGCCACATGCGGCGATGCCATCGAGGTGCCGCTCAAGGTGGCCGTGGCCGAGTCGCTGGTGAACCAGGTCGACAGCACGTTCACCCCGGGGGCGAACAGATCGTTGCACGGGCCGAAGTTCGAGAACGTGGCGTCATCGTCGAACCGGTCGCTGGCGGCGACGGTGATCGCGGCCGACACGCGGCTCGGGCTGTAGTTGCAGGTGTTGTCGGCCTCGTTGCCCGCAGCCACCACCACGGTGACGCCATCGGCGATCAGGGCGTTGACAGCTGCGTCGAGCGTCGGATCGATGGTGCCGCCCAGGCTGAGGTTGGCCACGGCCGGCGTGCCCGCCACATGGTCGGCTATCACCCAGTTGATGCCGCCCACCACGGTGGAGGTGGAGCCCGACCCGTCGCAGTCGAGCACCTTCACTGGCACAACGGTGACGCCCTTGGCCACGCCGTACGTGGTGCCGCCGATGATGCCAGCCACGTGGGTGCCGTGGCCGTTGCAGTCGCTCGGCGCCGAGAGGTCGTACGAGTACCCGCTGCGCACCCGGCCGGTGAACTGGGTATGCGTGGCACGCAGACCGGTGTCGATGACGTAGGCCGTCACGCCCGCCCCGGTCGACGTGTACGAGTAGGTGCCCGACAGCGGCAGGGCAGCCTGGTCGATGCGATCGAGGCCCCAGGGCGGGCCGCTCTGGTCGGTGCTGATCGTCATCACCGTGTCGACGCCGATGTGTTCGACCCCGGGCACCCCATCGAGCACGGCCACGTCGGCAGCGTCGAGGTCGGCCACCACGCCCTTCACCCCGTCGGCCCACACCGTCTCGGGCTCCACGCCGCGGGCGCTCAGGGTGTCGAGCACCTGCTGCAGCGCTGCGTCGTCGCTGACCTGCACGATGGTTGCCGGGTCGGTGGCGGGCGCGTCGGGCGGCGCCGCATCCACGGGCGCTGAGGCGAGCGTCGACGCGGCAAGGCACCCGGCGGCGAACGCCAGCAGTGAGCGCTGGAACCGCTTTCGAACGCTGTTGGGCATCGCGAAGAACCGTCCGGTCGGCGTGGGCAGATACCTGCATCCTGAGATGCCGATCGCAACCGACGTACACCAGAACACCCGTACCGTATCGCCGATCGCGCAGCCCGTGCCTTCGCCCTGCGGTCACACAGCGCCTGCCTTCGTGCGTTTGGTCATCAGCAACGCAACGCAGACGAAAGGCAGGCGCAGATGCAACCGAACATCAAGTTCGATCACACCGTGGTGGCTCTTCAGGTGGAGGGCACCGTGCACGTGATGGTGGAGTTGACGGCACCCGAGGCACCGGCCTCGCAGCGCCCGCCCATCGACGTGATGGTGGTGATCGACCGGTCGGGGTCGATGGGTGGCGGCCCGTTGGAGTCGGTCATCGAGGCCACCTGCGGGTTGCTTCGTGTGGCGGGCCCCGACGACCGCATCGGCGTCGTGTCGTTCGATGACGAGGTACGGGTGGAGCTGCCGCTCGCCCGTCACGACGCCGACCGGGCCGCCAGGGTGCTGCGGCAGATCCAATCGGGTGGCTCCACGAACCTGTCCGGTGGCTGGCTGAAGGCACTGGAGGTGTTGAACGACCAGGCCCGGCCGGGTGCCCTCACCCGCATCGTGCTGCTCACCGACGGGCAGGCCAACCACGGCATCGTCGACCCCGACCGCCTGGCCACGATGGCCCTTGGGGCGGCCGGCAAGGGCGTGAGCACGTCGTGCATCGGGTTCGGTGCCGACTACTCCGAGGGGCTGCTGGCGGCGATGGCCAACGCCGGCCGGGGCAACGACTACTGGTGCGCCGGGCCCGACCAGGCCGCGGCGGTGTTCACCAGCGAGTTCGAGGGCCTGGTGAGCGTGGTGGCGCAGAACGTGTCGGTGGAGCTGCGACCCGGTGCCGACGTGGTGGAGTTGCTCGTGCTGAACGAGTTCCCCATCACCTCGGTGGCGGGTGGGATGCAGGTGGCGCTGGGTGATGCCTACGGTGGCGAGCGCCGCCGGGTGGTGGCGATGCTGCGCCTGGCGCCCCAGTTCGAGGCCCGGGCGGTGGCCGCTGGTGAGGCCGTCATCCGCTGGGTGGCCGTGGGCGCCGACACGTCGCTGCACGCCGTGACCATCCCGCTGGTGGTGAACGCCGGCGACAATCCCGACACGGCCGATGCCGAAGTGGTCGAGCAGGTGCTCGTGCTGCGTGCCGCCCGCGAGCAGGCCGAGGCGCACCGCGAGATCGAGCGCGGCAACTACGACGCTGCGGCGCGGCTGCTGGGTGATGCGGCCGACAACCTGCTGCACTCAGCCCTGCCCGAGCACGACCGCCGGATGCGCGAGTTACGCGACGAGATCGACCGGCTCAGCGTGGGCGACTGGGACAACGGGTCGAGCAAGCGGCTCTTCTCCACCAGTCGCAGCACGTCGCGCGGCCGCAAGGGCCGCTTCGATGCCGACGAGGAGCCGGGCGAGTCGTGAGCGGATCAGATGGTTCCGGCATCTCCGCCACGTCGAAGCGCAGCGAGGCCGAGTGGGTGGCCGACAAGTGCGACGAGATGCAGCCCAATGTCGACCGGCTCGCGCAACTTGCTGCCGAGCAGGGCCTGACGCTGCTGTTCCATCCGTTCGTCGATCTCGTGGTGAACGTGAGGAACCACGACGTCTGGTCGCCTGACGACGAGGACGAGGACGACGACAGCGGCGGCGAGTTCGCCGACGCGCGCCGCGAGGACGACTACGCGACCTACGGCAACGATGACGGCGACCACCGGTTCCTCGCAGCCGTGCTCGACGACGAGCGGGTGCTGGCGGTGGTGTGCAGCGTGCAGATCCAGTCGGGCCTCGCCGCTGGCGACGACTTCCCGCGCTCGTTCACCCCACTCGAGTTGGTAGGGCGCCCGTTCGCCGAGTTGGTGTACCGCCGCTGGCGGGCGCCGTACATCCAGGTGCACGGCACGGCGGCATACCTGGCCACTATCGATCAGATCGACGACGGTTGGGTGACCCTTCGCGACATGCCGTCGGAGCGCGTGGCCCGTGCAACACCCGATGCAGCGATGGCCGCCTATGCCCGTGAGTTGAAGCAGCACGAGCGGCAGCAGGCCGAATTCCGACGGCAGGCCGCAGCTCGGCGTGCTGCGGATGAGTACGGGTTCGAAGCCCGACGGAACCTCGAGCAGCAGGCGTGGAAGGCCGAGGTGGCGCAGGCACAGTCGGCGAGGGCCTCTCGACTCGCCGAGGTCGAGGCCACCCACGGGCGACTGGTGCTGCGCGTGCTGGTGGACGAGGGCGACGTGGTCGAGATCCGCCAGAACCCGGCCGGTGAGGTGGAGTCGTCGCAGTGGTCGAGCAGGTGGACCTCGTGGGTCGATGATGCCGAGCCGGTGGCAGTCGAGCGATACGCCTCGCTCGGCGAGTGTCTGCAGGCGATGCGCTCGACGTTGGACGAGATCGTCACGCTCGAGACCACCCACTCGATGGAGGAGCTCGAGGCGATCCTGGTGGCCGCCGAAGTGGACGAGTTCGACTTCGTGCTCGGCACCGACGACCTCACGTTCACCGGTGAGGTGCTCGTTGGCTCTGGGTTCTTCCATGCCCGCACGCTCGCCGAGACCGAGGATTGGCTCGATGTCAGTTGGAGTTTTCACGCCGGGATCGAGGGGCCGCGCTGGGTGCGTGAGGTGTACGAGTGCATCGGCTCGACGAACAGCGTCTTCTACTACATCGCACGGATCGACGAGCAGGGTTCGATGACCATGCTCGGCCGACTCAGTGTCGACGAGGCGATCGAGAAGGGCAAGGCGATAGCCGTGCGTGACGACGACGAACGCCGCGAACTCCTCGACGAGGACGACGAGGACGAGGACGAC
The DNA here is from genome assembly GCA_037130535.1 of Actinomycetota bacterium. Classification (GTDB taxonomy): domain Bacteria; phylum Actinomycetota; class Acidimicrobiia; order Acidimicrobiales; family Ilumatobacteraceae; genus VFMC01. Next base: position 13,885 of record JBAXSU010000087.1, read on the forward strand.
GAAGACCAGGACGATGACGAGGACGAGGACGAGGACGACGAGGACGACGAGCCGCCCCCGCCCGACTTCATCGACGAGGAGCGGCCGCATGGCGACGAGGAGGACGAGGATGCCGCCATTCTCAAGGCGCGGGCGGCGCTGAG
>JBAXSU010000088.1:0-13996 GCA_037130535.1 Actinomycetota bacterium
CGCTGAACGCCGGGTCGTCGAGCACGTACGACGGCGCGTCGGCGGGCTTGCCGGACGCCTGGTCGACCACCGGCGCACTGGTGTCGACGGTGACAGCGGGGTCGGGTGTCGACAGGCCGCTCGCCGGCGTGGCGATGGTGACCGAGGCGAGTACCTCGTCGACCCGGTCGCCGAGCACCGGGCTGATCCGGAGGATGCCCCACCACTGCTGGGGCGTTGCACTCGTGGCAGGGATCGTCGAGCCGTCGATCCCCCACACGACGGTCGTCTCGCCGTCGGCCTGGGTGCCGCGCCAGGCGCGGTTGCCGGCCACCGATGTATCGGCGAGGTCGGTGGCGGTGGCCAGGGCGTTCAACGGCGAGATGTTGCCCACGCCCAGCACGATCGCCGTGTCGACACCACCCACGGCGTAACTCTGTGTGTAGTCGGTGCGTTGATTGGTGGGGCTGGAGCCCACCCACTCGGCCCGCTCGTCGGGGTTGTTCAACAGGTCGTTGAACGTGCCGCGCTGCACCTGGAACACGTACTCGGCGAACGCCGACCCGTCCGCATCGGCTGGGCCGATCAGGCCTGCCTGGGTGACGAACCAGGCTGTGCCATCGGTGCGTTGCCAAACGAGGGAGGGGCTGCCGCTGGTGGGTGAGCCGGGGTCGGTGAGCAGCCACGCCGTGCCCTGCGGCGCGGCGATCTCGGTGTAGCGACTCTGATCCGGTGGCAGCCCGACGTCGGTGTAGCTCACATCGATGATCAGCAGTCCGAGCGACGTGGTGTCGCCGTTCGGACCGTTGATCACCCAACTCTGGGTGAATCCGCCGCTGGGGTCGTCGCTCGAGGCGGTGGAGATGCCACCGGGAACGGCGTCGGCAAGGCCCACGGTGTACCACGGCGCATCGCCGGTGTCGGGCACGGGGGTGGCAGTCGGGTCGGTGACTGTGGGCGTCGACTCGAGGGTCGTGTCGGCGCCGGTGGCGGCGGGCGAGGTGCGCTGCGACAGCACCCAGCCGGCCCCGCCCATCAGGACGACCGTGGCGGCGGCCACACCGATCCAGGTGCGGGCCGGGCGGCGGCCGGGTGAGGCGGCGAGCAGCGGCACCACGGAGGCGTCGAACGCGTCGGGCGTGTCTGCCGTGATCGGACCACCCCTGGCGGCGACCTCGTCGAGGGCGCTGCGCAGGCGGGCGATGACGTCGTCGTCGCTCATCGTGTCGGTCAGCATGTCGTTCATCGGGCGATCTCCTGCTTCAAGGTGGCCAGGGCACGGTGCACGAGCACCCGTACCGAGGCGGGAGCGCAGCCGAGGGCCTCGGCGATCTGTTCGTCGGTCCAGTCGTCCCAGTAGCGCAGGGCGACGGCGGCGCGCTGCTTGTAGGGCAGCGTTGCGAGTGCGCCGAGCATCTCGTGGGTCTCGGCGCTGTACGAGGTGGGCTGCCCGGCGGCGGCCCGGTGGATACGGCGCTGTTCGCGGGCGTGCGACCGGTGCCACGACGCGGCCCGGTTCACCACCGTGCGGCGCAGATAGCCGGTCGGGTTGTCGAGGCCCCCGAGTCGACCGCTCACGGCGATCAGTGCGTCCTGGGCGAGTTCCTCGGCCACGGCCCGGTCGCCCACCAACGCCACGGCCCAGCGCACGGCGTCGTTGCGATGGCTGCGGTAGAAGTGGTCGACGTCGGGCGGGGTCACGGGTGAGGCTCCAGGCATCAGTGTGATGCTCTTCATGCTCGCTTTGACGTCACTGGTCGCGCGTCTGTTTCACTTGGTTCCATGCTGCTCACCGAGATCGACCACATCGCCATTGCCGTCCGCGACCTCGAGGCCGCGATCGCCTACTACGCCGATGCCTTCGGCGCCGAGGTGCACCACCGCGAGATCGTCGACAGCGACGGCGTGGAGGAGGCACTGGTGAAGGTGGCCGACAGCTACATCCAGCTCACGGCCGCCACCCGTCCCGACAGCCCCATCGCGAAGAGCATCGAGAAGCGCGGCGAGGGCCTGCATCACGTGGGCTACCGCGTCGCCAACTGCCAGGAGGCGCTCGACGCCATGGTCGCCGCCGGCGCCACGCCCATCGACAAGGCGCCCCGCCCGGGCAGCCGCGGCACCACCGTGGCGTTCATCCACCCCAAGGGCAGCTTCGGCACGCTGATCGAACTGGTGCAGGAGAACCCCGGCGCCGCCCACCGCTGAAACACGCCCCCAACTCGGCCGCGATGAGCAGTGTGCGCAACCGGTGCGCAGGTTGCTCATCGCACTAGGAACCCGGCCGGGTGAGATGAGCGGTGTGCGCAGCCGGTGCGCAGGTTGCTCATCGCGGCCGGGTCGGCAGCGGCTGGAGGCGGCGGGGGTCAGTCGGGGCGGAGGACGAGGCCCTTCAGGTACTCGGCTTCGGGGAAGGCGAGCGGGACCGGGTGGTCTTCGGGCTGGGCCAGGCGGTCGATGATGCGCACCGTGCGCTTGGCGTCGTGCGCTGCGCCGGCCACCACCTTCTGGAACAGCTCGGCGCTCATCGCCCCACTGCAGCTGAAGGTGAGCAGTACGCCGCCGGGCGCGAGCAGTTTGATGGCGAGCAGGTTGAGGTCTTTGTAGGCGCGGGTGGCGCGGTCGAGCTGGCGCTCGTTGGCGGCCAGCTTCGGCGGGTCGAGCGCGATGAGGTCGTACTGGCGGGCCCGGTCGCGCAGGCCACGCAGTGCGGTGAAGGCGTCGGCCTCCATTACCTCACCGATGTCGAGGCCGTTCATCTCGCCGTTGCGCCGGGCCACGTCGAGCGCCGGCCCCGACGAGTCGATGCTCAGCACGTTTGCCGCGCCGCTGCCGGCGGCCACCACGCTGAAGGCGCCGGTGTACGAGAACACGTTCAGCACCCGGGCGCCGTCGGCCCACCGGGTGATGGCAGCGCGGGCGTTGCGCTGGTCGAGGTAGAAGCCGGTCTTGTGCCCGCCGGCTGCGTCGACGGCGTAACGCCAGCGCCCCTCGTGCACCACCAGGTCGGGCGATGGCGCCGGGCCGCGCAGCACGCCGATGCGAGGCGGCAGTTCCTCGCGATCGCGCACTTCGGCATCGCTGCGTTCGTACACACTGGCCACCCCCGGCAGCGCGGCCAACGCATCGGCGATGGTGTCGCGCCAGCGGTCGGCGCCCACCGAGGTGCACTGCACCACCACGGTGTCGCCGTAGCGGTCGGCCACCAGACCGGGCAGGCCGTCGGCTTCGCTGAACACCAGGCGGGCACCGTCGGTCGGCACAGGCGACGCGGGGTCGAGCAGGTGGGCCCGGCGTTGCGCAGCGGCCGTGACGCGTTCGGCGATGAACGCCTCGTCGACGACGGTGGACGGATCGGTCGACCACATCCGCACGCGGATCTGCGACGCTGGGCTGTAGGCGCCGAGGCCGAGCGCCGTGCCGTCGGCCGACTCGACCACCACCGTGTCGCCCGGCTCAGGCGAACCCTGCACCGTGTCGATGCCGCCGCTGAAGATCCACGGATGCCGGCGTTCCACCGTGCGTTCGCGTCCCTCACGCAGGCGCACGCTGCCGGTGGGCGCGCGAGGGACGAGGGGCTGAGTGGCCGACATACCGACCACCGTAGAGCGACGGGGTTGCGTTACCTCAACGACAGGTCGGCGACGGCGCCGGAAGACACCAGCCAGCCCTCGCGCTGCATCCGCTCGTCGAGCAGGGTGGCCAGTTGTTCGGCCAGCACGCACTGGTTCTTGATGCTGCGCTCGAGCGCGGTCGCCAGGGCCTCGAAGCGCTGCTCGAGCATCTGCAGACGCTCGGTCGCAACGCTGTCGAGCCCGCCGGGCGTAGCAGCCTCGCGGGCTCGCAGGGCGTGCACCTGCTCGGTGGTCTCGCGCCTGACGCGCTCGATGAGGCCGATCGTGGTGGACTGCGAGCGGTCGAGATCGCTGCGTGTCTCGGCCTGCATCGCTTCGATGTTCTTCTGTGCGATGGTGGCGTAAGCAGCCATTGCGGTGTACTGCTGCATCACCTGGTTCTCGAGCTTCGCCACACGGTCGCGTAGATCGTTCGCCGCCGCGCGCCAGTCGTCGGTGGGTTCGTCGGGAAGGAACTCACCCGTCGGATCGGGCAGGTCACCCCATGGATTTTCGCTGTGCTTGTTCCGCCGCACCGTTGCCTCCACTAGGTCGCAACGTTTCATCGGCACATCTGTCCCGACACTTGAGCGCGGATTCGCGAACGCCCAGGATCCGCATTCGTCAAGGGTTCGGCAATTCGACCGACGACCGTGGCACGGCCCTGGTGGGATCCGCACGATTCCCTCTGCGGACAGGATGACTGCAGATGCGGTGCACCTGACGTTTACGGAAACAACCGGAGGTTCCCATGAACACTGACATCACCCCGCAGACCGCAGCGACCAAGCGCGACAAGGGCTTCACCCTCGTCGAGTTGCTGATCGTGATCGCGATTCTCGGCGTCCTCGCCACCATCACCGTGCTGTCGGTGCGTGGCATCAACAACAGCAGCCAGGCCAGCACCTGCAAAGCCGATGGCAAGGTGCTCGCAGTCGGCATCGAGGCGCACACCGCCCAGTTCTCGACTCTGGGCGGCGTGCCGTACCAGGAGACCGTGAGTGGCACTGCGGTCGCTCGTGTGAACGGTGCGACCGTCACGCTGCCGACTGGCTACCCGCTGGCGATTGCTGCGTTGGGCACGACGCCCGAAAAGACGCTCGTTGCGCTGAAGCTGATCCGTGCCGAGTCGGCGAACGCCGACATCGCCATCGCGGCTGGCGGCTCGGGTGGCGAGGCCTATGTGGCCGGCGACGTGTTCGCTCAGTCGGGTAGCAGCTGCCTCACCAGCCAGATGAAGGCCTGATCCGTCACCTGACGGAACAACGACACACGGGGCCGGACCTTCGGGTCCGGCCCTTGTCGCGTCTGGGCTTCGACACAACCGCGCGACAGCGAATCATCAAGGGCTCGGCAATTCGACTGACGTCCGTGGCGCGGCGTGGGTGCCCGCCGAACGATCTTCACTGCGGACAGGACGACTGCGGATGCGGTGCACCGGACGTTTACGGCTCATTACACGGAGGCATTTCCATGACGATTGACACCACCCCACAGACCGCAACGACCAAGCGCGACAAGGGCTTCACCCTCGTCGAGTTGCTGATCGTGATCGCGATTCTCGGCGTCCTCGCCACCATCACCGTGCTGTCGGTGCGTGGCATCAACAACAGCAGCCAGGCCAGCACCTGCAAAGCCGATGGCAAGGTGCTCGCAGTCGGCATCGAGGCGCACACCGCCCAGTTCTCGACTCTGGGCGGCGTGCCGTACCAGGAGACCGTGAGTGGCACTGCGGTCGCTCGTGTGAACGGTGCGACCGTCACGCTGCCGACTGGCTACCCGCTGGCGATTGCTGCGTTGGGCACGACGCCCGAAAAGACGCTCGTTGCGCTGAAGCTGATCCGTGCCGAGTCGGCGAACGCCGACATCGCCATCGCGGCTGGCGGCTCGGGTGGCGAGGCCTATGTGGCCGGCGACGTGTTCGCTCAGTCGGGTAGCAGCTGCCTCACCAGCCAGATGAAGGCCTGATCCGTCACCTGACGGAACAACGACACACGGGGCCGGGCCTTCGGGTCCGGCCCCTGTCGCGTCAGCGGGCCAGTTCGACGCGCAGGCCGACCGAGTCCCACTCCATGTCGACAGGCAGGCGGGTGGCGGCACGGGCAATCGCCCGGCGGGCGGTCCACAGCAGGCCGGCCACGCGCAGCAGGTGTACGGGGGCTGCACCGTCGGGAGGAATGCCGAGTAGGACCTCGTCGACGCCGGGTAGACGCTCGCGCAGCAGCGCTCGGCGTTCGACCACGCCCTCGTGTTGGTACGGCGAACTGCGCACCGGTAGGTCGCCGTTCAGCGATACGTAGCTCAGGTCGGCGTGCGCCGAGAACCAATGGCGCTGATGGAATGGCTGGATCTCGGCTTCGGCCTCGCGGAGCCAGCGGAACCGGCGCCAGTCGTGCGACGTGAGCCACGGCTCGATCGTCTGCGCGGCGGCGAGACTGTCGGCGCGCAGCGCAGCCCGCGACGGCACCGGTCGCAGTGCCACCAGACGCGGCCAGCCCAGCAACTCGCGAGCACCGAGGTCGCACGGCCGATACGGCCCGTTCGGCTCGTCGGACAGGCCGATGGGGATGTCGATTGCCGCCGCGTCGAACGACGGCTTGTACTCCAGCACCTCGAGCAGCGTGCCCAGCACGAGCGGCTCCTCCACGACCACCGTCACCCCGTTCAGCCGTGCTGGAAGCACGAGCCATCCACCGGGACACGGCGTCACCGCGCCGATGGCGGAGTAGGGCAGCCGAGGTGGCATGGTGGCCTCAGTGGCCGTTCACGGAGGCGGCGTTGGCCATGGTGGCACTCTGGCCCGCCAGGATCGTGGCCTGCGCCTGCTGCTGGGCCTTCTGCGTGGCGGCCAGCGTCATCACTTCCTTGGGGAACATGCTCGACGTGGTGGCCATCTCGTAGGAGATGATGCCGCTCGCGGCCAGTCGGGCGAGGTCCATCTCGAGCGTGAGCATGCCCTCGCTCTGCCCAGCGATCATCACGTTGCGCAGTTGGCGCGACTTGCCCTCACGCACCAGGTTGCGCACGGCCTCGGTGGCCACGAGCATCTCGTAGGCCGCAACACGGCCGCCGCCCACCGCCGGCAGCAGGCGCTGGCTGATCACGCCCTGCAGCGTGCTGGCCAACTGCACCTGGATCTGGTCGCGGCGATCGGACGGGAAGACGTCGATCACTCGGTCGAGTGCCTGGGCCGCGTCGTTGGTGTGCAGCGTGGCGAACACGAGGTGTCCGGTCTCGGCCAAGGTGAGCGCGATAGCGATGCTCTCGAGATCGCGCATCTCGCCCAGCAGGATGACATCGGGGTCTTCGCGCAGGGCTGCGTGCAGACCCTCAGGGAAGCTGGCCACGTCGGTGCCCACCTCGCGCTGGTTCACCATGGCCAGCTGGTGATGATGCAGATACTCGACTGGATCTTCGATGGTGAGGATGTGGCACGAGCGAGTGGCGTTGATGCGGTCGATCATCGCCGCCAGGGTGGTGCTCTTGCCCGAACCGGTGGGGCCCACCACCAGCACGAGCCCGTAGGGGCGGGTGAGCATCTCGTACACCGTGGCAGGGCAGCCGAGTTCGGCGAGCGAGCGGATGCGGCTGGGGATGACCCGTATCGCCAGGGCGTACGTTCCGCGTTGGCGGAACACGTTCACGCGGAACCGGCCGACGCTGGGGATGCCGAACGAGAAGTCGACCTGTCGGTTTCGCTCCAACTCGTCGAGTTGGGTGTCGTTCAGCAGCGCGCGCACGGCGCTCTCGGTGTCGGCGGGGGTGAACTGCTCGGTGCCCTCGAAGGTCACGAGCGCGCCGTCGCGCCGGGCCGTGGGAGCCCGGCCGGGTGTGAGGTGTAGGTCGCTCGCGCCAGCCTCGACCGTGGCGACGAGCAAGGTGTGGAGGAGGGGATAGTCGTCGAGCATGGCGGGCTAACCTCGGATGATGTGTCGGGGCTGGTCGTGTCGGTGAGCGCCGCGTGGATCCTGGGCGCAGTGGTGATGGGTCTGCTGATCGGCTCGTTCCTCACCGTGGTGGTCGACCGCGTGCCGCGAGGTGCATCGGTGGTTCGACCCGGTTCGGCCTGCGGTGCGTGCGGTCTGGAGCTCGGCCCGCTCGATCTGGTGCCTGTGGTGAGTTGGGTGGTGCTGCGCGGTCGCTGCCGACGCTGCCGGGCCCGCATCGGGGTGGAGCCGCTGGTGCTGGAACTCGGCACGGCAGCGTTGTTCGTGGCAATGGTGCTGCACTTCGGCGGCGGTTGGACCGCAGTCGCCTACTGCGTGCTGTGCGCCGGGCTGCTGGCCCTGAGCTGGATCGACCTCCGCACGAAGCGGCTGCCCCGCGAGATCACCTACACCGTGGCGGCCATCGGCGTACCGCTGCTGGTGGTGGCGGCACTGGCCGAGCACCGGCCTGGTCGCATCGTCACGATGGCCGGCGGCGCTGCGATCGCACTGGCATTCATGGGCCTGCTGTACGTCGTCAGCCGCGGGGGCATGGGCGACGGCGACGTGCGCCTGTCGCCGTTGCTGGGCGCCTATCTCGGCTGGCTGGGCCTGGCCTTCGTGCCGGTGGGGCTGTTCCTCGGCTTCCTGTTCGGCGCCGTGGTGGGTGTGGCTGCAATGGCAGTGGGTTCGGCTGGCCGCAAGACGGCCATCCCATTTGGTCCGTTCCTGGCCGCGGGCACCGTGGTGGGCGTGCTCGTCGGACAGACGATCATCGATGCCGTCTGGCGTGTGTGACCTAGAGCGGTCCACGGCGCTGCCCGTTCACATGCCCTGGTTCATGTCACCGAGCATGCCGTACATGGCCGACACAAGAGCCACGGCGACAAAGCCCACCACAAGGCCGATGAAGATGATGAGCAGCGGCTCGAACATCGCCGTGAAGCGGCGCATCCGGTCTTCGAGTTCGCGGCCGAAGTAGCCGGCTGCCACGTTGAGCTGCTTGTCGAGTGTGCCGGTCTCTTCGCCCACTTTGAACATCTGGCGGGCAGCGCCGGGGAACAGGCCTGTCTCGGCGAGCGGCCGGGCGAATCCGGCGCCTTCCAGCATGGCGGTCTGCACCTGCTCGAACTTCTGGCGGTAGACGACGTTGTCGGTGCCTTCGGTGGTGGTGCGAAAGCCGTCGATCAGCGGCACACCGGCCGTCACCATGGCGCCCAACATGCGGCAGAACCGCTCGAGCAGGGCGCATGCCATCAGACGCCTCACGACGGGGATCTTCAGGATCACCCGGTCGCGGGTGGGTCGGCCGCGTTCGGACTTGAACATCCACACGACCAACAGCACGAACCCGACGATGACGCTGACTGGGATGTACCAGTACTCGGTGAAGAAGCCGGAGATGCCCAGCATGATGCGAGTGGCTAGCGGCAGGTCGGCGTTCATTTCCTCGAACATCGGCTTGAACTGCGGAAGCACGAACCCGGCCAGCAGCACCACGGTGGCCATCGCCAGCGCGAGCACCACCAGCGGATAGGTCAGCGACGCCAGCAGCTTCGACCGGGTATCGATTTCGCGCTGCATGTAGTCGCCAAGGCTCTCGAGCGATTCGTCGAGTTTGCCGGTGAGCTCGGACGAGCGGACGATGCCGACGTAGTACGTGGGGAAGACGTTGGGGTGTCTCTCCATCGAGGCGCTGAGCGTGCCTCCGTTGCGCAGGTCGTCGGCCATCTCGACGATCGAGCGGCGCAGCGCCACGTCGGTGGATTCGTCGCCGATGATGTCGAGTGCTTCGGTGATCGATACACCGGCCACCACGAACACACTGAGCTGGCGCGTGAAATGGAGGAGGTCCTTTTTGTCGACCTTCTCCTTGGTGATCTCGAACTGGAGAAGGCCGCGCTTCTCTTCGATCTTCACCGGGTACAGATTCTGAGTGATGAGCAGGGCGCGGGCGGCACCGATGGTGGGCGCCTTCTGGACTCCTTCGATGGTGCCGCCAGACACATCGATGGCCGCGTAGGTGAAGCTGGGCATGGGTGCTCCTCGGGCAGCTAACTGGCGAACAGGGTGCGGACGACTTCGGGGACGGTGGTGACGTCGTTCTCGACGAGCGCCATTGCTTCTCTCAACATCGTTCGCATTCCTTGGGCTACGGCAAGTCGGCGCAGTTCTTCGGTGGTGGCCCAGCCGATGAGCAGGCGCCGCAGTTCGGGCGTGATGCGCAGCAGTTCGTACACGCCGATGCGGTCGCGGTAGCCGGTGCCCGAGCAGAACGCGCAGCCTGCGCCGCGGAAGAACTGAGCCTTGTCGCTTCCGCCGCTGTGCTGGCGGAAGACGGCCAACTCGTCGGCGGGCGGGCTGTAGGGCTCTTTGCACGAGTCGCAGATGCGTCGCAGCAGGCGCTGGCCGATCACGCCCACGACCGACGAGGCAACGAGGAAGGCCTCGATACCCATGTCGAGCAGGCGGTGCAGGGCCGACACGCTGTCGGTGCCGTGCAGCGACGACAGCACGAAGTGGCCGGTGAGGGCCGACTGCACGGCGATGCGGGCCGTATCGGCGTCGCGCATCTCGCCCACGAGGATGACGTCGGGGTCTTGACGCAAGATGGCCTTCAGGCCCGTGGCGAAGGTGAGTCCGGCCTGGTCGTTGGTCTGGATCTGGTTGATGCCCGGCACGATGTACTCGACCGGATCTTCGATGGTGGTGACGTTCTTGCCGAGCGAGTTGATCTCGGCCAGCGTGGCGTAGAGGGTGGTGGTCTTGCCGGCGCCGGTAGGCCCGGCGCAGATGACCATGCCGAACGGCGAGTGGATGAGCTTCGAGTAGTGCAGATAGGTCTCTCGCGGGAACCCCAACTGGTCGAGGCCGATCATCGATCGCTGCTTGTCGAGGATTCGCATGACGATCTTCTCGCCGAACACGGTCGATACCGAGCCGACGCGCACGTCGACGTCGCGGCCGTCGACCACCGTCGAGAACTGGCCGTCCTGTGGACGCCGCTTCTCGACGATGTTCATTCCGCTCATGATCTTCAGGCGGCTGGTGAGCGGTGCGTGCACGCCCATCGGCATGGTGAAGCTCTCGACAAGGTGGCCATCGATGCGGAAGCGGATACGCACCCGATCGTCGAGTGGCTCGATGTGGATGTCGCTAGCGCGGTCGCGCAGCGCTTGACCGACCACGCGGTTCACGAGCTGCACCACCGGCGCCTGGTCGTCGAGGTCGATCTCGCTGGTCTGGTCGAGTCCGCGGTGATGTATCTGGGGCTGGTCGAAGGCCTGCACCAAGCGGTCGATGTCGGCATCGGCGCGATAGCTGCGATCGATGATCGTGCGGATGGTGGCTGGGTCAGAAGCCATCCATGTGATGGGGCGCTTGATAGCAGCGCGCACGGCGGCATCGGTGCCGGCGGTGGGTGCAGCCGACAGCATCACCAGGGTGCCGTCGCGCTCGCCGACCGCCACGACACAGTGGTGGCGGGCGACCGACTCGGGCACCGCGGCGGCCAACGCCGGTTGCACTTCGAGGCTGCGTGTGTCGACAGTTTGCACACCGAACACCTCGGCGATCGCGGTGGCCGTCTCGACCCTTCCGGCACCGAAGCGGCCGGTAGCGATGTCAACGAACTGCACCACGTCGCCGCCGGCCTCTTTGAGGGCGGTGGCGAGGTGTTCGGCAGAGAGTTGCTCGGTATCGATCAGGAGCTGGCCGATGCGCATGCATTCGGCGCTGTCGCGTCCAGGCGTGGACGCGCCACCGGGCACGCCTGATGGCGTACTCGTTGTCGCTTCCTTGCTCCGGAACAGCGCCATCAGGATCCTTTCCGGCGATGCGCACTACATCGCCGTGCGCCTCGGCTCAGGCCGGGCCGTGCGGTTGTTCGGTGTCGGATCCCGATGAAGGTCGGGTCGACGGCAGGCGGGGGACGAGGGTCATCGGAGGCGGCGCTGCCATCCGGCGGGTGAGGGTGGGTCGTGCCATCTCGGCCGTGCGGTCGACGCCGGTGTCGAGCGGGCCGCTGGCCGGAGCTGAAGTGGACTCGGGGGCGAACGTCGGCTCGGGGCGGAACGTGGGTTCCGGTGCGAACATGGGCTCGGGTGCCACCAGGGGTGCGGGTGCCAACAGGGGCTCGGACGCCAACGCGGGCTCGGCGGCGGTGAAGATCGGCTCGGGGAGGCCGATCGCCGGGGCGATCGTCACCGGTTCGATGATGGGCACGACCGGGTACTCGGCTGTGACAGGGTTGGCGTCGGTCGGCGCCGAGACGGCTCCGAGACGAGCTGCGAGGGCGGGGTCGAGGGCGATGAGTTGCCGTTCGACCTCATCGAGGCGGTCGAGTTGCACGGCGGCAGCGACGTCGCGGTTCTCGTGGAGCGTCTGCTCGATCTCGGCCAGGCGGGCTGCCTGGTGATCGAAATGCTTGGTGGCCGTGCTCGTCAACCGGTCGAGTTCGAAGCGCATCATCACCGTGTCGCTGGCCGCGGCGCTGGCCATTTCGCGCAGCGAGTCCACCTCCACGGCGCTCACTGCGCTGGACGTGGCGGCCAGGTCGTCGGTACGCAAGGTGAGGTCGGCGACCCGGCCGTCGAGGTCGAGCAGGCGTTGTGACAGGGCGGAGATCGCCTCGTCGAAGCCGTTGCCGAGGCGGCCGACCACGGCTTCCAGTTCGGCGATTCGCCGACCCTGTTCGTCGTTGATTCGGTGCTCGAGTTCGACGAGTCGGTCGACCAATTGACGCTCGGTGGCGTCGAGCCGCGACATCAGCCCGCTGGTGTCGGTCGCCTCGGCGGCTGCCGGACGGGCACTGAGATCGTCGACCTGCTCTTCCATGGCTACCAGGCGTTCGTGCTGGTGCTGGGCGAAGGCCGTGAGCCGGTCTTCCAAGGCGGCGCGCAGGGCCTCCTGGTAGGCCTCATTCTCTCGCCGTTGAGACTCGAGCGATTCGGTGGTGACAGCCCTTTGTGTGTCGACCTGCCGAGAGATAGATGCAAAGTAGCGAGTCAACTGCTGTTCTACGGCGGTCAACAGCGTCGAAGTTCGTTCGTCGAGATTGTCGTTCATAGGTTTCCCTTCTATCTGCACCGGGTGTCTATCGGCGGAGCCTGGGGTGTTCTTGAGAGAAGCTGCACGAAGATGTGACGAGAACATCACGAACCCGCCTTGACTGTCCGATTTCTCAGGCCGATGGCCCGTATCCGGCGCTACGGGCGTTGGACCGCCCGATCGGTCAAGATGGTCGCGTGAAGGTTCACCTCATCGACGGCACCTACGAGCTGTTTCGGCAGCACTTCGGCCAGGCCGCCCGCCACGGCTCTCCCGCGCCCTATGCCGCCACGGTTGGGGTGGTGTCATCGACGCTGCAACTGGTGTCGGACGGCGCCACCCACGTCGGCGTCGCCTCCGACCATGTGGTCGAGAGTTTCCGCAACGACTGGTGGGCCGGCTACAAGACCAGCGAGGGGATGCCCCCCGAACTGCTCGAGCAGATCCCGATGATGGAAGAGGCGTTAGCGGCGGCCGGATTCACAGTCTGGCCGATGGTCGACCACGAGGCCGACGATGCCCTGGGCGCGGCCGCGGCGGTTGCCGATGCCGACGAGCGCGTCGAGCAGGTGCTGATCATCACCCCCGACAAAGACCTCGGCCAGTGCGTCCGCGGCACTCGGGTGGTGCAGTTCGACCGCCGCAAGAACGAGGTGATCGACGCCGACGGGGTGCGTGCCCGGTTCGGGGTGTCGCCGGCATCGATCGCCGACTACCTCGCCCTGGTGGGCGACTCCGCCGACGGCTTTCCCGGCCTACCCGGGTGGGGCGCGAAGAGCGCGTCAACGGTGCTGGCGGCGTTCGGACGCATCGAAGCCATTCCCGCCGACGCAGCCGAGTGGGGCTTGGCCGGACTGCGCGGTGCCGAGAAGCTCGCTGCCACGCTGCGCGACCAGCGTGACCTGGCCCTGCTGTTCCGGCGCATCGCCAGCATCGGCGACGGCACCGGCTACCCGCTGCCGGTCGTGGGTGTGGTCGACGACTGGGCCTGGCGCGGACCTGCCCCCGCGTTCGCCGAGATGGCCGAGCGACTGGGGGCGCCGAACCTGGTAGCCCGTGCCGAGCGGTTGGCCCGGAACGACGGCGCCCGCCGAGTGAGGTGACGGCCAGGCGACCTGCGGCACACGAGCGACACCGTTGAAGGCTGCTCCCTCCCGGGCCTGACCTGATTCCCGGCTACTCGTCGCACAGGACCCGACCGTCACCTCACCCGGCGGGCGAACCGACGAGCGATGTGACCAGGCTACCTGGCCCGACCGGGCGATCACAGGGGTCGCTCGCAGGGGTCGATCGCAGCGGGTCGATCACGGTGGGTCGGGCGCTAGCCTACGGCTGCTCCCTGATGGGACGAGGAGGGGTGCGAGAGCGGCCGAATCGGCAGCACTGGAAATGCTGTGACCTCGCAAGGGGTCCGTGGGTTCAAATCCCACC
>JBAXSU010000089.1:0-13907 GCA_037130535.1 Actinomycetota bacterium
TTCCGTCAGAACCTGCTCGGCAAGCGCGTCGACTACTCGGGCCGTTCGGTCATCGTGGCCGGCCCGACGCTGAAGCTGCACCAGTGCGGTCTGCCCAAGTTGATGGCGCTCGAGCTGTTCAAGCCGTTCGTGATGAAGCGCCTCGTCGACCTCGAACTGGCGCAGAACATCAAGAGTGCCAAGCGCATGGTCGAGCGTCGCCGCCCGCAGGTGTGGGACGTGCTCGAAGACGTCATCAAGGAGCACCCGGTCCTGCTGAACCGTGCGCCCACGCTGCACCGTCTCGGCATCCAGGCCTTCGAGCCGGTGCTGGTCGAGGGCAAGGCCCTGCAGATCCACCCGCTGGTCTGCACCGCCTTCAACGCCGACTTCGACGGCGACCAGATGGCCATTCACGTGCCGCTCAGCGCCGAGGCCCAGGCCGAGGCCCGCGTGCTGATGCTCAGCGCCAACAACATCTTGTCGCCGGCATCGGGTCGCCCCATCGTCACCCCGAGCCAAGACCTCATCATCGGTGGGTACTACCTCACCGAGATGGTCGAGGGCACTGCTGGTGAGGGTCGTGTGTTCCGCCACCTGTGGGAGGTGCTGCGCGCGCTCGACGAGGGCAGCGTGAACCTGCACGCCCAGGTCACCGTCCGTCGCCGCGAAGTGGTGAACGGAATCGACAGCACCGAGTTCCGCACCACTCCTGGTCGGCTCCTGTTCGAGGAGGCCTTGCCCGCCGATTACCCGGCGCGCTTTGGCCACATCGACGAACTGATCAAGAAGAAGGAAATGGGAGTCATCGTCGAACGGCTCTCCGACAACTACAAGAAGTCGGAGGTGGCAGCGGCGCTCGATGCCATCAAGAACGTGTGCTATCGCTGGGCTGCCCAGAGCGGTCTCACCGTGTCGATCGACGACGTGAAGACGCCGAAGGCCAAGCGCGAGATCCTCGACCGCCACGAAGAGCAGGCCGACAAGGTCGAAAAGCAGTTCAAGCGCGGCATCATCACCGACGGCGAGCGTCGCCAGCAAGAAGTGCGCATCTGGACCGATGCCACCGCCGAGGTGCAGCGGGCGATGGAGGCCGAGTTCAAGGCTCAGCGCTTCAACCCGATCGACATGATGGTTGGCTCGGGTGCCCGCGGCAACATGACCCAGATGCGTCAGATCGCTGGGATGCGTGGCCTCGTGGCCAACCCGCGCGGCGACATGATCCCTCGGCCGATCAAGAAGAACTTCCGCGAGGGCCTCGAGACCCTTGAGTACTTCATCGCCACGCCGGGCGCCCGCAAGGGTCTGGTCGACACCGCGCTGCGTACCGCCGACTCGGGTTACCTCA
Organism: Actinomycetota bacterium; assembly: GCA_037130535.1. Taxonomy (GTDB): domain Bacteria; phylum Actinomycetota; class Acidimicrobiia; order Acidimicrobiales; family Ilumatobacteraceae; genus VFMC01. The sequence goes on from JBAXSU010000089.1 coordinate 1,328, forward strand.
CCCGTCGTCTCGTCGACGTGGCCCAAGAGCTCATCATCCGTGAGATCGACTGCGGCACCACGCTGGGTGTCTGGGTCGAGAACGTGGGCGCCGACACTGCCAACAAGCGCGCCTACCTCGAGACCAAGTTGTTCGGCCGTGCGCTGTTGCAGGACATCACCCTGTCCGACGGCACCGTGCTGCAGAAGAACATCCTCGTCGGCGACCCCGAGATGGCTGCGCTGCGCGACGACGCATCGGTGACCCGCATTCGAGTCCGCTCGGTGCTCACCTGCGACGCCGAACTCGGTGTGTGTGCCCTGTGCTACGGCCGTTCGCTCGCCACCGGCAAGTCGATCGAACTCGGTGAAGCCGTCGGTGTCATTGCTGCTCAGTCGATCGGCGAGCCAGGTACCCAGCTGACGATGCGTACCTTCCACACCGGTGGTGTGGCTGGCAAAGACATCGCCGGTGGTCTGCCCCGCGTGGTCGAGTTGTTCGAGGCTCGCACGCCGAAGGGTGCGGCCCGTCTGGCCCGCGCCTCGGGTGTGGTGCGCATCAACGACGACGACGGCAAGGGTCTGCCCGTCACCGTGGTCGACGACCAGGGCGAAGACCACACCATCTTGCTGCCGTCGGGTAGCCGCCCCATCGTGTCCGACGGCCAGGAAGTGAAGGCTGGCGAGCCGGTCACCGACGGCCCGTTCGACCCGAAGGAACTGCTCGAGATCAAGGGCATCCGCGAGACGCAGTTGTACCTCGTCGAAGAGGTGCAGAAGGTGTACCGCGACCAGGGTGTGAGCATCCACGACAAGCACATCGAGCTCATCGTGCGCCAGATGACCCGGCGTATCGGCGTGCAGGAGCCCGGCGACACCGGCTTCCTGCCCGGCGAGCGTGCCGATGCGAAGACCTTCCGCGACACCAACCGTCGCATGGTCGAGGAAGGCTCGAAGCCGGCCGAGGGCCGTCCCGAGCTGATGGGCATCACCAAGGCCTCGCTGGCCACCGAGAGCTGGCTGTCGGCGGCCTCGTTCCAGGAGACCACCCGGGTGCTCACCGAGGCAGCCATCGATGGTAAGTCCGACGGCCTGCTCGGCCTGAAGGAGAACATCATCATCGGCAAGCTCATCCCCGCCGGCACGGGCATGCCTCGCTACCGCGAGTTCGCGGTCGATGCGCCCGAATACCAGCCGATGACCACCTACTCGAGCGACTTCGACGACGATCCGGCTGCCTGGCTGAGCAACGTCCACGGCACCTACACGCCGGAAACTCCTGCCGTCGAGGGCTGATCACATGTGGCGAAGGCCGCTCTGCGCCGATGTGCGCAGGGCGGCCTTTGTCGCGTGTTAGCGTCGCCCCCGCTCGACCACAGGGGTCGTGCCATCGACAAGGGGGACGACGTGGGTCTGCTCGACAGCATCAAGGGCGTGGTCAAGGGCAACAAGACGACCATCGATCAGGGCATCGACAAAGCTGCCCAGATGGTGCAGGAGAAGACCCCCGATCAGGTCGATGGCGCCGTGAAGCAGGCGGCCGAGGCCGCCAAGGACGCGGTCGACAAACTCGACGGCTGAGCTGATGCAGCCTCGGCGGCGTTCCGCGCCCGCGAGGTTGCCGCCCCTGCTGACGAACCTCTAGCATTACCAAGTCCTGTCGCGCCGTCGTGGCGCGGCGGCAAGCACGTTCTCGTCAGCGAAAGGCACCACGTTGCCCACGATTCAGCAGTTGGTCCGCCAGGGGCGGTCCACGAAGTTCTCGAAGACCAAGACGCCGGCCCTCAAGGGGTCGCCGCAGCGTCGCGGCGTGTGCACCCGCGTGTACACCAACACTCCCAAGAAGCCGAACTCGGCGCTGCGCAAGGTGGCCCGTGTCCGTCTGTCGAGTGGTGTCGAGATCACGGCCTACATCCCCGGCGAAGGCCACAACCTGCAGGAGCACTCGATCGTGCTCGTGCGTGGTGGCCGCGTGCGCGACCTGCCGGGTGTGCGTTACAAGATCATCCGCGGCGCGCTCGACGCTGCCGGCGTGAAGAACCGTAAGCAGGCCCGCAGCCGGTATGGCGCCAAGAAGGCCAAGTAGTCAAGGAAGCATGATCCACGATGCCCCGTAAAGGTCCCGCCCAGCGCCGTGAGCTCAGCCCCGACCCGCTGTACCGCTCGCTCCTCGTCACCCAGCTCACCAACAAGGTGATGCTGCACGGCAAGCGCACCATTGCCGAAAAGATCGTCTACGACGCGATGAAGATCATCGAGGAAAAGACCGGCTCCGAGCCGCTCGCCACGGTGAAGCGCGCCATCGACAACGTGAAGCCCCCGCTCGAGGTACGTAGCCGCCGCGTCGGTGGTGCCACCTACCAGGTGCCCGTCGAGGTGCGTCCCCGTCGCTCGAACACGCTGGCCATCCGTTGGCTGGTCGACTTCAGCCGCAAGCGCCGCGAAAAGACCATGGCCCAGTGCCTCGCTGGCGAGCTGATGGACGCCGCCAACGGTCTCGGTGCTGCCATCAAGCGCCGCGACGACATGCAGAAGATGGCCGAGAGCAACAAGGCGTTCGCCCACTACCGTTGGTGAGCCGCCGCCGTCCGTCGGCTGCCGAGAAGTCTTTCACTGCCCCCGGGGAACCGGGGGCAGTGTCGCGTCGTCACACACCCATGCGACGTGCTGCTGGAGTGTTCGTACTCACTGTGTCCCTGGCCGGTCTGACCGGCTGCATCGCCGACGACCCCGACGCGGCACCGACCACGTCGGCCTCGACGACCGACGAGCAGATACCGCCGGTGTCGAACGACGGACCGCGGTTCGGTGGCTTCGGGTCGTCGCGTATGGGCTTCTTCTCCGACTGCCCGCAGCTGCTCGGCTACCTTCGCAAGCACACGCTCGAGCGAGTGACCGAATGGGGGCTCGGCTACGGCTACTACCCGTACGCCCGTGGCGACATGGCGGCTACCGCTGAGACCACGGCTGCGGCGAGCGACAGCGCCGGCGGCATGGGATCCGCGCCGGCGGCCACGGTGCCGACGTATTCGGAGACCAACACCCAGGAGGTGGGCGTCGACGAGGGCGACATCGTCGAGACCAACGGCACGCACCTGTTCGTCGCCGGCCAGGACGGGGTGCGCATCGTCGATGTCGCTGCGTCCGATGTGGTGGCCACGCTGGCCGTGCCGCAGGGCAGCCACCAACTCATCCTCGCCGGGACGCGCCTGATGGTGGCCACCCAACCGTGGAACTCGGGTCAGGAGATCGTGGTGTCGCTGTTCGACGTCGTCGACCCGGCCGCACCGGTGCTGCTCGAACGCCAGCACCTCGAAGGCTCGTTGGTCGCCGCACGCGCCTCGGACGGCACTGCTCGGCTGGTGCTGACATCGCAGTTGGCCACGCGGCTGCCCTTCGTGAACCCGGGCATGTTCGGGTACACCACCGAGCGCGCTCTGGCCGAGAACAAGCGCATCATCGAGGAGACCCCGATCGACGACTGGATGCCGCGCACCTTCCGTGAAGGTGCCGATGGCAGCTACAGCGACGTGAGCACGGCGCTCGACTGCAGCGCCGTGGCGGCGCCCAGCGAGTTCGCCGGGTTGGGCATCACCTGGGTGGCATCGATCGACCTGGCCGGCACGAGTGACACGCCGGTGCGGGCCAGCGCGGGTGTGGTGTCGCAGGGCGGCACGGTGTACCAGAGTGCGTCGAACCTCTACCTGGCCACGGTGCCGTGGGACATCTGGTACCCGGTGGCGTCTGATGCCTCGGCGCCGTCGTCGCCACCGCCGACCTACATCCACCAGTTCGCGCTCGGCGCCGATGGCGGCGTGAAGTACCTGGCGTCGGGTGAGGTGGCCGGCCAGTTGCTGAACCAGTTCGCGATGAGCGAACTCGGCGGCGACCTGCGCGTGGCCACCACGGTGAACGACTGGTCCGGTAGCGGAGCGAGCGAATCGTTCGTGAAGGTGCTGCGCGCCGACGGCGACCGATTGGAGGAGATCGGGTCGGTGGGCGGCCTCGGCAAGGGCGAGCAGATCTACGCCGTCCGCTTCCTCGGCACGCAGGCCTATGTGGTGACGTTCAAGCGAGTCGACCCGCTGTACGTGGTCGACCTCGCCGACCCCACCGCGCCCCGCCTCGTCGGCGAACTCAAGATCCCCGGCTATTCGGCCTACCTCCACCCGGTGGGCGACGGCCTGCTGCTGGGCGTGGGCCAGAGCGCCACGCTCGAAGGGGTCACGCAGGGCACTCAGCTGAGCCTGTTCGATGTGCGCGACCCGGCGAACCCGGTGCAGTTGTCGACGCTGCTGCTCGGCGGTTCGAGCGAGGCCGAGTGGGATCACCACGCCTTCCTCTACTGGCCCGAGACCGACCCGGCCACCGGTGAGGTGGTGGGCACGATCGTCATCCCGAGCAGCCCGATGTGGGGCCCTTGCGCGGCCGATGTGCGCTGCCTCGGCGCCGACATCACCAGCCCGGCCGGCGGTGTGATCGTCGCCGAACTGCGCGGTACCACCCTGTCGGCACGCGGCGTCATCCAACACAAACTGGCCACCGGCGCCGGGCCGTGCTGGAACCCGCTGCAGCGAGCCGTCGTCATCGGCAGCGAGCTGGCGACGATCGGTTTCGACCAGGTGCAGTTCAGCGACCGGGCCACCCTGGCCGTGCGCGAGGCCGTGCGGTGGGGCACGCCCGAGCAGTACGGCTGCTCCTTCTACGCCGCCTGACCGCGGCGCCGATACCGTGGCCGGCCATGAACCGGTCGGTCGTTGTCGTCGTCGCCGCGGTGCTGGCGCTGGCAGGGTGCGCTTCGGGTGAGCGGGCCGAGTCGACCGTCATCGCCACCACGATGTCGCCCACGACATCGGCTGCGCCGGCCACCACGGCTGGGCCGACGACGACGGTTGCGCCCGCCACCACGACGGTGCCGACGACAACGGTGCCGACCACGACGACACCGCCCGCGACAACGGTGCCGGCCACCACGACGGTGCCGCCGACGACGGTGGTGCCCATCGCTGTGTCGGCCGTGCTGGAACAGCGCACCCTCGGCACGTCGGCTGGAGGGCTGCCCATCGATGCGGTGCGCCGTGGCACCCCGGGCGGTCGGGTGGTGCTGGTGATCGGTGTGATCCACGGCGACGAACCGGCAGGTGCCGCAATTGTCGACCGGCTGGCGCAACTCGACGTCGCGGCCGGTGTCGACCTGTGGACGGTCCGGGCGATGAACCCCGACGGTCTGGCGGCGAACGATCGACACAATGCCAACCAAGTCGACCTGAACCGCAACTTTCCCTACGAGTGGGGCCCGATCGGCCAGCCCGGTGAGGGCCAGTACGCCGGTACCGGCCCGGCCAGCGAACCCGAGACCCAGGCGATGGTGGCGTTCATCAGTGAGATCCGGCCCGACCTGGTGATCTGGTACCACCAAGACCTGTACCGCATCAACCCGGGTACCGGCCGGAACGGGGCCATCCGGGCCCGGTACGCGGAACTCACCGGTCTTCCGTTGGTCGACATCACAGGCGGCACCTACACCGGGGTGGCCGCCACCTGGGCCCGCCACGAACTCGACCCGGGTGTCGCGTTCATCGTCGAACTCGGCCCGACGCTGTCGGTCGACGAGGCCGACCTCCACGCCAGCGCCGTGCTCACCGTCGCCGCCGAGGACAACTGATCGCCGGCCATCGCGGTGAAGGGTTGCCCGGTCAGGGGCCGACGATGGGCAGGTCGAGGGTGGTGCGCGTCGACGGCTGGTATTTGAGCAGGCGGAGCCCGAGCTTCACCATCGGACCCATCGTGAGCACGAAGACCACGGTGCCCACACCGATGGAGCCACCGAGCGCGGCACCCAGCACCACCGGTAGGCCGTCGCTCAGCCATCGGGCGGGCACGATGCCCATGCCACGGTGCACGAGGCCGAGCATGAACACCTCGGTGGGCCCGGGGCCGAGTTCGGTGGTGACCACCAGCGAGATGGCGACCGCAATGACGACGAGCCCGGCTGCCAGCATCGCCACCCGGGAGGCCAGGGCGTGCTGTTCTGGGATCGCTGCGAGCACGGCGTTCACCATGAGGCCGATCACCACTGTGCCGGGCACACACGCCGGGCCGAGCCGACCGCCCAGCAGGCGACCGGTGGCGAAGAGCACGATCGAGTCGACGATGAAGGCGGTTCCCAGGCTCCACCCGGTGACGTTGCCAACCCCTGTGTTGAGCACGTCGAACGGCGACACGCCCAGTTCGGCCCGCAGGAGCAGCGGTACACCGATGCCGACGAGCGCCCACGACACCACCAGGCGTGCGACGCGAACACGCATCGTGAGCGGTCCAGGAGCGGTGTGAGTGGCGGATGTGATGGGCCGACGGTACTGGGCCGACTCCATCAGACGGGAAATACCACTCACGCGGCGAGTCGTTCTTGACGATAGAGAACAGCGGCGACATCGTCGACGCTCATGATCTCGCTGCCTCCGGGCAGTGTTCACCCGAAGGTACCGGTATGCAGACCCGACGAGACCAGTGGAGTGCGGCGGCCATCACGGCCGGTCTTGCGTACCTGGTCTGGCGCTCTGCTGCCACCCTGGGCGGTGTTCCGCTCTGGCTCTCGCTGCCAGCCCTGCTGGTGGAGGTGCTCGGATGGTTGGCGCTCACCACGGTTCTGGCCGTCGTGCGCCGTCGCCCTGCCGGGCCCACCACGGCGCCGCCAAGGCTCGGTGGTCTCGCCGATGTGATCATCCGGGTCGATGGCCAACCCACACCCCATCTCCTCGCCACCTTGGCCGGCGTCCGCCACGCCGAGGGTGTGGTGTCGACCACGATCGCCCTGTTCGCCCCCCGTCCAGACATCGTGGGCATGGGCGACGACTACGGGGTGAAGGTGGTAGAGGTGTCGCCCGACACCGATGCCGCCGGCCTGCAGGCCGCTGTGTCCATCGGCACCTCTCCGTTCATCGCGGTGCTCGATGCAGGCGACGTTCCCACACCCGACTTCCTCGGTGTGCTGGTGCGGTACGCCGACGACGGCTACGTGGCCGCCGTGGTGGGCCGACTCGACAGCCGTTCGGTCGACTCGGCCGAACACGATTTGTCGGGTCTCCACGAACGTCGATTCGAGCGCGAACTGCTCGCGCCGTCGACCGGCTCGGCAGCAACCATCCAGGGTTCCGGAACGTTGCTGCGACGGTGGGCCGTGACCCATGTGGGCGTGCCCTCCGGGTCGCGGCGCGGTGTCGAGATGCGGTTGTCGGCACGTCTCTGCGTCGCTGGCTTGCATGTGGTGGCGCCGGCAGCACCGGTGGTCGTGTGGGAGCGTGCGGTGAACAACGCCGTCGCCGTGCGGTCGATCCGTCGACGCGAGACGGCCGGTGCGCTCGAGTGGCTCCGGTCGAACGACAGCCCGCTACTGGCCAAGGGTGTCTCGTGGCGCGATCGCGTAGCGCTCATCAGCACCACCGTTCGGCCGCTGGCCGGTATCCGTCGGGCAGCGTTCCTGGCGGTGCTGGTGGCATCGCTGCTGGTGGGTCGTCTACCGCTGTCGGCTTCGCTGACGGGTCTGGCCACGGTGTGGTTGCCGTATCTCGTGCTGCACCTACTGGCTTGGCGCAGGATGAGCAGTGGATCGCTGGTCTTCGGCGATGCTGCTCGCTGGAGTTTCAGCACCATGGGTGCGGGGGTGAGCGGGCTGTTCGGTCCGGGCAAGAGTCTCATCGGTGTCGATACCGCCTCACCCCGTCTGGGCGGGCGCGCCGCGTTGTCGGCCAACCGAGCACTCACTGTCTCACTGCTGACGCTGGCCTTCATCGTGCCCCTCGTCGCTGTCTCCGATCGGTTCACCGGGTGGCTGCCCACCATGGCGACGCAGGAACGGGCGTTGTTGTTGACTGCCACCATCTGGTCGATCGTGCTGATGCTCGATGTCCTTCGCTGTCTCACCGCATCGTCGCAGTTGCGGCGCTCGACGCGTGTTCCACTGGCCGAACCCGGTCGGGTCGGCGACTTCCCGGCCGTTTTCGTCGATCTCACGCCGTACGGTGCGGGCGTTCTGGTCGACGGGGTGGGGTTGGCAGCACCGGTGCTGCGTGGCGACCGGGTGACGTTCCTGTTCGATGTTGCGACGCTGTCGGGTCGCCGTGCCCGAGCTACCGGAACCGCAGTGGTGCGCAGCACCCGCCATACTCCGCAGGGCTATTTGTGTGGCCTGGAGTTCACCGGGATGGATTTCGTGTCGTCGGACGCGATCTACGAGTTCTGCGAAGTGGTGTACGGCACTCAGGCGTCGATGCTGGCAGTGACCACATCTGCGCCCGGCGGTCCGGCGCCCACGCAGCCCACGACCCGTCCGGTGCCCGGACCGCGTCGGCTCGCGGTACGTCTCTCGGCCGTCGTGGTGCTCCTCGGCGTGGGGTTGGCCACTGCGCCCGCCGATCTCAGCATCGCCAGCGACGGTGGGGCGGCGGTGCCGCTTCCCTCTGGCCCGGTCGATCAGGGATTCGTCATCGGCGTGTTCGTGGTGGCGATGGCCACCATCGCAGCCGTCGTCTGGGCCACCCTGCGGCCCAGGGTGCGACGCGGCAGCACCGGGCGGTAGCATCGGGCCTTGTGCCTGCGGCCGTCTTGCGGCGCACCTGCAGGTGCCGGCACGCCCACGGCACAGCCGCACGTAGCCCAGAGCACACGCAGTCGCACCGACCAAGCAGAGGAACGAGAACCCGAGATGGCCAAGCGCGAATTCCCCCTCGAGCGCACCCGCAACATCGGCATCATGGCCCACATCGATGCCGGCAAGACCACCACCACCGAGCGCATCCTCTACTACACCGGGAAGAGCTACAAGATCGGTGAGGTGCACGACGGCGCCGCCACCATGGACCACATGGCGCAGGAGCAAGAGCGCGGCATCACCATCACGTCGGCTGCCACCACCTGCATCTGGAACAACCATCGCATCAACATCATCGACACGCCCGGCCACGTCGACTTCACCATCGAAGTCGAGCGCTCGCTGCGTGTGCTCGACGGTGCAGTCACGGTGTTCGACTCGGTGGCCGGTGTCGAGCCGCAGACCGAAACGGTGTGGCGCCAGGCGAACAAGTACCGCGTGCCCCGCATGTGCTTCGTCAACAAGATGGACCGCATCGGCGCCGACTTCTACCGCACCGTCGAGATGGTGAAGAGCCGCCTGCAGGCCGTGCCGGCCATCATCCACCTCCCCGTCGGTGCGGGTGGCCCCGAGAGCAACAAGCCCTTCGCTGGCCTCATCGACCTGGTGAAGATGAAGGCGCTCATCTGGCGCGACGAAGAACTGGGTGCCAAGTGGGACGAGATCGACATCCCGGCCGACATGAAGGACCAGGCCGACGAGTACCGCGAACTGCTGCTCGAGACCGTCGCCACCAGCGATGACGAACTGATGGAGAAGTACCTCGGCGGCGAAGAACTCACCGAGGACGAAGTGAAGCGCGCCATCCGTAAGGGCACCCTGGCGTTCGACTTCGTGCCCATTCTGTGCGGCTCGGCGTTCAAGAACAAGGGTGTCCAGCCGATGCTCGACGCTGTGGTCGACTTCCTGCCGAGCCCGCTCGACATCCCGCCGGCCGAGGGCGTGAAGCCCAACCACGAGGACGAGATCGTCGTGCGCAAGGCATCCGAGTCCGAGCCGTTCGCCGCGCTGGCCTTCAAGATCGTGGCCGACCCGTTCGGCAAGCTCACCTACTTCCGGGTGTACTCGGGCCAGATCAGCAAGGGCGAAGAGGTCTACAACTCCACCAAGGAGCGCAAGGAGCGCCTCGGCCGCATCCTGCTGATGCACGCCAACCAGCGCGAAGACCTCGACATCGCCATGGCCGGCGACATCGTGGCCGGTCTCGGCTTCAAAGAGACCACCACGGGCGACACGCTGTGCGATCGCAACAACCCGGTCATCCTCGAACGGATGATCTTCCCCGAGCCGGTCATCCACGTGGCCATCGAGCCGAAGACCAAGGACGACTCCGACAAGCTCGGCAAGGCGCTCAAGTCGCTGTCCGACGAAGACCCCACGTTCAGGGTGCGCACCGACGAAGAGACCGGCCAGACCGTCATCTCCGGCATGGGCGAGTTGCACCTCGAGATCCTCGTCGACCGCATGATGCGCGAGTTCAACGTGGTCGCCACCGTCGGCAAGCCGCAGGTGGCCTACCGCGAGACGATCACCAAGAGCGTCGACAACGTCGAGTACCGCCACATCAAGCAGACCGGTGGTTCGGGTCAGTTCGCCGTCGTGAAGATCTCGCTCGAGCCCAACCCGGGCAAGGGCTACGAGTTCGTCGACAAGGTCAGCGGTGGCCGCATCCCGCGCGAGTACATCCAGCCCGCCAACCAGGGCATGCAGAGTGCACTCGAGTCCGGCGTGCTCGCCGGCTACCCGACGGTCGATGTGAAGGCCATCCTCACCGACGGGCAGTACCACGACGTCGACTCGTCGGAAATGGCGTTCAAGATCGCCGGTCAGATGGCGTTCAAGAAGGCTGCCGAGATGGCCAAGCCGGTCATCCTCGAGCCCATCATGGCGGTCGAGGTCGTCACCCCCGAGGACTACATGGGCGACGTCATGGGCGACCTGTCGAGCCGTCGTGGCCGCATCGAGGGCATGGAGGCCCAGGGCTCGAACCAGGTAGTGCGCGCCCAGGTGCCGCTGTCGGAGATGTTCGGCTACTCCACCGACCTCCGGTCGCGCACGCAGGGTCGTGCCACCTACACCATGCAGTTCGCGCTGTACCAGGAAGTACCCAGCAACATCGCCACCGACATCATCAAGCGGGTCCGCGGCGAGTGATCGCCCGCTGATCGACGGTTCAGTTCACAGACACGACCCGGGCCCATCGGCCCGGGTCGTGCCGCGTCACGGCGTCGGTGCCATTGCAGCCGCCTTCCGACTCCGGCCGCATGCCCGGTCGGTCGGTACCATGCGCCTCGGGAGGCGATCATGAGCCGAGAACAACTCGTCGCGATGGCCAAGCGGACCATTCGGCACGCCCAGGCGGGCACCGTGCCGCTCGACGACGACGTCAAGCGCGTACCTGCCGCCAACTACTACGACCCGCAGCGCTGGCAGGCCGAGATGGACCGCGTGTTCCGTCGTCTGCCGCTGGTGCTCGGCTTCAGCTGTGAACTGCGCGAGCCGAACAGCTACCGCGCGCTCGACGTGATGGGTACGCCCGTGCTGCTCGTGCGCGGCGACGACGGTGTGCTGCGCTCGTTCGTCAACATGTGCAGCCACCGTGGCGCGCAGGTGATGGAGGAGGGCAGCGGCACGGCACGGCGCTTCACCTGTCCGTACCACGCATGGACGTACGACACCGGTGGGCAGTTGGTGGGCATCCTCGACAAGGCCAACTTCGGCGACGTCGACATGAGTTGCCTCGGCCTCACCCCGCTGCCCGTGGCCGAACGGGCGGGCATCGTGTTCGGCGGCATCACCCCCGGCATGGACTTCGACGTCGACGCCTACCTGTGCGGCTACGACGAGATGCTCGAGCACCTCGGCCTGGCCGACTGCACGCTGGTGGGCCGCCAGAGCGCCGACGGCCCGAACTGGAAGGTGGCCTACGACGGCTACCTCGACTTCTACCACCTGCCCATCCTGCACAAGAACACCTTCGGCCCGCAGTACAACAACAAGACCGTGAACGACGCGTGGGGCCCGCACCAGCGCAACACCCAGCCCGACGAACGGATGCTCGGCCTCGCCGATGTGCCCGCCGACGAGTGGCCGATCACCAAGATCAACGGTGGCATCTGGACGGTCTTCCCGCACGTGTCGATCGCCGGGTTCGACGCCGGCGGCCGCCTCTACATGGTGTCGCAGCTGTTCCCCGGCGACACGCCCGACACGTCGGTCACCACGCAGCACTTCCTCGCCACGTTCGAGCCCGATGCCGAGCAGCTCACGCTCATCGACAAGCAGATGGACTTCCTGCTGCGCGTGGTGCGCGACGAGGACTACTACACCGGCAACCGCATCCAGCGCGCCGTGAAGACCGGTGCCAAGACCGAGTTCCTGTTCGGCCGCAACGAGGGATCGTGCCAGCGCTTCCATGGCTGGGTCGACGCACTCGTCGGCGCTGCGACACCTGCCGACACCGCGGCGCTGTTCGCCACCGCCACCGAGTTCCACCACCCGTAGGCCCCCATCCGCCCGGGTCGTGTCGAGTTGCGGCCCCGGCGCGGCCCGAAGTCGACACGCGCAGGGGCGCGGGCGGGGGTCAGGTGATGGGGGTGACGGGGCCGGTGCCGGCCAGGACGCCGAGGGCGTTGCGAGCAGCGAGAGTGGCCATCGCGGTGCGGGTTTCCACCGTGGCCGATCCGAGGTGGGGGATGAGCACCACGTCGTCGCGGTCGAGCAACCCGGCGTGCACCTCGGGTTCCTTCTCGAACACGTCGAGGCCCGCGCCGGCGATCTCGCCCGCCTCGAGCGCCGCCACCAGTGCGGCCTCGTCGACCACCGGCCCGCGGGCAGTGTTGACGAGGAAGGCGGAGCGCTTCATGGCCTGCAACTGCGGGGTACTGATGAGGTGGTGGGTGTCGGGCGAGTAGGGGCAGTGCAGCGACACCACGTCGCTGGTGGCCAGCAG
>JBAXSU010000009.1:0-36738 GCA_037130535.1 Actinomycetota bacterium
GTCGACGACGGTGCGGGCGGCGACGACGACGGTGGCTGGTGTGTCGACGACGGTGGCTGGTGTGTCGACGACGGTGCGGGCGGCGACGACGACGGTGTCGGGTGCAACCACGACCACGGGTGCTGCGGCGACCACGACTGCAGCGGCTACCACCACTACGGTACGGGCGGCCACCACCACTGCGGCTCCCACGACCACCGGTGCTGTGGCGACCACGACCCCCACGCCATCGACGGTGGTGGTGGGTTCGTACCGCATCGACTCGATGTCGCCGCGGGCGGGTTCGATCGCCGGCGGAGCGACCATCACCATCAACGGCGCGTTCCCCACCTTGGTGCCCGTCTACGTCTGGTTCGGCAGCACTGCAGTTGCCCCCGCCACGGTGTCGGGCTCCGGATCGTCGCTCACGGTCACGCTGCCGCAGGCGCAGACGCCCGCTGTGGTGGACGTGACGGTGCGCTTCACCACCTCGCAGAGCTACGCCCTCATCTACTCGCGGGCCTTCACCTACACCGACCCGTCGGCGGTGGCACCCACCACGGTGGTCGCCGCCACCACGACGACGGTGCGAGCGGCAACGACGACGGTGGCCGGTGTGTCGACGACGGTGGCGGGTGCCACGACCACCACGGGTGCGTCGACCTCGACGACGGTTGCGGTGCGCACTCGCGGCGCCGTGCGGCTGCGGCCGGTGCCACCCACGAGTCCGGCGGCTCGGCTCCTCCCGGCGAACTGGCCGCCGACGGCATGCACTGCGTCGTCGTGTCCGGCCACTGCGCTCTGACAGCCCGGCCGCCATGCGTCGAGGGAGCAGAGCCCTCGAGCGCGGGTCGTGGGGTCAGATGACGACGACCTTGGTGCCCACCTGGGCGAAGTCCCACAGGAAGGCGGCGTCGCGGTTGGCCTGTCGCTGGCAACCGCCCGACAGGCGCTGACCCAACTCGGCCTCGGTCTGATACGGCGTGTTGTCGGACCGGTGGATGGGAATGGCGTGGAAGCCGATCGCGCCGATGTCGGTCTTCAGCCAGCGCACCATCTTCGGCAGGTAGGCCTTGCCGTTCCACGCAGTGGACATCTCCGAGCGGCTGTACACCTCGTGTGTGCCCGGCGTCTCGTTCGAGTACTTGCTACCCGAGATGAGCCACGAGCGGATGATCTGCCCGTCGGTGTCGACTGCCCACACCCGCTGGCCGCCGCGGTAGTAGACGAGTCGTCGGCCCGAGCCCGAGTCGGGTGGCAGCGGCGGCGCGTCGTTGCCGGCGGAGGCGACGCTGGAGAGCGGATAGCCCATCAGGTCGACCGCGCCACTCGGTGGCTTGGGCGTGCGGACGACGAACGACTCCTCGTCGGGCCAGATGCCGAGCGAGATGGCCGACTCGCGCCCGACGATGCCGTCGACGAACAGGTCGCGGTCTTCCTGCATCGCCTCGGCAGCCACGAACGTGGCTTGGTCGAACGAACCGGTGACAGCGCCCGAGTAGTAGCCGGCGTCGAGCAGCGCCTGTTGGAGGCAACTCACCGACGGGCCCGACGAACCGAACCGCACAGATGTCTCGGTCATCAAGCAGCTGTCGTTCACCGTGAGTTCGTCACCGTCGAGGTCGGGCACGTCGGTGGAGTCGGGGGCGACGGTGGAGCCGACCGGGGTGTAGCCACTCAGGTTGGTGCCGACGGCCATCGCACCTTCGACCGTGGTAGGCACCCCTGCCGCCGTGGTGACGGCAGCCGCAGTGGTGTTGGCAGCGCTGCTGCCATCGCCGCCGGTGAGCGCGATGGCGCCGCACACCGCAGTGGCCACCACGGCCGCGATGACGATGGGGAGTCGGTCGGCGCGCACGGTGGTCGATGTTACCGAGCGGCGCGCTCCGCCGACCGGCACCGGCGGCGACTCAGGGCAGGGCGCCGACGTGGGCGAGAGCCAGGCGCAGCAGCCGGTCGTGGCCGCCGGTCATCTCGCGCCGTACCCGCTCGCTCACGGCTTCGGCCGGGGTGAACCACACCAGGTCGAGCGCCTCCTGGGTGGGCTGGCAGTCGCCGGCCACGGGCACGACGTAGGCAAGGCTGACGGCGTGGTGACGCGGGTCGTGGAACCCGCTCACATCGGGGTCGGGGAAGTACTCGACCACGGTGAACGGCGCCGGGTTGGGCGGGATCTGTGGCAGCGCCACCGGGCCGAGATCCTTCTCGAGGTGGCGCAGCAGCGCGTCGCGCAGACGCTCGCCGTACATCACGCGGCCGCTCACCACCATGCGCGACAGCGAGCCGTCGGCCGCCTGGCGCAGCAGAAGACCCACGCGGGTGACGCGGCCCACCTCGTCGACCCGCACGGGCACGGCGTCGACGTACACCAACGGGATGTTTGCTCGGATGTTCGACAACTGGTCGTTGTCGAGCCAGCCGGTCTTGGTTTCGGTTTGCTCGCTCACGTCGGTTCCAGTGCGTTCGAAGGGCTGGATGCGGCCGAGGATAGTTCAGCGGCGCCGTGCGGAACCCCTGTTCCGCTTGCTCTGTCGCTGCACCGGTGGCGTGCGCGGCAGGGGTGGAGCCACCAGTGCCACCTCGTCGTCGATGGTGACGGAGATGCCGTCGCGGTCGACGTCGAGCGGGTCGGTGGGGGCTGCCACGACGATCGGGGCCTCCTCTTTGGGCTTGCGGCCGAGCACCTGATCGATGCCCAGCATGCCCGCGGCGACGATGGCGCCGGCGGTGCCGTGGCGACGCCGTGCCGTCTCGACGAGGTCGCCGCCGGCTGGCTCGAGCGGCTCGTCGTGTGTCTCGTCGGTGGGGTGTTCGGCGGCCGTGTCGTCGGTGCTCATGACATGTTCACCCTACCGAGAGACGATGTGGTGGGTATCGCGCCGACGGTGGTCCGTTTTGGAATAATCTGGTGCCGTGCCCGAAGGCGACACGATCCACCGAACGGCTGCGGCGCTGCGTATCGCGCTCGTGGGCAAGCCGTTGGTCCGCTTCGAAGCGCCGCGCCTGGTGGGCCCCCGGCCGCAGGTGGGCCGCATCGTCGAATGGGTCGAGAGTCACGGCAAGCACCTCGAGATCGGCTGGGACGACGGCCTCATCCTGCACTCGCACATGAAGATGACCGGCTCGTGGCACCTCTATCGCTCCGGCGAGGGCTGGCGTCGATCGGTGCATCAGATGCGCGCCGAGGTGGCCGTGAGCGACTGGGTCGCGGTGTGCTTCAACGCTCCGGTGATCGAGGTGTACCGACAGTTCGACCGGGCTCGGCACCCGGGCCTCGGCCCGCTCGGCCCCGACCTGTGCCGCACCACCGCCGACCTCGACGAGGCCATCAACCGGCTGTACCACTATCACGACCAAGACGCGGCCGTGGGCGAGGTGATGCTCGATCAGCATGTTGCGTGCGGTGTGGGCAACGTGTTCCGCGCCGAGGTGCTGTGGGCATGCGAGATGTACCCCTTCGCCCCCATCGCGTCGCTCGACGCCGACGACTGCGTGCAGCTCATCACCACCAGCGCCCGCATGCTGCGCGCCAACCTCTCCAGCGGCACCCGCATCACAGCGCCGTCGGTCATCGGTGGCTTGGCGGTGTACGGCCGCAACGGGCAGCCCTGCCCGCGCTGCGGCGACACGATCGACGTCGTGCGGGCTGGCGAGCACGCCCGCCTGCTCTACTGGTGCCCCGGCTGCCAGGTGAACCACGCACCGCGACAGGTGCAAGCACCCGACGCCGACGACTCCAAGGAGATGGACCCGCACCCGGCTGCGGCGAAGTTCCTCTCCGAGTTGCCCTGGCGTCGCCAGCAGTTGGCCGGCTGACGCTTCCGCCGATCTGCTGGCGGATCAGCCGCGTCGAGTGCGGGCGGCGTCTTTGGGGCGCAGCCGCGGGGCGCGGTAGGCGAAGCGCAGCGCACTCCACGACGGGTCGACGCTGCACGCCTTGTCGGTGACCCAGCCCTGGGGGGCCGCAGCGCGCACGGCATCGGCATCGAGCACCCCGGCCCGCGCCGCGGTGGGGAACGCAATCCACACCACACCGTCGGGCAGCGCTGCGTCGGCGAGTGTGGGCCACTCGGCCTTCAACGCAGCGCCTCGCTCGTGGAACGTGAGCACGAGGTCGAGTGGCGAGAACAGGCTGTGCTGCCATACTGCGTCGCCCACGTCGCCGAGCAGCGTCGCGAAGCCAGGGGGTGCGTGCAGCACGGTGAACACCGCGTCGGCGCCGATCTCGAGCTTTGCCCGCAAGGGTGGGGCGGGCTTCATGCGTCGCCTTTCAGCAGTGCCCCGCACAGCACGCGGTCGACGGCGATCTCGATGGCCACGCGGTCGGTGCGTTCCTTGGGTTGGCGGTAGCGGGCTGCATAGCCCTGCACCGCGGCGGCGACGGCATCGGCTTCGGTGGCCAGGCGGCAGGTTCCCTCGAGCGTGATCCAACGGCCGCCGTCGACCTGGCTGACCGCAGCACGGCCACCCCGGGCGGCGTTGCGTGCCTTCACCGATGGAGCGAACGTGATGACCCGCACCAGCGCAGTGGTGGGGTCGAAGCTGAAGCCCACCGGCACCACGTGCGGGCTGCCATCGGCGCGCAGTGTGGTGAGCGAGGCGAGGTGCCGCTCGGTGAGGAACTCGAGCGCCGCTGCGGGCAGATGGTGCGGATCCACGCCGACAGTCTGCCGCCGAGTCGGCGTCGTCACGCGGTTCAGCCGTCGGCGGCGATGGAGTCGAGGATGTCGAGCCGGGTGGCGCGTCGGGCGGGCAGTACTGCGGCGAGTACGCCCACGACGAACGCCGCCACCACGATGACGACGATGGCGTTGACCGGTACGACGTAGCGGGTGAGGCCCTGATCGCGCAGGGCGACGATGATGACGTACCCCAGCACCAGACCCACCAGCACACCGACTACCGCTCCGTAGAGCGAGGTGAGCACACTCTCCCAGCGCACAGTGGCACGCACCTGCCCACGGGTCATGCCGACGGCGCGTAGCAGGCCGATCTCGCGCCGCCGTTCGTACACGGCCAGCAGCATGGTGAGCACGATGCCGAAGGCGGCGATGACGACCGACAGCGCCAGCAGGCCGTAGATGAAGGCCAGCGACTGATCGATGATGTCGCCGCGTCCGTCGATGAACTGCTCGCGGTCTTGCAGTTCGCCGATGCCGTAGTTGGCAATGGCGCCATCGACCGCACGGCGTAGGTCGGCGTCGCTCACACCCGGCGCACGGGTGAGGAACACGAAACCGGCGGTGTTGCGCACCGAAGTACCGTTGGTGAGGTCGCGATGCACTACCCGGGCCTGGGCGAGTTCGCTCGAGCGGTAGATGCCCTGCACGGTGAGGGTGAGCACCTGGTCGCCCACCTTCACCGCAAGCGTGGAGCCGATCTGCAGGTTCTCTCGTTCGGCCTCACCGGTGCTGATGAGCAGGCCGTCGACGGTGAGGCGGTCGAAGCCGCCCTCGACGAAGTCGTAGTCGAGCAGCTCGGCGGCGGTGGTCGGGTTGACGGTGCTGGCGAACGCGGCACCCGGGCGGTCGGCGTACTGCAGCACGGTGAAGCCGAGGCCCGTCGCGGCGCCCACCTCGGGCAGCGCGTTCACCTGGTCGACGAACTCCTGGCCGAAGCTCAGCGACCCGCCGTTGCTGGAGTTGATGACGTAGTCGCCGATGAACTGGTCGCCGATGGTGTCGCGCAGCTGGGCCTTGATGGAGGTGGCGAACACCGACGCACCGGTGACCAGGGCGACGCCGATGAGCACGGGCGCAGCGGTGCGGGCCGCGCGCGACGGGTTGCGCTGCACGTTGCCGCGGGCCATCGTGCCCGTCACCCCGCGGAACCGCTCGATGGGTGCGCCGAGCAACCGGGCGACGGGCGCCGACATCACCGGGCCCAGCAGCAACACGCCCACCACGATGAGCAGCACGGCGGCACCCAGCAGCAGCGCGTCGGCGCCCGAGATGACCGCCACGATGGCGCCGACGCCGAGCGCGATGCACACCAGCGCCAGGGCGATACGCCGGCCCATCGGCCGCTGGCGTTCGAAGGCAGTTTCGGCCATGGCGGCAACCGGCGAGATGCGGCCGGCGGCCAGCGCGGGTACCAGTGCAGCGACGAATGTGGTGACGAGCCCGGCTGTGAGTGTGATGACCACCGTGGACTGCTCGACGGCCAGGCCGCGGGCAGGGATGCCGAAACCGAGCACCTCGAGCATCTCGCGAATACCGATGGCGAGGCCGATGCCACCCACCAGACCGAGCAGCGAACCCACCACACCCACAGCGAGCGCCTCGCCGAGCATCAGCCGGGTGACCTGGCGGCGGCTGGCCCCGACGGCGCGCAGCAGTGCGTGCTCGCGGCGGCGTTGGGCGGCGGTGATGGAGAACACGTTGTAGATGACGAAACTGCCCACCCCGAGAGCGATCATCGAGAAGATCGCGAGGAACAGCGTGAAGAACTGCAGTCCTTTCTCGATGTCGGTCTGGGTCTGTTCGGTGATGCCGGCCCCCGTGAGCGACTCGAACGATGTGTCGGGCCGCGCCGCGGTGAGCGCCTGTTGCACGCGGGCGGCCAGTTCGTCGTCGCTCAGCGTGCCGTCGCCCAGTACCAGCACGGCATCGACGAAGCCGGGCTTGGCGATGAACTCCGATGCGGTGGCGGCGTCGAACAGGGCCCAGGTGGCATTGCCGGGGGACGCGATGTCGTCGTAGACGGCGATGCCGACGAGGGTGAAGGTGCGCGACCCGCCTTCGGCGTTCACCTTCACCTGGTCGCCCAACCGGTAGGCCGCGTCGTCGGCAGTGGCTCGGTCGAGCACGACGTCGGCGGGCCCGGTGGGGGCGCGGCCCTCGGCGATGCGCCACACCGACAGCGCGCCGCTGTTGATGGTGCTGCCGAAGGTGGGCGAGGTGCGCGGCGACACCGGGTCGCCGGCGCGATCGATGACCACGGCGTCGCCCTGCACGAACGCCTGGGCGTCGGCCACACCGGGCACGGTGGCCACCAGGTCGACGGTGTCGAGGGCGATCTTGCCGCGCACCTCGAAGCCGAACGCCGTCTCGACGGTGTCGCCACTCTGCACGTACGCGTCGACGTCGTCGTACACCTGGGCGAACAGCGCGTCGAAGGTGCGCCCGACGGTGTCTTTGAAGATGAACGTCCCCGACAAGAACGCGGTGCTGGCGATGATGGCGAGCGCCGTCAGCAGGATGCGTCCGAATCGAGCGATGACGCCACGCCAGGCGAGCCGGAACATCCGGACAGGGTATCGGCGCCTCAGGTGCCCGAACTCAGCCGCCCAACTCAGCCGCCCGAACTCAGGTCCCGAACTCAGGTCCCGAACTCAGGTTGTGGCGATGGCCTGCAGGATGTCGCTCTTGGCGGCGCGGGTTGCCGGCCACCATGCGGCGATGATGGCGAACACGATGGCCAGGGCGGCGAACAGGCTGATCGACAGCATCGACACGCTGAACGACTCGAGCCCCTGGTCGGCCAGCGCCTTCACCACGATCCAGCCGAGCGACACACCGAGACCGACGCCCATCACCACACCGAGCACAGCGGTGACGAAGGCTTCCCAGCGGATGCTGCTGCGCACTTGCGGGCGGGTCATGCCGATGGCGCGCACCAGGCCCAGTTCGCGACGCCGTTCGTACACGGCCAGCAGCAGGGTGATGACGATGCCCAGCACGGCGATGAACACCGACATCAGCAGCAGCGCGTAGATGAAGTTCAAGAAGCCGTCGACCTGTTTGGTCTGGTCGGCGATGAACTGGCTGCGCGTCTGCACCTTGCTGGTGGGGTAGTTGTCGGTGACGGTGCGGATGGCGGCCTCGGCGTCGGCTTCGCTCACACCGTCGGCGGTGCTGACGAGGATCTGCGCGTCGAACAGCGGTAGGTCTTGCCCCTGGTACAGCGAGCGGCTGACGATGAGGTTGCCGAATGCGTCGCTGTCGAACAGTCCGGCCACTGCGAGCGTGCGGGTGGAACCGTCCTGGAACGACGCCTCGACCGGACTGCCCACCTGCAGGCCGTCGCGAGCGGCCTTGTCGGCGGCGACGAGAATGCTGTTCTCGTCGAGGCTGGCCCAGCCGCCCGCAGTGAACGGCAGATCGAGTAGCGCGGCCGCCTGGGTGGGGTCGAGGGTGAGGACTCGCTTCACCGAGGGGCTGCCGTTCTCGGTGACGTTGAGCAGGTTGATGCCGATTCCTAGTGCAGCATCGACCTCGGGCACCGCGACGAGCTCGTCGGCCAGCGTGCTCGGTAGACCGCCGAACCCGCTGCCCTCGGCGTCGCTGGTGGAGACGGCGAAGTCGCCCGTGAACTGCGCGCCGATGGTGTCGCGGATGGACGACTTGATCGACGAACCCAGTGTCGACACGCCCACCAGCAGGGCGAGGCCGATACCCAGGGCGCCGGCCGTGAGCGCGGTGCGTTTCGGGCTGGTGGCCGCGTTGCGGGCGGCGATCTCGCCCGTGACGCCACGTACCGAGCGCAGCGCCGGGGTGAGCAGCCGAGCCACCGGTGCGGCGACGAGCGGGCCGAGCACCACCAGCGAGACGAACAGCCCCACCACCCCTACGGCCAACCACACCGGGTCGGTGGTGAGGCCGAGCGCCACTCCGACTGCGGCGATGACGGCGAAGACCACGCCGGTGACGAGGCGACCGCGCGAGACGGCCGACTTGTCGACCGACACGTCGCGCAGTGCGGCGAGCGGCGGCACCCGGCCCGACCGGATGGCGGGAACGACGGCGCACACCAGCGTGACCGCCACACCCACCACGAGGGTGATGACGAACGCCGACGGGTTGACGGTGAGTTCGGTGCCGCTGGGCCCGAAGCCGATGGTGCTGAGCAGCTTCATGATGCCGGTTGCCAGTAGCACGCCGGCACCGAAGCCCACCACGCCACCCAACACGCCGACAACGAGCGCTTCGGTGAACAGCACGCGGGTGACCTGACCGCGGCTGGCGCCGATGGCCCGCAGCAGTGCGTTCTCGCGCTGGCGCTGGGCGGCGCTGATGCTGAACACGTTGTAGATGATGAAGCTGCCGACGAACAGCGACAGCGCAGCGAAGATGGTGAGGAACGTCGTGAAGAAGCTGAGGCCCCGCTCGACGGCGTTCTGGTTCTCGGTGGTGATCTCGGCGCCCGTGAGCACCTCGACCTCGCTGCCTGCCAGCGCCTGCTGGATCGATGTCGCGAGGGCCTCGTCGTCGAGCGAGCCGTCTCCCACCACGATGACCGAGTCGATGCGGTCGGGCTGGCCCACCACGAACTGGCTGGCGGTGGCCAGATCGAACAGCGCCCACGTGGACCCGCCTGCGGTGTCGTTGCCGGCGAACCTGGCGATACCGCTGACGGCGAAGTCGCGCACGCCGCCGGCGCCGGTGACCGACACCGTGTCGCCCACCTTCACCTTGCCCTCCTTCGCCGAGCGACGGTCGATGACGACCTCGCTGCCCGATGCGGGCGCCCTGCCCTCGGCCAACTGCCACGGCGACTGCTCGGCGTCGATGAACACGCCGCCGTACTTCGGTGGGCCCACCTGGCCGAGCACGGTGCCGTCGCTGGTGGCGATACGGGCGAATCCCTGCACATCGCCGTACGCGGCGCTCACGCCGGGCAGCGCTGCCACCTCGTCGACGATCGACGTGGAGAGACGGTCGCGGCTCTCGTCGCCGAAGTCGCCTTCGATGACGTTGCTGGAACGCACGAACGCGTCGGTTCCGGCGTAGGCGCTGGCGAACAGAGTGTTGAAACTGGCCCTGATGGTGTCGCTGAACACGAACACGCCACTCAGGAAGGCGCACCCGGCGATGACCGCGCCGGCGGTGAGGAAGAGGCGGCCCTTGCGCGCCAGGGTGCTCTTCAGCGCAATGCGGAACACCGGGTCACTCCCCGAAGCGCTTCATGCGGTCGAGCACGCGCTCGGCCGTGGGCTCGGCCATCTCGTCGACGATGCGGCCGTCGGCCAGGAAGATGACGCGGTCGGCGTAGCTGGCGGCCACCGGGTCGTGGGTGACCATCACGATGGTCTGGCCCAACTCGCGCACGGCCAACTGCATGAACGACAGGATCTCGGCACCTGTGCGACTGTCGAGGTTGCCGGTGGGCTCGTCGGCGAAGATGATCGTCGGCTGGCTGGCCAGGGCGCGGGCCACGGCCACGCGTTGCTGCTGTCCGCCCGACAGTTCACTCGGACGGTGGCTCAGGCGGTCGCGCAGGCCGACGGTGTCGATGACCCGATCGATCCACTGCTGGTCGCCCTTGGTGCCGCCGAGCAGCAGCGGGAGCGTGATGTTCTCGAGCGCGGTGAGGGTGGGCACCAGGTTGTAGGCCTGGAAGATGAAGCCCACCTGGGTGCGGCGCAACTCGGTGAGCTGCTTGTCGTTCAGCGCGGCGAGGTAGGTGTCGCCGATGTACACCGCACCGTTGGTGAGCGAGTCGAGGCCGGCCAGACAGTGCATCAGCGTGCTCTTGCCCGAGCCCGACGGGCCCATGATGGCGCTGAAGCGGCCCTTCTCGAACGCGACGGTGACCCCGTCGAGGGCGCGGACCTCACTGTCGCCGCGGCCGTACACCTTCATGGCGTCGACGGCACCGGCGGCGGCGGTGCCGTCGATCGGAGTGAGGGATGCGGGAGGGGTCGCAGCAGTCATGGCCCACAGTGAACCGGCTCGCGTGCCCGTTTTCATCTCGAAAGCGTTGGAACTCCTGCTGCTGATTGGCCGTACGCTCTGGGGTTGATGCTCTGTCCGTCCTGCGCCTCCCCCATCGCGGAAGGGGCGCGTTTCTGCTCGTCGTGCGGCCATGGCGTGGCCGCAGTGCAGTCGGAGGAGCGCCGCATCGTCACGGTGCTGTTCGCCGACGTGGTGGGATTCACCAGCCTGGCCGAACATCGCGACCCCGAGACCGTGAAGCGGCTCATCGACCGGATCTTCGCTCGGCTAGCCGAGGTGATCACCGGGTTCGGCGGGCGGGTCGACAAACTACTCGGCGACGGCGTGCTGGCCCTGTTCGGCGCACCGGTGGCACACGAGGACGACGCCGAACGGGCCGTGCGCGCCGCGCTGCGCATGCACGAGACGCTTGCCGCCTACAGCGACGAACAGGCCCTCGAACCACCCCTGCGCATGCGCATCGGCATCAACACCGGCGAGGTGCTGATGGGCACCTTGGCCGGCGCCGACTACACCGCGATGGGCGATGTCGTGAACACCGCCTCGCGGCTGCAGGCGGCGGCCCCGCCGGGCGGCGTACTGGTGGGCGAGGCCACCTACGCGCTCACTGCCGACATCGTCCGCTACGACGAATCCAGTGTCCTGCAGCCGCGCGGGCGCGAGCAGTCGGTGAACACCTGGTTGGCGCTCGACATGCTCGCCCCGCCGGGTTTCCGGCTTCGGCGATCCGACCTGCGGCTCGTGGGTCGCAGCGCCGAGCTCGGCCTGGTGCACGCCGCACTGCGACTGGTCGCCGCCGAGGGGCGCAGCCTCGTGCTGAACATCACCGGCGAGGGTGGAGTGGGCAAGAGCCGCCTGGTCGAAGAGGTGGTTGCCACGCTCGAGGGCGCCGGGCTGCCCGAGGCGCTCGTGTTGGAGGGGGTGTGCGCCCCGTACGGCGAGAGCAACGCCTGGTCGCCCATCGCGATGGCGCTGGCGGGCCACATGGGCCTCGATGCCGACCTGCCGGTCGACGAGGTGCGCGACGAAGCGCTCCGGCGCTCGGAACGGCTGCTCGGCGACAGCGGCGACACGGTCGAGGTGGACCGCCTGGTCGAAGTGTTCTCCCACCTGGTGGGGCATCCGACGTCGCTCGACCGGCTCGAGCCCTCGGTGCGACGCGACCGCGTACACCGGGCCATCACCCGGGTGGTCGAACTGCGCACCGCGCGTGGGCCGATGGTGCTGTGGATCGACGATCTGCACTGGGCCGACCAGGTGGTGCTCGACCTCCTGGGCGCGTTGGCCACTGGGGTGAGCCGGCTGCCGTTCGTGCTGGTCACCGCGATGCGGCCGGGCACCGAGGTGGAGTGGCCACCGGCCAGCGACCGATCGACCGTGCTGTCGATGTCGCTGGAACCTTTGTCGCGCGCTGCCAGCGACGAGATGGCCCGCGAGTTGCTCGACACGATGGTGCCCGAACTCATCGACGACCGCCTGCTCGGAGCGCTGTTCGAACGCACCGGCGGAAATCCGCTGTTCCTGCAGGAGTGGGCTGCCGTCGTTGCCGACGAAGGCCCGTCGAGCGACCTGCCCGACAGCCTGCGCGCGCTCATTGCGGCCCGCCTCGACCAGTTGGCCACCACCGAGCGGCAGGTCCTCGACAATGCCGCGGTACTCGGGCTCTCGGGCCCTGTCGCCTCGCTCGAACGGTTCGCCAACGCGATGAACCAGGCGTTCGACCGCGATCTGCTGACCCGGCTCGACGCCAAGGGGCTGCTCGAGTTGAGCGGCCAGCGGTGGCGGTTCCGCAGCGACTCGGTACGCGAGGCCGTGTACCAGACCCTCACCAAGGCCTCTCGGGCGCAGCGGCACGCCGGTGTGGCGTCGAGCTACCTCGGCTCGGGGTTCGGCACACTCGACGATCTCGCCCACCACACGGCCACGGCAGCCGAACTGGTGGCCGAGATCGGTCACGTGGCGGGCGTGCCGGCCGACATCCGGGTGCAGGCCCTGGGCCACCTCACCGCGGCGGCCGATCGTGCCCACGACTCGGGCAGCCATCGCATGGTGGTGCGCCACACCAGCCGGGCGATCGACCTCCTCGACGAGCGCGATGCTCCCGAGGCGTCGCGCGCCGACTCGTTGCGGTTGCAACGAGCATCGTCGCTCCTCGAACTGCGCGACTACATGCGCGCGCGCTCCGACCTCGACCGCGTGCTGGCCACCGCTGCCGGTGCCGACGACGTGTTGGTGGAGGGCAAGGCCCGCCGCGTGCTGGGCAGCCTCCATCACCTTGCGGGCGATCAGGACGCTGCCCGCCGCGAGTTGGGTACGAGCATCGACCTGTTGCGTACTGCGGGCCACGACGCGCTGCTGGCTGATGCGTTGCGCCAGCGCGGGTTCATCGAGCTGTTCGGCGGTTCACCGAACGACGCCGAATGGTTCCTCGGCGAAGCCGAGGCCGTCTATCGGCGGTTGGGCGACGAACGCGGGCTCGCCTACGTCGAACAGCACCGGGCCTGGCTCACGTTCCTCTCGGCCGATCTCGAACTCGCCGACGAGCGGCTGCATCACGCGGCCGAGACGCTCGGCAAGCTCGGCGACCGCAACGGTGTGGGCTGGGCCTTCGGGCTGCTGGCGTTCGTTCGCTTCTATCGCGGCGAGGTGCGCGACGCGGAAGACATAGCGACCTTCGTGCGCACCGAGGCGCTCGATCGTGGCGACGACTGGGCCGCCTCGATGATGCAGTCGCTCATCGCCAACCTGCGCCTGTGGCAGGGTCGCCTCGGCGATGCGGTCAGCGAAGCGGAACAGGCCCGGGCCCGGTTCCGGCGGCTGGGCGACAGCTTCGGGATGGTGCAGGCGTTGTCGGCGTTGCTGCGCGCCCAAGTCGCGCTCGGCCGACGTGCCGCGGTGCAGCGCACCTCGGAGGAACTGATGGCGCTCTCGTCGGTGCCGGGTTCCGGGCCGGTGCCGCTGCTGGCGTTGGCAGGTACGGCGATGCACCGCGGCGACGGCGAGACGGTGCTGCGCCTCGCTCAGCAGTTGCTCGGCGGCGGTGCCGTCAACCGGGCGGCCGAGGGCGAGGCAACGGTGCTGCTGACCATCGGGGCGGCGCAGTGCGGTCTGATCGACGAGGCGCTCGTGGCGATCGACCAGATCGCTGCGGCACCCGGCCGCAACGGGTTTGCGCACAGTGTCGCCGCCATCGTCCATGCGCTCGCTGGTGCACCCGAGGCGGCGCTGCGCGAGGCTGACGAAGTGGCCCGCACACCCAGCGCCTCGTATCTCGACCGCACGTTCGGCGCCGTGGCCGCATCCTCGGTGCTTGCTCGTTCCGGCCGCGTCGACGAGGCCAGGGAGCGCATCGACCCGGTGCTCGACGAGGTCATCGAGGTGGGCGACGTCGTGGCCACCGCCTTGCTCCAGCAGGCAGCAGCGACCGTGGTGGGGGTGCCGCATCCGTCCGGTCAGGGCGACCGTCATGCGCTCGGCTCGGGTTGGTCGGCCATCCTCGACGCGTTCGCTGGACAGGAGCGCGCGGCGTGAGCTGGCTCGGCGGCCGAACCAGCCTCGGCGAGGTGTTGCGTCTGCGCGCCCCGCTCGGCCAGCAGGTCGA
The DNA here is from genome assembly GCA_037130535.1 of Actinomycetota bacterium. Lineage (GTDB taxonomy): Bacteria > Actinomycetota > Acidimicrobiia > Acidimicrobiales > Ilumatobacteraceae > VFMC01. The sequence continues at coordinate 14,257 of JBAXSU010000009.1, forward strand.
CGACCTGCGCAGCGAGGCCCATGGCGCTGCGCCGGGCCGCACGGCGGCGCTCATCACCGCCCGGGTGGAACAACTCGTGTCGGGCGAAGGCTCGCTCGCCTCGTTCGGTGCGCTCACCCCGGGCGAGCAGGTGGTCGTCGACATCACCGATCAGTTCCTGCTCGACTCGCACGGTATCGACGACGCGCTCATGGCTTCGCTCGGGCAGCACTACACCCCGGCCGAGCAGGTGGGGCTGCTGTTCCACCTCGCGCTCGCCGACGGGTTCACCAAGTTCGGACGGGTGTTCGGCGTGTCGGAGGAGGTCGGCTGATGGCCACCACACCGCGCCTGCCCAGCGCCATCGACGGCCGCCCCGCCGACTTCGGGTCGCTGCTCGCGCATCAACCGGCGCTCGCTCGCCGCTTCGGCGAGGTGTACGGCCAGTTCTGGTCACACGGTGTACTCGACCACCCCACGAAAGAGACGGTGAGGCTGCGCAACGCCCGCATCACCGACTGCGGGTATTGACGCAATGTGCGCTTCGCGGTCGCGAAGCAGCAGGGCCTCGACGAGACGAAGGTGGCGCAGATCGACGACGGCCACGCCCAGTCGGATCTACCCGACCGGCTGAAGCTGGCGCTCGCCTTCGCCGACGCGTTCTTCGCTGCCGGTGGTCCGCCACCGGTCGAGTTGCAGGATGCACTCGTCGCCGAGTTCGGTGACGAGGCGTTGGTCGAGATGGCCATCGGGCTCGCGCTGTTCCACGGGGTGGCGAAGTTGCTCATCACGCTCGGCTGCGAGCCCGAGCAGATGGACATCACCGAACTGCGCACCCCCGGCTCCTGACGCCGGCGGCCGGCTCGTCTCAGGTGATGCCGGGTCAGGTGATGCCGGGTCAGGTGATGATGGTCAGCGCGACCGGCGGGCGGGTCGGTACCTCGGGCGCGGTGGTGGCCCAGCCGAGGTACATGATGGCGGCCACGTGGGTGCCGGGCTCGAAGCCGCACCAGTCGGCCACCACGTCGTTGGCGCCCTTCGGGCACGAGCCCCAGTAGGTGGCCAGGCCCAGCGCCGTGCCACCCAGCAGCAGGTTCTGGATGCCCGCCGCCACCGCGTCGCGGTTCTCGGCGGTGCGGTCGGACGAGTCGCCCACTGCCGCCCCCACCACCAACGTGGCGGGGGTGCGCAGGTACTTACCGCGTGCCTTCGCCACCTTCTCGGGCGGGTCGCCGTGCGCGGCCATCGCCTCGGCGATCACCTCGCCCAGACGGGCTCGCCCGTCGCCCTCCACCAGCGCGAACCGCCACGGCCAGGTGCGCTTGTGGTTCGGTGCCCACTGCGCCAGGTCGCACAATTGCTCGACCACGTCGTGGGGCACCGGCCGGTCGGCCTGCACCAGCATGCTGGTGCGGCGGCTGCGGATGAGGGCGGCGAGGTCGTCGAAGGTCATCGCTGCTCAGGATGCCGACGGCAGCGACTCGATGAAACCCGCCACCTCGTCGATCCAGCGCTGCCACAGTTGCGGCGGGTAGTCGTGGCCCATGCCTTCGACGAGCACGAACCGGGCGCCGGGCACGAGTTCGGCTGTGCGTCGGCCACCGCTGGGGGTGATGAGCGTGTCGCGGTCGCCGTGCATCACCAGCATCGGCACCGTCACCTCGCGCAGTGCCTCGGCACGCGAGCCCGAGGCGCGGATGGCGAGGAACTGCCGGCCGGTGCCGTCGGGGGTGAAGGCCCGGTGGAACGCCCGCTCGGCATCGGCGCGCCAGCGGTCTTCGTCGGCGAACTCGGGGCTGCCCCAGCAGCGCAGACCCTCGATGCTGCGCTGCACCGCCGACTCGAGGTCGGTGGCTGGTGGCGCAGTGAGCAGAGCGAACGCCTCGGGTGCCGACTGGCCGTGGTCGGCCTCGCCGGTACTCGACATCACCGAGGTGACCGACAGCAACCGGTGCGGGTGCTCGATGGCCAGGGTCTGCACGATCATCCCGCCCATCGACAGGCCCATCACATGCGCCCGCTCGATGCCCTCGGCGTCGAGCACAGCCACCGCATCGCCGGCCATGTCGCCGAGCCGGTAGGCCTCGCCGGCCGGACCGGTGGGAGCGTCGCGGAACGATGTCGACAGACCCACGTCGCGGTTGTCGAACCGGATGACGAACAGGCCCCGCGCCGCGAACATCGCGCACCACTCGTCGCGGTAGTTGATGCTCTGGCTGCCGAGGCCGTTCACCATCAGCAACGCCGGGTGGGCGCTGTCGCCGAACGTCTCGTACCAGAGCCGGCAGTCGCCGTTCTGCGCCCAGGCCATCGCCGGCTCAGACGCCTGCGAGTTGCTTACGCAGTTCGCGCTTCAAGAACTTGCCGTTCGCGTTGCGCGGCAACTGCTCGGTGAGGAACCACACCTTGGCGGGGATCTTGTGCTTGGCGATGCGCTCGACCAGGAAGGCCCGCAGTTCGTCCTCGGTGAGCGAGGCACCCGGGTGCAGCACGATGGCGGCAGCCACCTCCTCGCCGAGACGATCGTCGGGGATGCCGAACACCGCGGCCTCGGCCACCGCATCGTGGTGGTAGATGGCGGTCTCGACCTCGCTGCAGTAGACGTTCTCGCCGCCGCGCAGCACCATGTCCTTGGCGCGGTCGACGATGTAGATGAAGCCGTCCTCGTCGATGCGGGCGATGTCGCCGGTGTTGAACCAACCGTCGCGGATGGCGTCGGCGGTGGCCTCGGGCCGGTTGAGATAGCCCTTGATCACCACGGCGCCGCGCACGCACAGCTGGCCGATGGCGTCGGGGCCGGGCTCGACCTCGTTGTCGTCGTCGTCGACCAGCTTCACGTCGAGCGTGGGCACCGCCGGGCCGCACGACGACGGCTTGGCGATGTAGAACTTCGACGAGTTGGCGGTGACGATGCCATGTGTCTCGGTAAGGCCGTAGCCGGTGGACGGCGAGCCCTGCTTCACAGCGCCGGCGATTTTCTGCACCAGGTCGGGCTGCAGCGCGGCGCCGCCCCCGCCCATGCCCAGCAGGCTGGAGGTGTCGCGGGTCTCCCAGTCGGGGTGGGCCAACAGTTCGCGGCTCATCGTGGGCACGCCCGAGAAGTTGGTGACGCGCTCGCGCTCGATCAACTCGAGGGCACGGCCAGGCTCCCACTTGTACATGAACACGATGCGGCTGCCGGTGAGCGTGGCCGGGTGCAGCAGGCAGTTGCAGGCGGTGACATGGAACAGCGGCGTGGGTGCCATGAACACGTTCTGCGCAGGCGGCGCGGGCGTGTTGGGGTTGGGCTCGAGGTCGCCGGCAGCGATGGCCTTGGCCTCGGCTGCAGTGATGCAACCGGTCATGAAGGCCAGGTTGAGGATGTTGTGCACCGAGCCGCGGTGGGTGAGCTGGGCACCCTTCGGAAAGCCCGTGGTGCCTGAGGTGTAGAAGATCGTGGCGTCGTCGTCGGGGTCGATGGTGGCGTCGGGCAGGGTGACCGGGGCCGTGGCGCCGTTCACCACATCGGTCCAGCACACGGCGTCAGCCGGCAGATCGCGGTCGGTGCGCACGGCGATGATGTGCAGCGGGCCGCCGGCGCGCACGTTGTCGAGCACCTGCTCGAGTCGCTCGAGGCGCTCGTCGTCGGCGATGAGCACCTTGGGTCGGCTGTCGGTGAGGCCGTACTCCATCTCGGCCGGGGTCCACCAGGCGTTCATGCCCACCACGGCGGCACCGATCGACACGGCTGCCCAGTACGCGGTGACCCACTCGGGGTAGTTGCGCATCGCGATGGCCACCCGGTCGCCCTCGACCACGCCGTAGCTGTCGCGCAGCAGGTGGGCCAGCGAGCGCACGTCGGCGTTGATCTCGGCGTAGGTGTAGTGCTCGTCCTCGTACACCACGTACGGCTTGTCGCCGTGGAACGCGGTCATCTCCCACAGCACCCTCATGCTCGGTGGTGCCGAGGCGAAGGTCTTCACGGGGATGCCCCGTACCTCGATCTCCTTGATCTCGAAGGGGCCTCCGGGGCCGGTGAGTTCTTGGCGTGCAGCGCGGTAGTGGTTGATCACCCGGCCATCTTGGCCGTCGGGATGTGCCGGACGCCACACGGACGACACGGCTGCGCGACGATGGCCCGGTGCGGTACGCGACGGGCCTCATCATCGGCCGCTTCAACCCGCCCCATCTGGGGCACAGCTACATGATCGACTGGGCGGCCGAACGCTGCGATCGGCTGGTGGTGTTCGTGAACACCCGTGAGGGCGAACTGGTGCCCGGGCATCTGCGGGCCGGATGGTTGGCCGACCTGCACCCGCAGGTGAGCGTGGTGCAGGTGGCCCACGACCTGCCCACCGACATGAGCGACCCCGACCTGTGGGTGCGCTGGATGGACCTGCTGCGGTCGCGCTGGCCGCTCGACGACGGCCCTCACGCCGTGTTCTCGTCCGACCCCTACATCGACGAACTGGCGCGCCGGTTCGGGGCCGACGCGGTGATCGTCGACCCCGAGCGCGCCACGGTACCCATCAGCGCCACCGAGATCCGCGAGGCGCCGGTGGCGCACCTGCACCGCCTGGCACCACCCGTGCGCGCCTGGGTGGAGACGAACCTGGTGGGCTGAGCGTCAGGTCACTTGTTGGGCTGGGCGAGCACGCGCAGGTAGGGCTTGACGGTCTTCCAGCCCTGCGGGAACAGCTGCTTGGCCTCGTCGTCGCTGACTGCGGCGCCGATGATGACATCGTTGCCGTCGGTCCAGTTGGCCGGGGTGGCCACCTTGTACTGCGCGGTCAGCTGCAGGCTGTCGATGACGCGGATGATCTCGTCGAAGTTGCGGCCGGTGCTGGCCGGGTAGGTGATGGTGAGCTTCACCTTCTTGTCGGGCCCGATGATGAACACCGAACGCACCGTCAGCGTGTCGTTCGCGTTGGGGTGGATCATGTCGTAGAGGTCGGCCACCTTGCGCTCGGGGTCGCCGATCATCGGGAAGTTCACGGCCGTGCCCTGGGTCTCGGCGATGTCTTCCTCCCACTTCACGTGGCTGTCGACCGGGTCGACCGACAGGCCGATCACCTTCACGTTGCGCTTGTCGAACTCGGGCTTGATGCGGGCCACGTAGCCGAGCTCGGTGGTGCACACCGGGGTGAAGTCCTTCGGGTGGCTGAACAGCACGCCCCACGAGTCGCCGAGCCACTCGTGGAAGTGGATCTCGCCCTGGGTGGTGGGTGCGGTGAAGTCGGGGGCGATGTCGCCGAGACGGACGGCCATGATGTGCTCCTTGAGGGGCTGAACAGGTGTGATGTCGAGTGACGTAACGCTACCCAATATCCGACTATTCCAGTCAAGATTCATTCGGCTGGCGGGTGACGGGCCGGACGGTACGGTTGCGCGATGAGCGAGCCCGAGTTCACACCCGCCGAGCACCGGCGCCACGCAGTGCACTGCAACAACTCGACCTGGGAGATGGTCGAGGCCGAGCGCACGCCTGCCAACGACGAGGAGATGCTGCGTCGCGCCTACGCCTCGGCCTACCACTGGCAGCGCGCCGAGGGTTACGGCCCCGCGAACGAGGCCCGTGGGGTGTGGCTGCTGGCCAAGGTGCAGTTGCTCGCCGGGCACCCCGACACATCGCTGCGCTACGCCGAGGCGTGCATGGCGCAGTGCCGCGACCACGGCCTGGTCGACTTCGACCTCGCCTACGCGTACGAGTCGCGGGCCCGCGCGCTGGCAGCACTCGGTCGACTCGACGAAGCCGCCACCGACTGGGCCGCGGCCAAGGCCGTGCCCATCGACGACGACGACGACCGCGCCCTCGTCGAGTCCGATCTCGCCGTCGGTCCCTGAGCTGCGCGGCGCGTAGTGTTCGCCCCATGACGATCGATCGCGCCGCAGCCGACAAACTCCTCACCACCACCCGCTCGGTGCGCAAGCGCCTCGACCTCACCCGTCCGGTGCCGTCGCACCTCATCGACGAGTGCATCGAAGTCGCGATGCAGGCGCCCACCGGCACGAACGCCCAGAACTGGGCGTTCGTGGTGGTCACCGATCAGGCCAAGCGCACGGCACTCGCCGACCTCTACCGCCAGGGCATGGAGGTGATGGCCGGGTCGGGCTATCCGCCGCCGCTGCCCGAGGGCGACCCGCGCGAGCACGTGATGCCGAAGGTGATGGACAGCGCGATGTACCTCACCGAGATCCTCGACCAGGTGCCGGTGTTCGTCATCCCGTGCGTGCAGGGCCGTATGGAGAAGGTGCCGATGATCGCCGCGCAGGCGTCGACCTACGGTTCCATCCTGCCCGCCGCGTGGAGCTTCATGCTCGCCGCCCGTGCCCGTGGCCTGGGCACCGCGTGGACCACCATCCACCTGTTCTTCCACGACCAGGCGAGCGAACTGCTGGGCATCCCCCCGGAGTGGACCCAGACGGCGCTGTTCCCGGTGGCGTACTACACGGGCGACGACTTCAAGTCCGCCCACCGCCTGCCCGCCGGCGGGATGATCCACCGGGAGTCGTGGGGCGCGCACTGATGCTGGCCGACGCCGACGGCACGTGGCCCGGCGCCACGTTGCTCGACGTCGTTGCGGCGGTGCGGACCGACAACGAGCGGCCGTTCCTGCTCGACGCCGATGGCGCCGTGCTGCTCACCTACGGCGACGCTGCACGTCGGTCGGCGCAGGTGGCGCACGCCCTGCGAGCCCGGGGCCTGCAGCCTGGCGACCGCGTGGCGATGCAGGTGGAGAAGCGGGTCGACGCACTACTCGTCTACCTCGCGTGCATCCGGTCGGGGGTGGCGCTGCTGCCGATGAACACCGGCTACACGGCTGCCGAGGTGGCACACCTGGTGGCCGACGCCGAACCGGGTCTGGTGCTGCGCGATGCCGACCTCGACGAACTCGTGGCCGCCGCGTCGGGGTTCGCCACCGAGTTCGAGAACCATCCCAGTGGGCCCGACGACCTCGCCGCGATCCTCTACACCAGTGGCACCACGGGCAAGCCGAAGGGGGCGATGCTCAGCCATCGCAACCTGGCGGCCAACTGCCTCACGCTCGTTGCGTTGTGGGGATTCACGGGCGACGACGTGTTGCTGCACGCGCTGCCCATCTTCCACACCCACGGGCTGTTCGTCGCCACCAACTGCGCGCTCATCGTCGGGGCGCCGATGGTGTTCCTGGCGAAGTTCGAGCCCGACGCGGTGCTGCGGGCCCTGCCCCGGTGCACGGTGATGATGGGCGTGCCCACCTTCTACACACGGTTGCTCACCGAGTCGCGCTTCGACGCCACGGTGTGCGCGTCGATGCGGTTGTTCATCAGCGGGTCGGCTCCGCTGCTGGCCAGCGTGCACGACGAGTTCCGTGCCCGGGTGGGCCACTCCATCCTCGAGCGCTACGGGATGACCGAGACCACGATGCTCACCTCGAACCCGCTCGACGGCGAGCGGCGCGCCGGCACGGTGGGCATGCCGTTGCCTGGGGTGGATGTGCGCGTGGTGGGCGATGACAGCGCAACGCTGCCGGTGGGCGAGGTGGGCGATATCGAGGTGCGCGGCCCCAACGTGTTCGCCGGGTACTGGCGGCGACCCGACCTGGCTGCCACCGAGTTCGCGGCCGACGGGTTCTTCCGCACCGGCGACGTGGGCCGGTTCGACGCCGACGGCTACCTGCACATCGTCGGCCGCTCGAAAGACCTCATCATCACCGGCGGCCTGAACGTGTACCCGGTGGAGGTGGAGGCCGTGCTCGACGAGCTGCTCGGGGTGCTCGAGACCGCTGTCATCGGTGTGCCCGATGCCGACTTCGGCGAAGCGGTGGTGGCGGTGGCGGTGCCGCAGCCGGGTGCCTCGCTCGACCCGGCGACGCTGCGCAGCGCGGCCCGCGAACACCTGGCCGGGTTCAAGGTGCCCAAGCAGGTGCACGTCGTGGAGGCCCTGCCCCGCAACGCGATGGGCAAGGTGGAGAAGGCGACGCTGCGGCGCATGTTCACCCCGGGGGAGGGGTCGTGAGTACCGAGCTGTGGCAGCGCCGCGCGCCGATCGGTACGCTGCCGGCATGAGCATCGCTGTGCCCGTCGACGAGTTGGGTGCCGCCCTGGCCGAGCGACACTGGGGCTATCTGCTCACCGTGCGCGACGACGGCCGGGCGCAGACGCTGGCCCTACCCACGGTGTGGCGCGACGGCGCGCTGGTAGGCGAGGTCGGCCGCAGTACGGCGGCGAACGTGGTTGCCCGGCCGAACGTCACCTGGGTGTTCCCGGGTGCATCTGGTGAAGAGTTCAGCCTCATCGTCGACGGCGACGCAACAGCCGAGGGGTCGACGGTCGTGGTGCGGCCGACGTGGGCGGTACTGCACCGGCCGGCGATCGCTCCGGCCTGACCACCGACCGCAGGGCGGTGCTACGCGCGGAGGTCGATGCCGAACTTGGCGGCGAAGTCGTCGTAGTAGGCGTCGTCGTCGTCGTGCGCACCCAGTGCCACCCAGTCGGCGTCGGTCATCTCCGAGCGCCCGGCCACGATCTCGGGCCCACCCCAGCTCACCGGGTACCGCAACTGGGGCTCGTCGGTGGTGACGGCGTGGTGGATGAGCGCCGCCACCTCCATCGGGTCGGTGGCGTGGGCCAGGCCGGCGGCGTAGAACTGGAACAGCCGCCGGTACGCGGCGTCGTATGCGCCACTCTGGTTCGGGGCGTCGATGTTCTTGGCGAAGATGGCGCTCTTGGTGACACCGGGCTCGATGATCGCCACGCGGATGCCGAACGGTGCCAACTCTTGGGCGAGGCCTTCGCTCAGCCCCTCGAACGCCCACTTCGACGCCACGTACGGCGACTGGGCGATGGCGGCGATGCGGCCGGCCACCGAGGTGATGTTCACGATCGCGCCGCGCCGGCGGGCGCGCATGCCCGGTAGCACCTGCTGCAGACAGCGCACTGCGCCGCAGAGGTTCACGTTCATCACGTCGAGGTACAGCGAGGGCGGGCACTCCTCGGCGACGGCATTGCCGCCGACCCCGGCGTTGTTCACCAGCACGTCGACCACGCCATCGGTTGCCGCGAGGATGCGCGCGAACCCGTCGCGCACCGAGTCGTCGTCGGCGATGTCGAGCTCGACGAGCTCCAGTTCCACGCCGAGGTCGGCGGCCATGGCGTGCAGCTTGCCTGCCTTGTCGAGGCTGCGCACGGTTCCGAAGACCCGGTGGCCCTGGGCCGCGAGGTGAAGGGCGGTGGCGCGGCCGATGCCGCTGTTGGCGCCGGTGACGACCGAGATGATCGGGTTGCTCATGGTCGGTCATCGTACGTCGCGAGTCACTCGTCCTCGAACGGCCCATCCTCGAACGGCTCGTTCCAGAACGGCTCAGTCCAGATCGGGTCGGGGTCGCAGGCGAGTGCGAGGCTCTGCACCGCGTTGCCGTCGGTGAGGACGATGTCGAGCAGGGTCAGACCCTGCGCCATGTGCATCCGCCGCAGTGAGTGGTAGCCGGTGCGGTGTCGTTCGTCGGGGGGAGCGTTCTCGACGTGGTCGGTGACGACGATCGACAGCGTGTGGCTGAAGGGCACGTCGAGGCCCGGGATGTCGGCGCGGCCGATGAGCACGCCGAGGGGCGTTGGCGGATCGAGCAGCAGTGCCGTCATCCGGCGGTGGTGGTCGAGCAGCACCATCACCTCGCGCTCGACCGGCAGATCGGCCACCTCGAGGGCGAACGAGACGACGTCGGTGAACGAGGCCAGGACGATCGGTTCGTCGGGTTGGGGCAGCCAGAGCCGGAACTCGTCGGCCTCCGAGCCGAGGGCGAGTTCGTCGAGCGACGACCGGGCGATGGAGTGCGTGGCGAGTTGCGTCTGGGCCGAGGCAGTGCTGTGGCGCGATAGACCACGGCGGCGTAGAGCGCGCGCCGCGTGTTGACGGTGTGCGGACATGGTTCCTCCCGAACGGGTGAGGACAACGGAGTTCGGGGGAAGTGATGCGGTCGAGGCCGACGGACGGCCTCGGCGAGTCAGATCAGTTCGGCGATCGATGCAGCGATCTGCTCAGGAGTGGTCATCGGGTTGAACCGGGCCACCACCTGACCCTCGCGGTTCACCAGGAACTTCTCGAAGTTCCAGGTGATCGCATCGGAATCGCCGTCGCCGGGCTGCTCGGTGCGTAGCCACTGGTACAGGTCGCAGGCGGTTTCGCCATTCACCTCGATCTTGGAGAACATCGGGAACGTCGCGTCGTACTTCGACGTGGCGAACTCGAGGATCTCTGCGTCGGTACCGGGCTCTTGTGCGCCGAACTGGTTACAGGGGAAGGCGAGCACGCTGAACCCCTGAGCCTTCATGTCTTCGTGGAGCGTACGCAGACCTGCGTACTGGCCGGTGAGGCCTCAATAGCTGGCGACGTTGACGATCAGGAGCACCTGACCGCGGTAACTGCCGAGGTCGATCGACTCACCGGTGATCGAGGGCATCGTGATGTCGTAGATGTGTGACATGCCGCCACTGTACCGCTTCAGCCGATGCGTGTGACCCGGATGTGCTCGGCCGCCCGACTGCCGAGCACGAGCAGCGGATACGCAACGATGACGAACGCGGCGGCGAGGCCGTAGGCCCAGGCCTCGGTGACGGGGAGCTCGAACAGGTCGCGGGTCCACGGCATCAGGAACGCCAACGCGAACAGCGACACCATGGCGATGACCAGCACCTTGCGCAACAGCGAGAGCGGCCGTGCCACACGGGCAAGGTTGATCAGCGCCACCGAGCCGGCCACCAGCACCGCCACCGAGCGGGCGTGGTCGGCGTCGATGGCGTCGTCGAGCTGCACCAGCTGGAAGACAGCCATCGTGGCCAGGGCGATGACGGCGCCGGCGGGGATGGCCCGACCGAGCACCCGGCTGAGGAAGCCCGTGCTCACCCGGTCGGCGTTGGGTTCGAGCGCCATGAAGAACGCCGGGATGCCGATGGTGACCCACGACAGGATGGTCAGGTGGATGGGCCGAAGTGGGTAGGCGAGCGCGAACACACCGGTGAGCAGCGACAAGATGACCGAGTAGATGGTCTTTGCCAGGAACAGGCTGGCGACTCGTTCGATGTTGTTGATGACCCGTCGCCCCTCGGCCACCACCGGCGGCAGGGCCGAGAAGTTCGAGTCGAGCAGCACCAGTTGCGCCACGCCGCGGGTGGCCTCGCTGCCCGATGCCATGGCGATACCGCAGTTGGCGTCCTTCAGCGCGAGCACGTCGTTCACGCCGTCGCCGGTCATCGCCACCGTGTGGCCGCGGGCCTGCAGGGCACGCACCATCGCCCGCTTCTGGTGGGGCGTCACCCGGCCGAACACGGTGCTCTGCTCGACGGCGTCGGCGAACTCGGCGCTCTCGACGTCGGCGGGCAGTGTGGTGGCGTTCACGTTGTCGGCCCAGCCCGCCAATCCGGCTCGCCGTGCAACCGCGCCGACGGTGACGTTGTTGTCGCCCGAGATGACCTTCAGGGTGACGCCTTGCTCGGCGAAGTAGGCGAGGGTGGCGGGTGCGTCGTGACGAACGACGTCTTCCAGCAGCACCAGCGCGGCGGGTGCCACCTCGGGCAGTTCGGCCTCGGCGGCATCGGGCATGTCGACGGCCGCCTTGGCGAGCACGAGCACCCGGCGTCCGTTTGCAGCCTGGTCCTCGACCAGTCGGCGCACCTCGCCCGCGTACTGCGCGGCGAGCACGTTCTCGGGGGCGCCGAGCACGAAGCTGCCGTGGTCGGCGAAGGTCATTGCGCTCCACTTGCGGCCCGACGAGAAGGGCACGCGGCCGGTGGTGCGCCAGTCGGTGGCATCGCCGTAGTGCTGGCGTACCGCGAGCAACGTGGCGTTGGGGTCGGGGTCGAGCTGGCCGATGGCGTTGAGTGCCGCATCGACGGTGGCGGCATCGACCGGGGCGTCGGCGAGCACGAGCACCTCGGCCAACTCCATCGTGCCCTCGGTGATCGTGCCGGTCTTGTCGGCGCACAGCACGTCGACCCGGGCGAGCACCTCGATGGCCGGCAGTTCCTGCACCAGGCAGCGCCGCTGGGCGAGGCGCACCACGCCCACGGCGAAGGCCACGCTGGTGAGCAGCACGAGTCCCTCTGGCACCATGCCCACCAGGCCGGCGACCGTGCTGATGACGGCGTCCTGCCAACTGTCGTCGCGGCGGAAGAACTGGCTGCTGGCCAGCAAGAGGCCGACGGGGATGATGAGGATGCCCACCCACGACACGATGCGGTTGATGTCGTTGCGTAGCGGCGAGTCCACGAGGGTGAAGCGGCGGGCTTCCTCGGCGAGCTTGGCGGCGTAGTTCTCGGCGCCCACCTTGGTCACTTGCACGCGCCCGGTGCCGGCCACGACGGCGCTGCCGGAGAGCACCTCGTCGCCGTCGGACTTCACGATGGCGTCGGCTTCGCCGGTGAGGAGCGACTCGTCGATCTCGAGGTTGTCGTGGGTGAGCACCACGGCGTCGGCCACCACCTGGGCGCCGGCGCGGAGTTCCACCACGTCGTCGAGCACCAGTTCGTGCACGGCGATGTCGAACACGTCGCCGTCGCGCACCACGTGGGCCTTCGGGGCGCTGACGACGCTGAGCGAGTCGAGCACCTTCTTGGCCCGCAGTTCCTGGACGATGCCGATGAGGCTGTTGAACACGATCACACCGGCGAACAGTGCGTTCTTGGGTGAGCCGGCGACCAGCACCAGTCCGGCCAGTATGGCGATGACGAGGTTGATCGGCGTCGCCACATTGGCCCTGACGATCTGGCTGACGGTGCGGGTGGGGGCGGCGGGCACGGCGTTCACCAGACCGCGAGCCACACGGTCGGCAACCTCCGCGCTCGACAACCCGACGGAGGGGTCGATCGTCGTCACAGATCACGACCGTAGCCGGTGGCACGTATCGTTCGCCTCGCCCCACTGCGCACGCCGTTAGCCTCCCGGGCATGAGCACGCCCGACATCGCCTCGCACCGCTACGTGTCGATCACCACGCGCAAGCGCGACGGTTCCACTGTGTCGTCTCCGGTGTGGATCGCCCCCCTGGGCGACGGCACCGCCGGGTTCACCACGGGCAGTGATTCGGGCAAGGTGAAGCGCATCCGCAACTTCCCCGACGTCGCCCTGCGCCCCTGCGACTCACGGGGTCGCGTCGCCGACGGAGCACCAGAGGTGCGGGCGACGGCCAGCGTGGTCGAGGGCACCGATGCCGCGCCGGTGACGGCGGCCGTGAAGCAGAAGTACGGCTGGCAGTTCACGCTCGTCGAGCTCAGCGGCACCGTGCGCGGCTGGTTCAAGAAGTCGGCCACGGGCGACTGCGCCGTCGTCATCCGCGTCGACCCCCCGTCGGCCTGAGGCCCCGGTCGTCAACCCCGGTCCGTGAGCGTCGACCGGGTGTGGGCGTGCCCACGCTCACGAACCACCGGGCTCCGTGAGCGTGGCCCGGCTGTGGGGGCGGCCAGGCTCACGGACCCCGGGCTGGGGCGAGCGGGCTAGTGCGAGCGGGGGAGACCGAGGACGTGCTCGGCCACGTAGGCCAGGACGAGTTCCTGGCTGATCGGGGCCAGGCGCGGCAGGCGGGCCTCGCGGAAGTAGCGCTCGACGTGGTACTCGGTGGCGTAGCCGAAGCCGCCGTGGGTCTGCACCGCCCGGTCGGCGGCGAAGAACCCGGCCTCGGCGGCGAGGTACTTGGCCAGGTTGGCCTCCTCGCCGCACGGCAGACCGGCGTCGATGAGTCGGCCGGCCTCGCGCACCATCAGGTCGGCGGCCCGGAGCCGGGCGTCTGCCTCGGCCAGCGGGAAGGCGATGCCCTGGTTCTTGCCGATGGGGCGGCCGAACACGACACGATCGTTCGCGTACTGCACAGCCCTGCGCAGCGCGGCGCGGCCGATGCCGATGGCTTCGGCGGCGATGAGGATGCGCTCGGCGTTCAGCCCGCCGAGCAGGTACTGGAAGCCGCGGCCCTCGTCGCCCACCCGGTCGGCCTCGGGGACGACCACCTCGTCATAGGTGGTCTCGCAACTCGCCACGGCGTTGCGTCCCATCTTGGGGATCGCGGCCGCGTGCACGCCGGGTGCGTGGCGGTCGACGAGGAACAGGGTCATCCCATCGGTGGGTTTGGCGCAGTCGGCGAGGGGTGTGGTGCGGGTGAGCAGCAGGATGCGGTCGCACTCGAGTGCCTTGGTGGTCCACACCTTGCGGCCGGTGACGATGTACTGCTCGCCATCGCGCACGGCCCGGGTGGTGATGCGTGTGGTGTCGGTGCCGGCGTCGGGTTCGGTCACGCCGAACGCAACGTGCAACGAGCCGTCGGCCACCTTCGGCAGGAAACGTTGCTTCATCTCGTCGCTGCCGTGCATCACCACCGGGTGCATGCCGAAGATCGACAGGTGCACGGCCGAGGCGCCATTCATGCAGGCGCCCGAGGCGGCCACCTCCTCGAGCACCGCGGCCGCCATGCCGATGCCCTGGCCGCCACCGCCGTACTGCTCGGGGATGGCCACACCGACCCAGCCGGCGTCGGCCATGGCCCGGTAGAACTCCCATGGGAACCGGTGGTCGGCCTCGCAGTCGGCCCAGTACTCGTCGGGGTAACGGGCACACAGCAGGGCGACGGCATCGCGCACGTCGCGGTATTCGCCGGTCATCGGTCCTCCTCGAACAACACGCCGGGGTTCAGTACACCATCGGGGTCGAGCGCATGCTTGATGGCCCGCATCGCAGCGATCTCGTCGGGGCTGCGGTCGAGGTGCAGCCAGGGTGCCTTCAGCACGCCGATGCCGTGTTCGGCGCTGATGCAGCCGCCTAGCGCAACGACGTGTTCGAGCACCACACCTTCCAGCGTGAGCACGTGCGCGGCGTCGTCGGCGCGGTGCCCGGTGATGTTGACGTGCAGGTTGCCGTCGGCGACGTGGCCGAACAACCAGGTGTGCGCGGCGGGGTCGACGGCGCGCACGGCGGCGGGCAGGTCGGTCATGATCGGGCCGATGGCGTGCAGCGGCACGGTGACGTCGAGCTTCACGGTGGGCCCGAGGCCGCGCAGCGCAAGGGTGTGGTGCTCGCGGTATCGCCACAGCGCGTCGCGGCGTGCCGACCCGTCGGCCATCGTGGCCACGGCCACGTCGCCGAGCCCGCCGATGCCGGCCAGCGCGGCGGCCAGTTCGTCGGCGGGGTCGTGGTCGGCTGCTGCCTCGAACACCAGGTACGCAGGCCAGGACCGCTCGAATGGTGCAGGCCAATCGAAGCTGCGGCACACCAGGTCGACACCGTCGGCCAGCACGATCTCAGCGGCCTCGAGCGACGCCACCCGGTCGCGTACGGCCACCACGGCAGCGACCGCGTCGTCGATGCTGCCCATACCAACCAGCGCCGTCACCCGTTCGGCGTGGCGGGGCACGAGCCGCAGCCGGGCACGGGTGATCACTCCGAGCGTGCCCTCGCTGCCGCACAGCAGGCCGGGCAGGTGGTAGCCCGTGTTGTCCTTCAGCAGCCCGCCGAGGCGGCTCACCACGGCGCCGGTGCCGAGCACGGCTTCGATGCCCACCACCTGCTCGCGGGTGCCACCGAAGCGCAGCAGGTTGATGCCGCCGGCGTTGGTGGCGATCGAGCCGCCGACGGTGGCCGTGTCGCGGGCGCCGAAGTCGACGGCGTAGCGCAGACCGGCGGCGGTTGCGGCGCGCTGGAGGTCGGCCAGGCGCACACCGGCGCCCACAGTGACCTGGCGGGCGGCCACGTCGACCGGCTCGATCGTGTCGAAGCGGCGCAGGTCGAGCACCACCTCGCCGTGGCGCGGCACGCTGGCTCCCACCAGGCCCGTGTTTCCCCCCTGGGCGACGATGCCCACCCGGTGCGCACGGCACACAGCGATCACTGCGGCCACCTCGGCCACGGTGCCCGGCCGCACCACGGCGACGGCCGCACCGTGGAACCGGCCGGTCCAGTCGGTCTCGTGCGCGGCTCGTGAGGCCGGGTCGGTGATCACCCGCTCGGTGCCGACGGCGTTCTCGAGTGCACGGAGGAGGTCGTCGGCCATCGCCGCACAGGTTCGCACACCGGCCTCGGAACTGTGCCGACCGGCGTAGTAGAACAGGACGAACACTCGGGGGTGTGAGATGACGACGATCGACGATCCGAACACGGTGCCGGCATTCGACCCGGATGCGCTGCGCGACCGCTACCGCGCCGAGCGCGACAAGCGCCTGCGTGCCGACGGCAACGAGCAGTACGTCGAGATCGCCGGCCGCTTCGCCCACTATCTCGACGATCCGTACGTGGCGCCCATCGAGCGCGAGCCACTGTTCGACGAGGTCACGGTCGCCATCGTCGGCGGCGGCTTCGGCGGCCAACTCGCGGGCGCTCGCCTGCGCGAGGCGGGCGTGAACGACCTGCGCATCATCGAAAAGGGCGGCGACTTCGGTGGCACCTGGTATTGGAACCGCTACCCGGGCGCAATGTGCGACATCGAGAGCTACATCTACCTGCCGCTGCTGGAGGAGATCGGCTACGTCCCGCGTGAGAAGTACACCCGGGCGCCCGAGATCCTCGCCCACAGCCGTGCCATCGGCGAGCACTTCCGCCTCTACGACAACGCCTGTTTCCAGACCGAGGTGACCGAGGTGCGGTGGGACGACCAGGCGTGCCGGTGGATCATCCACACCAACCGCGGCGATGCGATGCGCGCCCAGTACGTGGTGATGGCCAACGGCCCGCTGCACCGGCCGAAGCTGCCGGGCATCGCAGGTGTCGAGACCTACGCCGGGCACTCGTTCCACACCAGCCGATGGGACTACGGCTACACCGGCGGCACCTCCGATGGCGGGCTCACCGGGTTGGCCGGCAAGCGGGTGGGCATCATCGGCACCGGTGCCACGGCCGTGCAGTGCATCCCGCACCTCGGCGCCGCGGCCGAGCACCTGTACGTGTTCCAGCGCACCCCGTCGTCGATCGACGTGCGCGACAACCGCCCCACCGACCCCGAGTGGGCGCAGTCGCTGCAGGCCGGCTGGCAGAAGCGGCGGATGGAGAACTTCAACAACCTCGTGTCGGGTGTGCTCGAGCCCGAAGACCTGGTGAGCGACGGCTGGACCGACATCATCGGCAAGCTGCTCGTCATCGCCCGCCGGGTCGACGGCGATTTCACGAGCGCCGACGGCATCGCCAACACGATGGAGCTGGCCGACTTCGAGAAGATGGAGCAGATCCGCGCCCGGGTCGACGCGCAGGTGGCCGACCCGGTCACCGCCGAACTGCTGAAGCCCTACTACCGCCAGTTCTGCAAGCGGCCGTGCTTCCACGACGAGTACCTCGACACCTACAACCGGGCCAACGTCACCCTGGTCGACACCGACGGCAAGGGCGTCGACCGCATCACCGAACGCGGCGTGGTGGTGGGCGACACCGAGTACGAACTCGACTGCCTCATCTACGCCACCGGGTTCGAGGTGGGCACCGACTACACCCGCCGGGCGGGCTACGAGGTGTACGGCCGCGACGGTGTCACCCTCACCGAGAAGTGGAGCGAGGGTGCGGCCACCCTGCACGGCATGCACAGCCGGGGCTTCCCGAACTGCTTCATCTTCAGCCCCACCCAGGCGGGGTTCACGGCCAACTTTCCGCATCTGCTCGACGAGCAGAGCCGGCACCTCGCCTACATCCTCGGCCATGCCACCGAGCAGGGGGTGGAGGTGATCGAGGCGTCGCAACAGGCAGAGGACGACTGGGTGCAGCGCATCATCGACATGGCCCAGTTCAACATGCGGTTCCTCGAGAACTGCACGCCGGGCTACTACAACAACGAGGGCAAGCCGGCCGAGCGCAGTATCCGCAACTCCAGCTACGGGGCCGGGTCGATCGCGTTCTTCAAGGTGCTGGCCGACTGGCGCGACGAAGGCAGCCTCGCCGGTCTCGAACTGAGCTGAGTCGGGCTGGGCTGGGCTCAGCCGGCGCGCAGCGGGCCGATGACCTGCTCGGCGAATCGCAGCACGGGTTCGGTACTGCGCGGGTTGCCGAAGTCCATCAGCACGTGCTGCACGCCACGGTCGGCCTTGTGGGCGATCTCGTCGAGCAACTTCGCCGAGTCGGCGTCGCTGTCGGGCAACGGTCGTTCGAGGGTGGTGCTCACCTCGATCGCGTCGGGGTCGCGGCCGACCCGTTCGGCCGAGGCGCGCACGATGCCGAGCTTGCGGGCGAAGTCGTCGTCGCTGCGATACCAGCCGTTCCAGCGGTCGGCGAGCCGGCCCACCAGCGGCAGGCCGATCTGTTCGCCCGATGCGCCGATGCACACCGGCGGTACCCGGTCGGGCCGCGGCGGGGCGGCCGCACCGTCGATGTGGAAGTACCGGCCGGTGAACGATGGCTCGTCCTCGGTCCACATCAGGCGGCAGATCGTGACGACCTCTTCGAGTTGCTCGAAGCGTTCCTTGGTGGAGGGGAAGTCGTAGCCGTAGGCGCGGTACTCGTCGTCGCGCCACCCGGCGCCGATGCCCAGCACGAACCGTCCGCCCGACAGTACCTGCAGGGTGGCGGCCATCTTCGCGGTGAGCGCAGGCGGCCGGTAGCCGTGGCCGAGCACGTGGTGGCACAACTCCACATCGGGGTGGCGGGCGGCGAGCCAGGTGAGGGTGGTGAACGCCTCGAGGAACGGATCGGTCTTGGCATCGAAGCCGTAGAAGTGGTCGGCCACCCACAGCGAATCGAAGTGACGGAGCGCCGTCGGCAGGATGTGCTGGTCCTGGTACTGGGCGATGGGCTCGTAGTCGCTCCAGCGGTTGCCGATCACGGGCGACAGCCAACCGAACTTCAGGGTGCGGGTCATGGCCCCAGTGTCACAGATCGGGCGGCCAGACCCCGGCACGGGGTGCGCGGGTGGCGGACGGTCAGTGCTGTCGCCCACCGCCGAAACGAGGCCGACCGTGTCCAACATCTCCTCTTCCCTCTCGTCGTCGTTCAGCGCCGGCCTGTCGGGCATCCGCGCCGCCACCAAGCGGCTCGACGCGGTCGCCGACAACCTGGCCAACATGGACAATGTCGTCCCGACGTCGCAGCTGGCGTTCCAGGAGCGCACGATCACCACTGCGCCGGTGGCAGGAACCCTGCCCGGCGGTGCTGGCGGCGGAGTGGCCGTGACCGGCGTGGCGCTGGGCAGCGCCCAGGGGCGCCTGGCATACGACCCGTCGAACCCGATCGCCGACGGGCAGGGCATGGTGCGCCAGCCCGAGGTATCGGTGAGCGAGCAGATGGTGCAGATGCGTCTGTCGACGCTCGAGGTGAAGGCCAACGTGCGCACGATCGAGGCAGCCCGCGACATCTACGAGTCGGTGCTCGAGATCGGCCGCAGCTGACGACACCGCTGGTGGTGCCGAGGCGCGAGACTGTGCCATGGCCCGATTGACCGTGAAGGAACTGTTGGCGAGTCGCGGCACGCGCCGGCTCACCCAGGTGTACGTGCGCGATGCAGCCGAGGCGCAGGCCTGCGACGAGGCGGGTGTGGAGATGATCGTCGCCACCCAGTGGCCCAGCCACGACCCGGGCAAGTTGCCCGCCATCCGCAAGGCAGCGCCGAACACGTTCATCACGTTCGGGCTGCCGCTGTACGACGTGGCGGGTCCGGTCGAGATCATGCGGTCGGCGCAGCAGTTGATGCTGGCGGGCGCCGATGCGCTCTACTGCCCGTTCGGGTTCGACACCGTCGAGATGCTGGCGAACGAGATGATCCCAGTCGTCGGCCATGTGGGGCTCATCCCGTATCGCAGCACCTGGTTCGGTGGGATGCAGGCGGTGGGCAAGACGGCCGACGAGGCGCACGATCTGCTCGACCGCTGCTATCGCTATGCCGCCGCTGGCGCGATCGGTGTGGAGATCGAGGTGGTGCCGCACGAGGTGGTGGCCGCCATCGCCGAGCGCACCGACCTGCTGCTCATCGGCATGGGTGCGGGCACCGCTGCCCATGTGCAGTACCTGTTCAGCACCGACGTGCTGGGCGACAACGAGGGACACGTGCCGCGCCACGCCAAGGTGTACCGCGACTTCACCGCCGAGTACACCCGGTTGCAGGCCGAGCGGGTGGCTGCGTTCCGCGAGTTGCGCGACGACGTGGTGAGCGGCGCCTATCCCGAGCCGCGCCATCAGGTGGCGATGCCGCCCGGCGAACTCGACGCCTTCCTCGACGGCCTGAGCTGACATGGCGAGCACCAGGTTGATCGTCGGACTCACGGGCGGGATCGGATCGGGGAAGTCGACGGTCGCCGGTCTGCTCGCCGCGCACGGTGCCGCCGTCGTCGACGTGGATGCGCTGGGTCGCGCGGTCATCGAGCCGGGCGGGCGAGCCGAGGCCGCGGTGCTGGCCGAGTTCGGGCCCGGCGTCGCCGATGCCGACGGTCACATCGACCGGGCCGCGCTGGCGGGTGCGGTGTTCGGCGATGCGGCGGCGCTCGCCCGGCTCACGGCCATCAGCCATCCGGCCATCAACGCCGAGCTGGTCGAGCGCGTCGATGCTCTGCCCGACGACGCGATCGTGGTGCTCGACATGGCCATCTTGGTGGAGAGTCACCTCGGTCGCATCGACCCGGCCCACTCGTACTCGCGGGTCGTGGTGGTGGAGGCACCCGAGGCGCTGCGGGTGGAGCGGGCGGTTGCCCGCGGCATGCGCGAGGCCGACGTGCGGGCGCGCATCGCATCGCAGGCCACCGACGCCGAACGTCGAGCGGTGGCCGATGTGGTGGTGGCCAACGACACCGACCTGCACGCGCTGGGCGAGCAGGTCGATGCGTGTTGGGCGCAGGTGCGCGCCTGGGCGGCGGCCCAGGGTCAGCAGGTGTAGATCGCGGCCTGCCACGGTGACAGGTCGAGCACCGCGGCGCCCGGCGCACCGGGTTGGCCGACGTCGTTGTGCAGTAGGCACTCGCCGATCGTGAGGTCGTTGGGCAACTGGTACCAGCACGGTGTGCTCGCCAGGTTCACCACGACCAGCAGTCGGCGATCGTCGAGGGTGCGGGTGTAGGCGAACACCTGCGGATGCGCGGGGTCGATGTCGACGAAGGCGCCGTGCACCAGTGCCGGTTCCGTCCGGCGCAGGGCGATGAGGCGGCGGTGGTGGTGGAACACCGACTGCGGGTCGGCGCGCTGCGCGTCGGCGTTGATGACGTCGTGGTTGGGGTTCACCGCCAGCCACGGGGTACCCGTGGTGAAGCCGGCGTTCGGCGCGGCGCTCCACTGCATCGGGGTGCGGGCGTGGTCGCGGGCGGTGTGGCGCAGGTTGGCCAGCAGTTCCTCGGCCGATACCCGCCCGGTCTGCACGAAGTGCTTCCACAGACCCTTCACCTCCACGTCGTCGAACTGCTCGACGTGTTCGAAGGGGAAGTTGGTCATGCCCAGTTCGTCACCCTGGTACAGGAACGGCGTGGCGCGCTGGGTGAGGGTGAGGGTGGCGAGTGCTTTGGCCGAGGCCTCGCGGTGCTCGGAACTGTCGTCGCCGTACCGCGACACCGGCCGCGGGTTGTCGTGGTTGCCGAGGAAGCTGGTGTTCCAGCCGTGCGTGCCGCTGGACGCGTCGATGCGGGTGTAGAGCGACTTCATCTGCGGCACGGTCCAGGGCAGGTGGCGCCAGTGGTCGCGGTCCATGCGCACGATGTCGAACTGGAACAGCATGCTCAACTCGCCGCGGCGCGAGTCGACGAACAACTGGGTGTCGTCGAGCCGCACTCCGAACGCCTCGCCCACCGACACGGCGTCGTAGGGGGCCAGCACCTGCTCGTGCATCTCGTGCAGGAACTCGTGCACACGCGGCCCGTTGGCGTAGACGAACTGCGGGTTGGCGCGCTCGTCGCCCACCAGGTCGGGCAGGCCGGGCCGCTTGGAGATGAACGGGATCACGTCCATCCGGAACCCGGCGACGCCCTTGTCGAGCCAGAACCGCATCAGGTCGTACACCTCGGCGCGGACCGTCTGGTTCTCCCAGTTGAGGTCGGGCTGTTTCACGGCGAAGTAGTGCAGGTACCACTGGTCGGTCGGTTCGTCGTGCTCCCAGGCCGACCCGCTGAAGAACGACGGGTAGTTGTTCGGCGGCCCGCCGTCGCGCCCGTCGCGCCAGACGTAGTAGTCGCGGTAGGGGTTGTCGCGGCTCGAGCGGCTCTGAGCGAACCACTCGTGCTCGTCGCTGGAGTGGTTCACCACCAGGTCGATCACCAGGCGGATGCCGCGGGCCTGCATTGCGGCGAGCATCTCGTCGAAGTCGGCCATGGTGCCGAACTCGGCCATCACGGCGCGGTAGTTGCGTACGTCGTAGCCGTTGTCGGCGTTGGGGCTGTCGAAGTGCGGGCTGAGCCACACGGTGTCGACGCCCAGTTCCTGCAGATGGTCGAGGCGATCGATGATGCCGCGCAGGTCGCCGATGCCGTCGCCGTTCGAGTCGCTGAACGAGCGGGGGTAGATCTGGTAGACGACCGCGTCGTGCCACCAGGGGTGGCCAGCGGGGCCGGACGTGCCGGTCGGGGCGTCGGGCGAGGCGTCGGTCATGGCGACGGTCTTTCTGGCCGCGTCGGGCGGCGTCGGCGG
>JBAXSU010000090.1:0-13743 GCA_037130535.1 Actinomycetota bacterium
GAGATAGAGGCGTACCACATGCTCGTCATCCAGCGACCCACCGTCGAGCCGATCGGCGACGAGGAGAACAACCGCCAGCGGTTCGCCGTCGGCCCGCTCGAGCCCGGCTTCGGCCACACGATCGGCAACTCGTTGCGCCGTGTGCTGCTGTCGAGCATTCCGGGCGCCGCCATCACGGCGGTGCGTTTCGACGACGCGCTCCACGAGTTCGACACCATCAACGGCATCGTCGAGGACGTCACCGACATCATCCTCAACTTCAAGGACATCGTGGTCACCTCGACGTCCGACGACGACGTGATCGTCCGCCTCGACGTGCGCGGCCCGGCCGAGATCACCGCCGCCGACATCAAGTGCCCGAGCGAGATCGAGATCCTCACCCCTGGCCAGCACATCGCCACCCTCAACGCCAAGGCCCGCCTGGCGTGCGACCTCACCGTCGGCCGTGGCCGCGGCTACCTGTCGAGCGACCGCGACAACCAGAACCGCACCATCGGTGTCATCCCGGTCGACGCGATCTTCTCGCCGGTGCGCCGTGTCATGTTCACCGTGGTCCCCACCCGTGTCGAGCAGAGCACCAACTTCGACCGTCTCGAACTCGACATCGAGACCGATGGCTCGATCAGCCCGCGTGAGGCGCTTGCCTCGGCCGGCGCAACGCTGCGTTCGCTGGTCGACCTCGTCGCCAGCCTCAGCGACGAGCCGCAGGGCCTCGAGCTCGGCGAAGTGGCCAGTATCGCTGCGTCGTCGCCCGACCTCGACCTGCCCATCGAAGACCTCGACCTTTCCGAGCGCCCGCGTAACTGCCTCAAGCGGGCGCAGATCAACTCGATCGGTGAACTGCTCACCAAGACCGAGGACGACCTGCTCAACATCACCAACTTCGGCCAGAAGAGCCTCGACGAGGTCAAGCAGAAGCTCGACGAGCGCGGCCTCACGCTGCGCGGCTGATCCGCCCAGCCGTTCAAGGAGTCAACCACCATGCCCGCAACACCCCGCAGAGCTCGCAACTTCGGCCACAGCGCCGCCCACCAGCGGCTGATGATGGCCAACCTGGCCGCCTCGCTGTTCGCCGCCGAGGGCATCGTCACCACCGAGGCCAAGGCCAAGGCGCTGCGTCCCATCGCCGAGAAGCTCATCACCAAGGCCAAGAAGGCCCAGCCCGACGACTCGATGCGCATCCACCGCATCCGCCAGATCCAGGGGTATCTCAACGACAAGGAGATGACCTCGAAGTTGGTGAACGACGTGGCCCCGCGCTACGCCGACCGCAACGGTGGTTACCTGCGCATCCTCAAGCTCGGCCCGCGCCAGGGCGACAACGCCCCCATGGCGCGTATCGAGCTCGTCTGAGCCCCATCAGCCCCTCCGGCGCATGAACGCTGCGACCGAGCCCGCCGCACTGCGGCGGGCTCGTCTCGTCGTGGCCTACGACGGTGCGGGCTTCCACGGGTTCGCCGAGACCACGGGGCAGCGCACCGTGATGGGCGACCTGCGCAGCGCCATCGCGAGGGTGACCCGTCACGACGTGGCGTTGGTGGGCGCCGGGCGTACCGATGCCGGGGTGCACGCATGGGGCCAGGTGGTGAGCGGCGACCTGCCTGCCGACACCGACCTCGAGCAGTTGCAGCACCGGGTGAACCGGATGTGCGGACCTGCGGTCGTGGTGCGTTCGGCCGAGTGGTGCACCGACCCCGAGTTCAGCGCCCGCTTCAGCGCGCAGTGGCGCCACTACCGCTACCACGTGCTGAACGCGCCCGTGGCCGTGCCGGCGTTGGCAGGTACCACGTGGCACGTGGCCGCACCGCTGCACCTGTGGGCGATGCAACTGGCCTGCGACCCCATTATCGGCGAGCACGACTTCGCGTCGTTCTGCCGGGCCCCGAAGCTGAAGCCCGATCAGGCGCCCGCATCGTTGCGGCGCCGCGTGCTGCTGGCTCAGTGGAGCGAAGTGCCGAGCGACTACGGCCCGTTGCTGCGGTTCGAGATCCGCGCCAATGCGTTCTGCCATCAGATGGTGCGCTCGATCGTGGGCACGATGGTCGACATCGGTTCGGGGCGGCTGCACGCCGGCGACATGATGGGCATCTTGCAGTGCGGCGACCGCGCTGCAGCCGGCCAGGTGGCCCCGCCCCACGGCCTGTCGCTCTGGGACGTCTTGTACTGAGATTTCGCCGTTCGGGGAATGGGTCACGCCGGATGCGGGCCGACTCGGCGCACGTTCTGCGAAATCCGAGCGCGCTCGTTTGCCGGTTTCGACGCGCGGGCCGTATCATTGCACGGTTCCCCGGCGGACCACCCCGGGTGTCGAAGGATTCGAGATGCGCACGTATTCCCCGAAAGCAAGTGAAATCACCCGCGCCTGGCACGTCATCGATGCCGAGGGCATGGTGCTCGGTCGCCTCTGCACCGAGGTAGCGCGAGTGTTGCGCGGCAAGCACAAGCCGGTCTTCGCGCCCCACATGGACATGGGTGACCACGTCGTCATCGTCAACGCTGACAAGGTCGTGCTCACCAGCGGCAAGGCCAACAGTGAGATGGTGCACCGCTACAGCGGTTACCCCGGTGGCCTGAAGAGCGAGACCTACGGAAACCTGCTCGGCCGCAAGCCTGCCGACGCCATCAAGCTCAGCGTGCGCGGCATGCTGCCCAAGGGCCCGCTCGGTCGCCAGATGATCACCAAGCTCAAGGTGTACGCGGGCCCCGACCACCCGCACGCCGCCCAGTCCCCTGTCGCGCTCGACTTGCCAGCGGCCAAGGCCCGCTGACGTCCCCGGAACGAGGTTCGCTTTTCATGGCCACCAAGCCACTCACTCAGACCACCGGCCGTCGTAAGGAAGCGGTTGCTCGCGCCCGCCTGCGGCCCGGCACCGGTGTCATCACCATCAACGGTCGCTCGTTCGACGCGTACTTCACCACGGCCGTGCAGCGAATGCACGTCACCGAGGGGCTGCGTGTCACCAGCACCGAAGAGACCTACGACGTCGACGCCACCATTCATGGTGGCGGTGTCAGCGGCCAGGCCGGCGCACTGCGCATGGGCATCGCCCGTGCGCTCGTCGAACTCGACCCCGAGGCCCGTCCGGCACTGAAGAAGGCCGGCCTGCTCACCCGCGACCCGCGTCGCAAGGAGAGCAAGAAGTACGGTCTCGTCAAGGCCCGCAAGGCCAAGCAGTACACCAAGCGCTGATCGGCGCTGGTGGTCGCACGCTCGTGGCGCTGCGATTCGGAACCGACGGTGTGCGCGGACGAGCGCTCACCGAGCTCACCGAGCAGTACGCGGCTTCGTTGGCGCGCGCCGCGGCCGAGGTGCTCGGCGGCGGCCGCTGGCTGATCGGTCGCGACACACGCGAGTCGGGCCCTGCACTCGAGGCAGCCGTCGCGGCAGGTCTCGTGGCTGCTGGAGCAGCGCCCGAATCGGTGGGCGTGGTCCCGACGCCGGCTCTCGCCTCGCTGTCGGTGCGGTGGAACTGCCCAGCGGCCATGATCACGGCGTCGCACAACCCGTTCCACGACAACGGCATCAAGATCTTCGCCGCTGGCGGGGCCAAACTCACCGACGACGTCGAGCAGGCCATCGAGGCCGCGATGAGTGACGTCACCGCGTCGTTCGTGCCGGTGGCAGTGCCCGCGGTCGACGGCCTCGGCCACTACGCCGAGCACATCGTCGCCCAGTTCCCGCCGGCGGCACTGGCCGGGCGGCGTCTGGTGCTCGACTGTGCGAACGGTGCGATGAGCGAGGTGGCGCCCTGGGTGGCTCGCCGACTGGGCGCCGACGTGGTGGTGCTGCACGCCGAGCCCGATGGCCGCAACATCAACGAGCAGTGCGGTGCAACGGCACCCGCTTCACTGGCCGAGGCAGTTCTCGTTCACCGAGCCGACCTGGGCCTGGCGTTCGACGGAGACGGCGACCGGGTGATCGCGGTCGACGAGCAGGGCGATGTGATCGACGGCGACCGGATGATCGCGCTGGGTGCCCTGCAGTTGCAGGCTCGCGGCGCGCTGCATCACGACTCGGTGGTGGTCACCGTCATGAGCAACCTCGGGTTCCATCGGGCCATGCAGGCCCGCGGTATCGCTGTCGAGGTGACGCCGGTGGGTGACCGGTATGTGCTCGAGGCCCTGGCGGCCGGCCCGTATTCGATCGGTGGCGAGCAGAGCGGGCACATCATCTATCCCGATGCCGCCACCACGGGCGACGGCCTGTTGGCCGGCCTGCGCCTCGCCCACCATGTGGTGGCTGAGGGCGCGTCGTTGCATCGTCTCGCGGCTGACGTGATGACCAGTTACCCGCAGGTGCTGGTGAACGTGCACGTCGCCGAGCGGCACCCCGATGTTGCCCGCGAGCTGGCGGCCGAGATCGCTGCCGCCGAAGCGAGTCTCGGGGGCGACGGGCGGGTGCTGGTGAGGGCCAGCGGTACCGAACCTCTCATCCGCGTGATGGTCGAGGCACCTACGGCCGAGCAGGCCGGTGCGGTGGCCGAGGCGTTGGCTGCCACCGTGCGCGGTCGCTGGACTTGACCACTCCCTGACGCACTGCCGTCACGCTGGGTCGATAACCTGACAAACATGTGCGGCATCATCGCTATTACGAGTCGTCCCTCGACCCGGGCGGTGCCCGACGCCGCCACCCTATTGGGGTTGCTCGATGAGGCGCTCGGCGCCGACGAGGTGGGCGATGTGGCCCTCCTCACCGCGCAGTGCGATGCGCTGCTGCACGGAGTGCCCGGTGTGCAGGCCCTGCAGGGTCGAAGCGAACTCATCGCGGCCCTCACGGCTCGCCTCGACCGACTCGACGATCGGGTGCGCGCCACCGAGTCGCTGCTCGAAGGTGCCGAGGCAATGACCCCCGACGACATCGAGCGCGCGGGTGCCGACCTCATCGCCCTGCGCGACGCCACCTGGGCCATCCGCCGCGATCGACTGCGCACCGTGCAGGCCGTCGACGACCTCGCCGGACGCGACGCCGGAACTGCCGCAGTGGCGGGGTACCTGGCAGTACAGCAGGCACTGTCGGCCGTCGACAGGCTCGAGGTGCGCGGTCGCGATTCGGCCGGCCTGCACCTGTTCGTCTGGAACCACGGGTTGTCGGCCGACGACCCTGCCGTTGCGGCATCGATCGCTGCGCGCGCCAACGATCCGCTGTTCCAGAGTGGTTCGGTGCGACTGGCCGACGGGTGCTTGAGTTTCGTCTACAAAGCCGCTGCCGAGATCGGCGAACTGGGCGACAACACGCGGGTGCTGCGCGACGCCATCCGGGCCGACTCGCTGCTGCGTCTCGCCCTCAGCAACCCCAGCGCCCGGGTGTCGGTGCTGGGTCACACCCGTTGGGCCAGCGTGGGCATCATCAGCGAGCCGAATTGTCATCCGCTGAACAGCGAAGAACTCGAGCAGACCGGTGGCCAGCAGCAGTGCTACACGGTGGCGGCATTGAACGGCGACGTCGACAACCATGCCGATCTGAAGGTCGAACACGGCCTGCGCATTGCCGGCCCCATCACCACCGACGCCAAGGTCATCCCGGCCCTGATGGCGCGCAATGCGGCCCACGTGGGTGGCGACCTCACCGAAGCATTCCGCCGCACGGTGGCATCGTTCGAAGGCAGCGTCGCCATCGGCGCGGCTGCCGCGGCGGAACCCGAGCGGTTGTATCTCGCCCTCCGCGGCAGCGGTCAGGCCCTGTACATCGGCCTCGCCGACGACTGCTTCATCGTCGCCAGCGAGCCGTACGGCGTGGTGGAAGAGACCGCTCGCTTTCTGCGTGTCGACGGCGAGGCCCCGTCGGCGTCGGGCAGCCGCGGTCAGGTGTTCGTGCTCGATGCCGCCCACGCCGGCGAGTTGACCGGTGTGCAGCGCCTCGCGTACGACGGCACACCGCTGCCCGTCACCGGACGCGACGTGGCGGTTGCCCAGGTCACTACGCGCGACATCGACCGAGGCGAGGCACCGCACTTCCTGCTGAAGGAGATCGGCGAGGCGCCCGAGAGCTTCCGGAAGACGTTGCGCGGCAAGATCGTCGACCGTGGCGGGGTGCTCCACGCCGAGGTGGGTGCCAGGGCGCTGCCCGCCGACATCGCGGCGCGGCTGGCCGATGGGTCGATCACCAAGGTGCGCGTCATCGGCCAGGGCACTGCTGCCGTGGCGGGTCGCAGTATGGCCGATGTGCTCGACCTGCTGGCCGCAGGGTCGCTCGACATCGACCCGGTCACCGCCACCGAACTCAGCGGCTTCCGCATGCAGCTCGACATGAGCGACACGCTGATCGTCGCTGTCAGCCAGAGCGGCACCACCACCGACACCAACCGCACCGTCGACCTGGTGCGGTCGCGGGGCGCTGCGGTGCTGGCCATCGTGAACCGCCGAAACAGCGACCTCACCGACAAAGCCGACGGCGTGATGTACACCAGCGACGGCCGCGACGTGGAGATGAGTGTCGCGTCCACCAAGGCGTTCTACGCCCAGGTGGCGGCGGGAGTGCTGCTCGCGTGTGCCATCACCGAGGCCGCCGGGGTGGGCTCCGACCGCCGTCGTCACGAACTGCTCAGTTCGCTGCGCACGGTGCCGTCGGCGATGGTCGAGGTCATCGCCACCCGCGACCGCATCGCCGAGGCGGCTCGTCGGTTCGCTCCGTCGAAGCGGTATTGGGCCATCGTCGGCAACGGTGCCAACGCGGTGGCGGCGCAGGAGGTACGCATCAAGCTGAGCGAGCTCTGCTACAAGTCGATCGCCTGCGACATCACCGAGGACAAGAAGCACATCGACCTGTCGAGCGAGCCGCTCATCTTGGTGTGCGCCGCCGGACTGGTGGGCAGCACCGCCGACGATGTGGCGAAGGAAGTCGCCATCTACAAGGCCCACAAGGCGACGCCCCTGGTCGTTGCCACCGAGGGCGACGAGCGGTTCGCTGCGGCCTCGGCGGTGCTCAGCGTGCCGTCGCTCGATCCGGCGCTGGCATTCGTGCTGTCGGCGATGGTGGGTCACCTGTTCGGCTACGAGGCAGCCCTCGCCATCGACGCCTCGGCCCGGCCGCTGCGCGAGGCCCGCGAGGTCATCGAGCACGCGCTGTCGCACAGTGCCGACGCCGACGACATCGTGCGCCAGGTGCGTGCCGGCGTGGGTCCGAACGCCGATCGCTTCTTCGACGGCCTGCGCACCGGCGTGTACGACGGGCATCTCGAGGCCAGCACGGCGGTGCGCCTCGTCGGTCTGCTGCGCGACCTGGCCAGCGATTCGCCGCTCGAGGCATACCAGCGCGCCACTGGCTCCATCGCCACGCCCGGTCTGCTCATCGACGACCTCACGGCGGCGCTCACCCGCGCCATCGAAGAACTCACCCGTCCCGTCGATGCCATCAAGCATCAGGCGAAGACCGTCACGGTGGGCATCAGCCGCAGCGACGAGGGTGTGCTCGACCGGGCGCTGGTGCAAGAGGTGCTCGCTGCCGGCGTATCGCGCGAACGCATCAGCTACCGCACGATGAAGGTGCTCGCCGACCTCGACCCGGCCGTCGTCACGGTGGTGGGCTTCACCCGCTACGCCGTCGAGGGCGACCCCTCCACCAACGCCATCATCAGCATCGTCGACCGGGGCGGGCTGTCGCGCGACGTGCCCAGCCGGGTCGAGCGCAACGCCAACCTGCTCGGCACCAAGCGTCGCGTCGCCGTCGACCGCGAGGTGCTCGTCGCCCGTGGCCGCAGCGATGGTCGCACGGTGGTGTTCGTGCCCGAGGTGAAGGCCGGGGCGTGCACCGGTATCACCCTGCTGCACGTGCAGTTCCACGACCACCTGTCGGCCGATGTGATGCGCGGGGTGCTGCAGGGATACGACCGTCGCTACGACCGCCTGGTCGACTGGGTCACCGAGACCGAGGGCACGTTCCGCGATGATCGGCTGGCCGAACTGTCGGTGGCCGATCTGCTCATCCTGCCCATCTCCGACGTCGCCGATCACTGGCGTAGCACCGGGTCGTGACCGGGCCTGCCATTCGGGGCATCGGTGTCGACGCAGTCGACATCGATCGCTTCCGTGCATCGCTGGCGCGTACGCCTTCGATGCGCACTCGGTTGTTCGTCGACGAGGAACTCGCCTACGTAGCGCCGAAGGCCGACCCGGCGCCGTCGCTCGCAGCGCGGTTTGCGGCTCGTGAGGCCGTGATGAAGGCGCTCGGCGTGGGTCTTGGTGCCTTCGGGTTTCACGACGTGTGGGTGAGGCGGGCAGAGTCGGGCGAACCCGAACTGGTGGTCACCGGTGCCGCTGCGGCGTTGGCCCACGCGGCCGGCGTGCAGCACTGGCATCTGTCGATCACGCACACCGACCTTGTCGCCATCGCCTACGTCGTCGCCAGCTGACACCCGCCCGATGTCGATGAACGGCCATCGGTAGGCTGGGGCGATGCTCCCGATCGTCACCCCCGACGAGATGCGGGCCATCGACGCGGCGGCGGCCGAGCCGGTGGATGTGCTCATCGAACGGGCCGGCGCTGCTGTGGCGCGGGCAGCGGTGCGGATGCTCGGCGGCACCTATGGGCGCACCGTCGACGTCATCGTCGGGCCCGGCAACAACGGGGCCGACGGTCGGGTGGCGGCGCGGCTGCTCGCGACCCGTGGCGTACGGGTGCGGATGCACGAGGCAGCCGACTGCCCAGACGTGATCGAGGGGTCGAACCTTGTGATCGACGCCGCGTTCGGTACCGGTGGCCGGTCCGGCTGGGTGGCACCCGAGGTGGGCGACACACCAGTGCTCGCTGTCGATATCCCGAGCGGCGTCGACGGGCTCACAGGGGCTGCCGGGCCGGGCGTGCTGCCGGCCGACCGCACGGTCACGTTCGCTGCATGGAAACCGGGCCTGCTGTTCGGCCCGGGCCGCGACCTCGCCGGCGAGGTGCAGGTGGCCGATGTGGGCCTGTCGGTCGAACGCGCGGGGGCCTACCTGCTCGAGCGCTCCGATGTGGCGGCCTCGTGGCCGCGACGGTCGGCCTCGGCCCACAAGTGGCGCGCTGCCGTGCGCGTGATCGCTGGCAGTGCCACGATGCCGGGTGCCGCCGCGCTGGTGGCCGGCGGTGCGCTGCGCGCCGGTGTGGGCATGGTGCACGTGTCGAGCCCGGGGGCCGAGGGGCCCGGGCAGTTGCCCGTCGAGGTGGTGCAGCGGCCACTGCCGGCCACTGGATGGGCCGACGAGGCGCTGCGCTCGGTCGATCGTTTCCACGCCGTGGTGCTCGGGCCCGGCCTCGGCCGTAACGACGACACCGCGGCGAGTGCGCGGTTCACCGCGGTGAACCTGCCCCTGCCGCTGGTGATCGACGGCGACGGTTTGTTCGCGCTGGCGTGGAACGCTGCCGGAGCCGCGTCGCTGTTGCGTGACCGCACAGCCCCCACGGTGCTCACCCCGCACGACGGCGAGTACCAGCTGCTCACCGGCAGCCTGCCGGGCGGCGACCGGATCGTGGCGGCCCGGCGCCTGGCGTTCGACACGCGCAGCGTGGTGCTGCTGAAGGGGCCCACCACGGTGGTGGCTGCACCCAGCGGTGAGGTGATGGTGGTGGCAGCGGGCGACGAACGCCTTGCCACCGCGGGTACCGGCGATGTGCTGGCGGGCATCGTGGGCGCGCTGTTGGCCCAACAGGTGCCGCCGTTCCAGGCGGCCGCGCTGGCGGCCTGGGTGCATGGTGTGGCGGCGCGACGCGGCCCCGCGGTGGGCCTGGTGGCATCGGATCTGCCGGCACTGCTGCCGGCCGTGCTGCACGACCTCGGGGTAGCAGGCTGATGAACGACTCCGCCGGCCGCTGGGCCTGGGCCGAGGTCGACCCGGCCGCGATCGAGCACAACGTCGCCGTGGTGCGTGCCGCTGCCGGCGGGGTGCCGGTGTGGGCAGTGGTGAAGGCCGACGGCTACGGACACGGCGCACTGCTCGCCGCCGAAGCGGCGCTGCGCGGTGGCGCCGCAGGGCTTTGCGTTGCCCTCGTGCAGGAGGGCGTGCAGCTGCGAAACGTTGGTGTGTCGGCCCCCGTGCTGGTGTTCGGCGAACAGCCCCCGGCCGAGCTCGACGCTGCGGTGCGCAATGGCCTCACCAGCACCGTGTACTCGCTACGTCAGGTGGCAGCGCTCGACGCCGTGGCCTGTGAGGTGGGGATGGTGCACTCGGTTCATCTGAAGATCGACAGCGGTATGCACCGGGTGGGGTGCAATCCCGACGACGCGCTGTCCATCGCCGCGGCGGTCGGTACGGCGCCGGGCCTGCGTCTCGAGGGGGTGTACAGCCATCTGGCTGTCGCCGACGAACCCGGTCATCCCTTCACGGCCCAGCAGGTGGCGGTGTTCGACGCGGTGCTGGCCCGTCTGGCCGACGCCGGGGTACACCCGCCACTGGTGCACCTCGCCAATAGCGCCGGTGCACTGGCCCATCGTTCGTCGAGTCGCTCGTTGGTACGGCCGGGTATCGCGCTCTACGGCATCTCGCCCGGTGCCGGGGTCGACCGTCACGCCGCGGCGTTGCGGCCAGCGCTGTCGCTGCACGCCCGAGTCTCGATGGTGCGGCGGGTGCGGGCGGGTGAGGGCATCTCGTACGGCCTGCGGCACACGTTCGCCACCGACACCACTGTCGCTGTACTGCCCATCGGGTACGCCGACGGGGTGCCGCGCCGGTTGTTCGCCGTTGGTGCCGAGGTGCTGCTCGGTGGGCGGCGCCGCCCCATCGTGGGGGTGGTGACGATGGACCAGATGATGGTCGACATCGGCGACGATGATGTGGCCGTGGGCGACCACGCCGTACTCATCGGCCGGCAGGGCGACGACGAGATCACCGCCACCGAGTGGGCCGACCGGCTGGGCACCATCGGCTACGAGATCGTCTGCGGCATCTCGCGGCGTATCGAACGCCGGGTCACATGGCCGATGGCCCCGCCCCTTGGGGCCGATCATGCCCCGGTTGGCGATTGACCCGCCTCGTACACTGCGGTTGTCATGCTCACCCTGCACGCCACCTGTCTTGCCGACACGCACGCCATCGCCGCGGCCCTGGCAGCGGTGGTGCGCTCTGGCGATGTCGTCGTGCTGGCCGGCGAGATGGGGTCGGGCAAGACGGCGTTCGCCCAGGGTTTCGGTGCTGCGCTGGGTGTCGACGAGCCCATCACCTCGCCGACGTTCAACCTGGTGCACAACCACCGTGCCGGCAAACTCACCCTGCTGCACGCCGACATCTACCGGCTCGGCACCCAGCACGAGGTGGCCGACCTCGCCCTCACCGAAATGGTCGAGGCCGACGGCGTGCTGCTGGTCGAATGGGGCGATGTGGTGGCGTCGATGTTCGGCGACCATCTCCTGGTGCGCCTCGAACCCGGCGACGGCGACGACGAACGGCGCGTCAGCATCAGCGCGGCGGGGCGCAGTTGGGCCGCCCGGTGGGAGCGCATCGGCGCGTCGCTCGCGAGGTACGCATGCTGATCCTGGGCATCGAGACGGCCACCGAGCAGGTGAGCGTGGCCATCGGCGGACACGAGGGCGTGCTCGGTCTGGTCGAGGTGTGCCGCGGTCGGCGCCATGCCGAGACGCTGGCGCCCGCGATCGAGTTCGTGTGCACCCAGGCCGATGTGCGTCTCGACGAGATCAGCGTGGTGGCCGTCGACGTGGGCCCCGGGCTGTTCACCGGCATGAGGGTGGGTCTGGCATCGGCGAAGGCCCTGGCCCAGGCGCTACGCGTACCGATGATCGGCATGAGTTCGCTCGACCTGCTCGCCTATCCGATGCGGCACACCGGCCGCACGGTGGTGGCGGTCATCGACGCGCGCAAGGGCGAACTGTTCTACGCGTTCTACCGGCCCGTGCCGGGAGGGGTGCAGCGGGTGCTCGAGCCGCAGTGCGGCACCATCGACGACCTCATCGCCGAGGTGATGGCCCGGCGTGACGACGTCATCTGCGTGGGCGACGGCGCGCTGCGTCACCGCGACGAGATCGTCGCCGAGCTGCGCTGCGAGGTGGCCGAGCAGTTCTTGTCGCGGCCCTCAGCTGCACCGCTCGTGCAACTGGCGCACGCCCGCGCGTTGCGCGAAGAGTGGGTGAACCCGTGGGAGATCCAACCCCTCTACATGCGCCTACCCGACGCGCAGATCAACTGGAGCGTGCGCGCCACCGGCAGCACCGACAACACCGGCGAGTTGCCCCGATGAGCGTGCTCGACCGCCTGCTGCACCGGCCCGGTGCCGACGACGCGCTGGTGGTGGCTCCGATGCGCAAACGCGACCTCGGAGCGGTGATGCGCATCGAGAAGGTGTCATATCCGAAGCCCTGGACCGAGGGCGTGTTCGAGAGCGAGATCGACCTGTCGCGCCGCGGCGAGCGTTGCTACGTGGTGGCCCGTCGTGGGGGCGAACTGGTGGGCTACGCCGGGCTGATGTTCGTCGTGGGTGATGCGCACGTCACCAACATCGCCACGTCGTCGCGCCACCAGCGCGGTGGCGTGGCCACGCGGCTGCTGGCCGAACTGGCGTGGGAGGCCATCGGGCGCGACTGCCTGGCACTCACCCTCGAGGTGCGGGCCAGCAACACCGCTGCGCAAGAGTTGTACCGCCGGTTCGGTTTCGCCCCGGTGGGCGTGCGCAAGCGGTACTACGAGAACACCGAGGACGCCATCGTGATGTGGTGTCACGACATCGCCGAGGCGCAGTATCGCGATCGACTGGCCCACCTGTGCCCCGAGGCCGTGCGATGAGCGGCCGTTTCGTCGTGCCCGGGCCCGACACGCTCATCCTCGGCATCGAGACCAGTTGCGACGAGACCGCTGCAGCGTTGGTGATGGGCGGCACCGATGTGGTGTCGAGCGTGGTGAGCACCCAAGTCGACCTGCATGCCCAGTACGGCGGTGTGGTGCCCGAGATCGCCAGCCGAGCGCATCTCGACATGCTGAACCCCATCATCGCCCGGGCCATCGTCGAAGCCGGCGTCGACGATCGGCGCATCGACGCTGTGGCGTGCACCGTCGGCCCCGGTCTCATCGGGGCGCTGCTCGTGGGCGTGTCGGCGGCCAAGACGTTGGCGTTGGCGTGGGACGTGCCGTTCATCGGCGTGAACCACCACGAGGCGCACCTCTACTCGGCGTTCCTCGAAGACCCGTTGCTGCAGTTCCCGGTGGTGGTGCTGCTGGTGTCGGGCGGGCACACGATGATCATCGAGATGCGCGACCACGGCCAGTATCGGCTCATCGGCCGCACCATCGACGATGCAGCCGGCGAGGCGTTCGACAAGGTGGCCCGCTTCCTCGGCCTCGGTTACCCGGGCGGGCCGGCCATCGACCGCGAGGCTCGCCAGGGCGACCCGGAGGCCATCGCCTTCCCGCGGGCGATGCTGCACGAGGGCTACGACGTCAGCTTCAGCGGGCTGAAAACGGCCGTGATGAACCATGTGCGCAAGCACCCAGATGTGTCGTCGGTGGATGTGGCTGCGTCGTTCCAAGCAGCCGTGGTGGATGTGCTGGTGGCCAAGACCCGTCGCGCTGCCCGCGACGTAGGGGCCAAGGGTCTGGTGCTGGCCGGAGGTGTGGCGGCCAACTCGCTGCTGCGCGAACGGGTGCTGCAGGCGTGCATCGACGACGGCATGCAGGCGTTCCTGCCCAGCCGCGAGATGTGCACCGACAACGCGGCCATGATCGCCTCGGCCGGCTGGTTCCGCCTCCGCAGTGATGGCCCCACGTCGCTCGCCGTCGGCGCCTTCCCCAACCTGCGCCTCCCGCTCCTCGACGCCTGACGCCCGTCCC
>JBAXSU010000091.1:0-13670 GCA_037130535.1 Actinomycetota bacterium
GAGCGTCGAAGAGCGCGAGAAGGGTGTCGCCTCGGTCAGCGCAGCCATCCGCAACCGCAGCGGTGAGGTGGTGGCCGCGGTCAGCGTGAGCGGCCCGATCGAGCGGCTCACCCGTCAACCGGGCAAGCGGTTCGGCGCGCGTGTCGCCGCGGCTGGCGACGAGATCTCAGCGGTGCTCAGCCCCTGAGGCGGGAGACGAAGGCGACGATGGCCGTGGCGAGACGGTTGCGGTCGGCGTCGAGTGAGGCCACGTGTCCGCCACGCGAGAGGGTCAGACGCTGCACCGGCCCGCCGAGCGCAGCGGCCACCACATCGGACGACGCCGGGTCGACCACGTCGTCGAGCTCGCTCGTGACGATGAGGACCGGTACGACGATCCGGTCGAATGGTACCGACATCGCTCCAGCGTGCATGGCGAGCAGTGCGCCGATCGGCAGGCGCTCGTAGGCCGCCTCACCGAGTGCCGACGGCCCCACCTCCACCCAGTCGTGGCCTCGCGACTGGCGCCACTCCAGTCCGTCGATCGCGTCGGGATCGGGGGCGGGCGGGTTGATGGCCACCACCGCGCCGGCTCTGCCCTCGGCCGCGAGCGCGAATGCCAGCAGCGCGCCCATCGACTGGCCGACGACGATGTCGGCGGGTCCGTCGGCTGGCCATTCGCGGGCCGCGGCGAGCCAGGTCTCCCAGTCGACGCCGATGAGGTCGTCGGGTTCGCCACCGTGGCCCGGCAGGGTGGGTGCGAGCACGGTGTGATCTGCAGCCGACAGCGCGGCGACAAGAGGCCACATCGTGGCGCCGCTGCCACCGAGGCCGTGCAGACACAGCACTCGTGCCATGGTCAGCCGAGCGCGCGCAGGATGTCGGTGAGGAGATCGGTGGGGTCTTCGAGTCCCACCGAGATGCGCAGCAGCCCGTCGGTGACGCCCACGGCGGCGGCCTCCTCTGGCGACAGGCTGGCATGAGTGGTGGTGGCCGGGTGGCACACGAGGGTTTCGGGACCGCCCAGCGAAGTGGCTCGGCGGAGCAACTGGACCCGGTCGAGGAACTCCGCCGCGGCCTGCCGGCCACCGGCCAGGTCGACGGCCAGCAGCGTGCCCGCGTGGGTCATCTGCCGCCGCGCCAACTCCGCTTGCGGGTGGCTGGCGAGCCCGGGGTAGTGCACGGCCAGCACTGCCGGGTGCTCGGCGAGCGATTCGGCGAGGCACAGCGCTGAGTCGGCTTGGAACGTGGTGCGCACCGACAGCGTGCGTAGGCCGCGCAGCGCATTCAGAGCGTCGAAGGGCGATGGCGTGCTGCCGTGCAGCACCGAGTACGCCCACACGGCGTCGACCAGTTCGCGCTCACCGGCGATGACGCCGAGGGTGGCGTCGTTGTGCCCGGCGATGCCCTTCGTGGCCGAGTGCAACACCAGGTGCACACCGTGGCGCAATGGTGATTGCCCGAGCGGGGTGGCGATGGTGGAATCGACCACCACGATGGGGCCGCGCAGTGCGCCGAGCTCGTCGAGATCGACCAGGTCGAGCCGCGGGTTCGACGGCGTCTCGGCCAGCACCATCATCGTCTTGCCGGGCCGAACCGCAGCAGAAAACGCGCCGGGCTGGGCACCGTCGACCAGCGTGACCTCGATGCCGAACCGCTGGCACGGGCCCTGGAGGAAGGCCAGGCTGCCGGCATAGAGCTGGCGCTGAGCGACGATGTGGTCGCCCGCCGAGCACAGCGCCAGCACCGTGGAGGCCACGGCGCCCATCCCCGAAGCAAACGCCAGGGCATCCTCTGCGCCTTCCAGCGCTGCGAGCGCCTCCTCGAACGAGCGCACCGTCGGGTTGGCGTAGCGGCTATAGAACTCGCCGACCCGGGTGCCGTTGGCGCGGCGCTCGGCATCGCCCAGGCTGCTCGACTCCCAAGCAGTGGATGCCCACAGTGCTGGGGCCAGCGACGTACCGCTGGCGTGGCGGCCGGCCGTGATGGCAACGGTGGCGGGCTGGGGCTGATCGGACATATCGACTGCGCAGGCTAGGCGATCGAGCCTCGGGGGCCGACGTAGGCTTCTGGAATGGCTGCAGACCTGGGTGAGATGTACCGAGCCGCGCGGATGCGGATCAGCGCGTTCGTGAGTGACGAGATCGGTGCGGTGCCTGTTCCGGCCGCGCCGCTGTGGGACGTGCACGACGTGGTGGCGCATCTGGCTGGGGTGACCGAAGACGTGCACACCGGCAACATGGAGGGGGTGACCACCGACCCCTGGACGGCCGCTCAGGTCGAGCGGGGCCGCACCAAGACCGTGGCCGACCTGGTGGCGATGTGGGACGAGTACGCGCCACGGGTGGAGTGGTTCCTCTCCACTCCTGACGGAGCATCGGCATATCGGGCCGTGCTCGACGTCCACACCCACGAGGCCGACCTGCTGAACGCCCTCGGTCGCCCGATCGACCTGCCCGCCGGGTTCCTCACCTGGATGACGCCGCTGCTCCGCGACAGCTTCGATGAGGCTGTCGCCCAGGCGGGCCTGCCGGCTCCGACGGTGAACGCCAGCAACCTGCAGTGGTTCCGGGGACGCCTCGGTCGCCGCACGGCCGACGAGGTGCGCGCCTATGGCTGGTCGGCCGACCCAGACGCGTACCTCGACCACTGGTTCATCTTCGGCCGGGCAGAAAGGTCGCTCGGCGAAACCTGCAGCGACGGTCCTGCATGATCGGGCCGGCATGATCGGCCACCTCGACGAGGTGGTCATCGACTGCCACGACACGATGCGGCTCGCCGAGTTCTGGCGGGGCGTGCTCGGTGGCACGATCCAGCGTCAGAGTCGCGAATGGGTGGCCCTGTATCCGCCCACGGGAATCACCGTGTCGTTCCAGCAGGTGCCTGAGGCCAAGGCACTGAAGAACCGCGTGCATCTCGACGTGCGGGTCGACGACCTCGATGTGGCGGCCGCCGCGGCCGAGGTGCTCGGCGCCACCCGCATCGGAGTGCCCCGACCCGACCCGGTCGGTGGCTTCCAGGTGATGGCCGACCCAGAGGGCAACGAGTTCTGCTTCATCGTCGGCCCCACCCTCGTCGACGACCCAGACGATGCCGCCTGAGCGGCGAGCGACGCGCGTCAGCGGGGGCCGCGTACGAGGCGGCCGGGCAACTCGCCGGTGAACTCGTCGTGGTCGACGGTCTGCACGCCTGCGACGAACGTGGCCGCGTAGCCGATGCCGCGCTGCACCAGTCGCCGGCCGCCTGCTGGCAGGTCGAAGGCCATCCGCGGTGCATCGAACGTGAGCGCGTCGTAGTCGATGACGTTCAGATCGGCACGCATGCCCGGGGCGACCAGGCCGCGGTCGCCGAGGCCGTAGAGCTCGGCGGTCTGGCGGGTCTGGCGGTGGACGATGTGCTCGAGTGGCAGCAGCGGGCCACGGGTGCGATCGCGCGTCCAGTGGGTGAGCATGAACGTGGGCGTGCCGCCGTCGCAGATGGCGCCGCAGTGGGCGCCCGCGTCGCTGAGGCCCATGCGCGTGAACGGGTGCAGCGTCGCCTCGTAGGTCATCGACAGGTCGCCGTACGCATAGTTGAAGAAGGGCGCGTAGAGCATCCCGTTGCCGTCGTGCGCGGTCAGCTGGTCGAGCACGAGCGCCATGGGTGCAACACCGGTACGGGCGGCGATCGCGGCCACCGACTGGTCGGCGGTCGGTTCGTAGTCGATGTCGCCGTCGGCGACCGGCCAGATGCGGCCGAGGTTGCGCAGCACGACCTTGTCGAACAGGCCGCCGTCGTCGGGCACCTCGTGGATGATGCGCCGGCGCCGCTCGGGGTCGGCCAGCGCCGCCAGCCGCTCGGGCATCGGCAGGTGGGCGACCTCGCCGTAGGCGGGATGGAACAGCAGCGGGTGCACGCTGCCGTGGAGGCAGTACATGATGCCGATCGTGCGGCCGGCCACCTGGGCGTAGATCGGCAGCCCGTCGGCGTGCGCCTCGTCGAGCAGACGCAGCACGTCTCGCCACACTTCGGGTGCCTGGTCGGGCTGGTTGAGGTTCACGCTGACCGGATGCCCGGTGAGCGCCGCGAGCTCGCGCATCCATGGCCATTCGGCCACGGGCAGCAGCGCGTGCTCGGGAGCGAACTGGAACACACCGTGTCCGGCCCGGCGGATGGCGCCGCCGATGCCGAACAGCTCGCGGCTGTCGGCCGTGGTGCCAGGCACGAGCTCGCCGTCCTTCGACCGGTGCAACGGCGTGCGGCTCGTCGAGAACCCCAGCGCCCCGGCGCGCAGCGCCTCCTCGACGAGGCCCGCCATCGTCTCGATGTCGTCGTCGGTGGCCGCCTCGTTCGCCGCGCCGCGGTCGCCCATCACGAACCCGCGCAGCGCGCCATGTGCGATCTGCGAGCCGAGGTCGAGCGCGTAGTGCCGGGCGCCGAGCGCATCGAGGTACTCGGGGAAGCTCGACCAGTCCCAGGTGATGCCTTCGGTCATCGCGCTGCCCGGGATGTCCTCCACACCTTCCATCAGGGCGATCAACCAGTCGTGCCGGTCGGGTGCAGCAGGGGCGAAGCCGACACCGCAGTTGCCCATCACCACGGTGGTCACCCCGTGCCAGCTCGATGGGGTGAGGTACGGATCCCAACTGGCCTGGGCGTCGTAGTGGGTGTGAATGTCGACGAAGCCGGGGGTGACGAGGCG
Source organism: Actinomycetota bacterium (assembly GCA_037130535.1). Lineage (GTDB taxonomy): Bacteria > Actinomycetota > Acidimicrobiia > Acidimicrobiales > Ilumatobacteraceae > VFMC01. Next base: position 4,661 of record JBAXSU010000091.1, read on the forward strand.
GCCGTCGGCGTCGACCACCCGGTGCGCCGTCGTGCCCGACCCGGCCGCTTCGACCGCCGTGATGACACCCTTGTCGACGACGACGTCGGCGTGGCGAGCCGGTGCACCGCTGCCGTCGACGACCAGGCCGTTACGGATGACGAGCTCGTGCATTGCGTCAGTCTCGCGCGCCGGGCAGCACCCGGCGCGATGAGCGAGTTGCGCAGCAGGTGCGCAGAATGCTCATCGCGGCGAGGTGGCGCGCCGGTGCGATGAGCACCCTGCGCAGCAGGTGCGCACGTTGCTCATCGCGGGCGGCTGGGGGGCGGGGTGGGGCGGGCGTCAGGCGAGGGTGGCGGCGTGGTGGTGAAGGAGGCCGTTCGAGCTGATGGCCGTGTTGCTTTCGAACGTGCGCGCACCGTGGCGGTCGGTGAAGGTGCCGCCGGCCTCTTCCACCACCACCATCACCGCGGCGAGGTCGTAGGGCATCAGGCCGACGGCGTCGACGGCCAGGTCGACGGCGCCCTCTGCCACCAGCATGTGCTGCCAGAAGTCGCCGAACCCGCGGCTGCGATAGGCCCGACGCTGCAGGTCCATCAGCGCCGGCAGCTTGCCGAGTTCGTCCCAGCCCCGGGTGTAGGTGACGCACACCTGCGCCGCGGCGAGATCATCAATCGCGCTCACCCGGCACGGGTGGCCGTCGGCGAAGGCTCCCAGGCCGCGGGCTGCCCACCACCGACGACCGAGCGCCGGTGCCGCCACCACGCCCACCACCGGGCCGAGGTCGACATGAGTGAGGGCGATCAACGTGGCCCACACCGGGATACGACGCACGAAGTTGCTGGTGCCGTCGATCGGGTCGATGATCCACCGCCACGGCGACGAGGTGTCGCCCACCAGGCCGTGCTCCTCGCCGTACAGGCCGTGATGCGGTCGCTCGGTTAGCAGGGCGCCCGACAGCGCGTGCTCGCAGCCGCGGTCGATCTCGGTGACCTCGCTGCGGTCGGCCTTGCGGTCGGTGCTGAACTCGCGGGCCTCGTAGGCGGGCAGGGTGATGCTGTCGGCCAGATCGGCCAGGCGCAGGGCCAGCGTCAGTTCCGCGGCTAGGTCGACCTCGGGTCCCGGGCCATTCATCGGGGGAACTCTGGCGGTCGCTTCTCGCGCAGCGCGGCGAGCCCCTCGGCCGCGTCGGCGCCGAGGAAGTTCAGCATCTCGTAGGCGAGCGACGCCTCGAAGTTGGGCAGGGCCTGGCGCAGCCAGTGGTTCAGCGCCCGCTTCGTGTAGCGGGTGGCGTCGGCCGGTCCGCGGGCCAGCTTCTCGGCGATGGCAAGAGCCTGCGGCAACACCTCATCGGCGGGCACCGCCTTGCTGACCAGGCCGATACGTTCGGCCTCGCGGCCGTCGATGAAGTCGCTGGTGAGGAGGTAGTACTTCGCCTTCGCCATCCCGCACAGCAACGGCCAGATGGCCACGGCATGATCGCCCGCGCCCACGCCCAGGCGGATGTGGCCGTCGGTGAACCGGGCTGCCTCGTCGATGATCGAGATGTCGGCCAACAGCGCCACCGCCAGACCGGCACCCACCGCCACACCGTTGATGGCGCTGATGATGGGAGTGTCGCATTCGACCATCGTGCGCACGATGTCGCCGGCCTCGCGCATCACCCGCATCGTCTGGGCGTGGTTGCCCACCTGCTCGGCGATCCACTCGAGGTCGCCGCCGGCGCTGAACGCCTTGCCCTCGCCGGTGACGACGACGGCTCGCACGCTCGTGTCGTGGTGGATGTCGTGGAACACCCGGGCCAGCTCGGCGTGCAGCACTGCGTCGGTGGCGTTCAGCTTGCCGGGGTTCGACAGGGTGAGCAGCATCACGCCGTGCTCGCGGCGCTCGATGAGCAGCCGCCGGTAGGAGGAGTCGTCCATCGCCGCTGAGGCTATTGCAGCGCGGTGCGCACGGCGGCTTCGATGCCGTCGGCGTCGAGACCCATCGAGGCCAGGATGCGGTCGGGCTTGGCCTGCGGGATGAACACCGTGGGCACGCCCAACACCTCCACCGGCACCGAGGGTGCCAGCGCGTGCACCTGGTCGGCGATGGTCATGCCGATGCCGCCGTCGCGGATGCCGTCTTCGCAGGTGACGACGGCGCCATGTCGGGCGGCGTCGGCGATCATCGCGGGATCGAGCGGGGCGCAGCAACGCACGTCCCACACCGTGGCCTCGATGCCGTCGGCGGCCAAGGCGGCGGCGGCCTTCTCGGCGGCACCCACCAGCTTGCCGACGGCGAGGACGGCCACCCGCCCATCACCCTCGCGCAGGCGGCGGGCCTGCACGCCCGAACCGACCTCGTGTTCGCCCACCTGCCGGGCAGCGCCCTTCGGGTAGCGGATGACCACCGGGCCGGCGTCGGCCAGACCGACCGCGTCGTGCAGCATGACCTGCAGTTCCTGCAGGCTCGACGGGGCCAGCACACGCATGCCCGGCACCTTTGCCAGCAGCGCCATGTCGTACACGCCGTGGTGGCTGGGGCCGTCGTCGCCGGTGATGCCGGCGCGGTCGAGGCAGAAGATGACAGGAAGCCGGTGCAACGCCACGTCATACACCACCTGGTCCCAGGCCCGGCTGAGGAACGTGGAGTAGATGGCGACGATAGGGCGCAGCCCGCCCATGGCCATCCCGGCGGCGCCGGTGACGGCGTGCTGCTCGGCGATGCCCACGTCGAAGAACCGGCTCGGGAACCGTGCCTGGAACGGCAGCAGCCCCGTGGGCCCGGGCATCGCCGCAGTGATGGCCACCACCCGGCTGTCGGCCTCGGCCTCTTTGATGACGGCCTCGGCGAACGCCTGGGTGTAGCCCGACGGCAGCGCCGGGGGTGGGCCAATGGCGGGGTCGAACACCGGGGTGTCGTGAAGGTGCTTTTCGTCGTCGTCCTCGGCGGGCGAATAGCCCCGGCCCTTCTGGGTGAGGACGTGCACCACGATGGGGCCTTCGGCCGACAGTTCGACCGCCTTGGCGAACGCGTCCTCGAGGGCGTTGATGTCGTGGCCGTCGACAGGCCCCACGTAGCGAACGCCCAGCGCCTCGAAGAACGACGGCGGCTGCAGGAACTCGCGCACAGCGGCCTTGAAGGCCTCGACACCTTTTTCGGCTTGCGGGCCCACGTAGGGCAGGTTCTGCACGAAGTGCTCGATGCGACGCTGACGCCGCACGTACACCGGGTTGAGGCGGATATTGGTGAGCGTGTGCGACAACTTGTCGGTGATGCGCTCGGGCAGGCTCGGGTGGTCGGCCTGCGCCTGCTCGACCGGCACGGTGGTGCCGGCTGTGAGATTCGAGATGGTGGGTGCGTACGAGCGCCCGTTGTCGTTCAGGACGACGATGACCCGCTTGCCCGAGTGACCGAGGTTGTTGAGCGCCTCGTAGGCCATGCCGCCGGTCATCGAGCCGTCGCCGATGACGGCGACGATGTGACGGTGCGGGTCGACGCCGGCGTCGCGGGCGACGGCCATGCCGTAGGCGTACGACAGCACCGTGCTGGCGTGGCTGTTCTCGATGTAGTCGTGCCGGCTCTCTTCGCGGCTCGGGTAGCCCGACAGGCCGTTGGCCTGCCGGAGCTGCTCGAAGCCTGCCTGACGCCCGGTGACGATCTTGTGGACGTACGCCTGGTGGCCGGTGTCCCACAAGATCGCGTCGCGAGGCGAATCGAACACTCGGTGCAGGGCGAGGGTGAGCTCGACCGCTCCGAGGTTCGAGCCGAGATGGCCCCCGGTCTCGGCAACCGCTTGCACCACGAAATCGCGGATCTCGCCGGCGAGTTCGTCGAGTTGCGGATACGAGAGCCGCCGCAGATCGGCGGGCTCGCGGATGTCGGAGAGGGCCATGGCAGATGACACGCTACCGCTGGGTGTCTGGCGCATCGTGATCAGGTGGCTAGGTTCCGCACGTGCCCATCACCACATCTCTGTTCGACCTCACCGGCCATGTCGCCCTCGTCACGGGCGGCAACAGCGGCATCGGCCTCGGCATGGCGCACGGCCTGGCGGCCCACGGCGCCAGCGTCGCCATCTGGGGCACCAATCCCGCCAAGAACGCGGCGGCGGCCGACGAGTTGCGGGCCCACGGCGGGGCCGTGCTCGACCTGGTGTGCGATGTGGGCGATCACCAGGCGGTGATCGACTCGATGGCAGCCACCGTCGATGCACTGGGCCGGGTCGACTCGTGCTTCGTGAACGCGGGCGTGGGAGGCAAGGCACCCAGCTTCGTGGGCATGACCGACGACGAGTGGCACCGGGTGCTGCGGGTGAACCTCGACGGCGCGTTCTACACGGCACAGGAAGCGGTGAAGTGCATGGTGGGCCAGGCCACGGGAGGTTCGGTGGTGTTCACCACCTCGGGATCGGCCTACTTCGGCCAGCAGAAGGGCCAGCACTACGGCGGGTCGAAGGGGGCGGTGATCTCGATGATGAAGGGCATTGCCGTCGAACACGCCCGCCACGGCATCCGTTGCAACGCCATCCTGCCCGGTTGGATCGAGAGCGAGATGACCGCCCCGGCGCTGAGCTGGGACAAGTTCGTCGACAACGTTCTGCCGCGTGTTCCGTTGCGCCGCTGGGGCAAGCCTGCCGATTTCGGCGCCCTGGCCGTGTACCTGGCCAGTTCGGCCAGCGGATACCACACGGGCGACGTCATCACTGTCGACGGCGGCTATCACTCGTTCTAGGCCCGGCTGTCCGGGCGCGTGTGGGTCCCGAGGAACCGCGCACCCCGCTGCGAGACTGCAGGCATGTCGTTCGGCCAACCATCGGGACCACCCGCGTCCGCCAAGCAGATGCGCGAGCTGCTGACGCTGCTCGAGCAGGCCGGGTACGACGGGTTCCGCAGTGCCCGCGGGCCGCTCGGCTTCACCCAGCGTCAGGGCGGCGGCAAGTTCACCCGCGACGAGGCCGATGCGGTGATCGAGCAGGTGCGCGCCGAACTCGAGGCTGCCGAGGGTGAATCCGGGAGTGGACGCGACGGCGTCGCCGAGGCAGAGGCAGCTCCCGTCGAGCCGGTTCGCCAGGCGGTTCGGCCGGCCCGCCCCACGGGCGCCGACCAGGTGTTGCGCAGGTTCACCTCGCAGCAGCTCGCCGCCGAGTTGCAGCGTCGCGGCTGGGTGGTGATGGAGCCCTAGAGGTGCCTGCGTCGGCGTGCGAGACTCGGTGCATGACGACGATCGACGGACACGCTGGGCACCAGGCCGTTGCGGCGATGCTGCAGCACGGCACCGATGTGATGTTCACCCTGAACGGCGGTCACATCTGGCCGCTGTACGACGCGGCCCGCGACCGCGGGATGCGGGTGATCGACACCCGCCACGAGCAGACGGCCACCTTCGCCGCCGAGGCCTACGCGAAGCTCACCCGCAACCCGGGCTTCGCAGCGCTCACGGCTGGTCCGGGCATCACCAACGGTGTGTCGGCCATCACCAGCGCTTGGTTCAACGGCTCGCCGGTCGTGGTGATGGGTGGTCGTGCGCCCGAGGGTCGATGGGGTGCCGGTTCGTTGCAGGAGATGGACCATGTGCCGGTGGTGCAGAGCATCACCAAGAGCGCCCTCACCGTGAAAGACGCCACCCGGGCCGGCGCGCTGGTGCACCAGGCGGCCACGCTGAGCCGCACCCCGCACCGCGGGCCCACGTTCCTCGACTTCCCGCTCGACGTGTTCGGCCCGTCGAGCGGCGAGGTGCCGGAGGTGGATGTGTGCACCGGTACCGGCGCCGCGCCCGACCCGGCTGAGGTGAGCCGCCTGGCGGGTCTCATCGCCGCCGCAGAGCGCCCGGCGTTCATCGTGGGCAGCGACGTGTACTGGGACGGCGCGTGGGACGAACTGCGCGCCGCGGTCGAGCACCTGCGCGTGCCGTGCTTCTTCAACGGCCTGGGTCGCGGCACGCTGCCCGCCCGGCACGAACTGGGCTTCCTGCGCACCCGTGGGTTGCTGAAGCAGCGGGCCGATCTGGTGGTGGTGCTGGGCACCCCGCTCGACTTCCGCCTCGGTTTCGGGCGGTTCGGTAACGCCCAGGTGGCCCATGTGGTCGACAGCGAGGGCCAGCGCGCCGGGCACATCGACGTGCCCACCGTGGCCGGCGATGCCCGCCTGGTGCTGGCCGCGCTGGCCGAGTACAGCGGTGCGCGAGTCGATCACGACGGCTGGATCGCCGAACTCCGCGCCGCCGAACAGGCAGCGGTCGCGGCCGACGCCGCACTGCTCGCCGCCGACACGGCGCCCATCAAGCCCAGCCGCATCTACGGCGAACTGGGCAAGCGGTTGGCCGACGATGCGGTCGTCATCTGCGACGGTGGCGACTTCGCCTCGTACGCCGGCAAGTTCGTCGAGGTGCAACAGCCGGGCTGCTGGCTCGACACCGGCCCGTACGGATGCCTCGGCAACGGCCTCGGCTACGCCATCGCCTCGCGTGTGGTGCGGCCGAGCAGCCAGGTGGTGGCGTTGCTCGGCGACGGCGCTGCCGGGTTCAGCCTGATGGACGTCGACTCGCTCGTGCGGCACCAGCTATCGGTGGTGATGGTGGTGGGCAACAACGGCATGTGGGGCCTCGAGAAGCATCCGATGCAGGCCATCTACGGCTGGGACATGGCGTGCGACCTGCAGCCCGGCTGCCGCTACGACCAGGTGGTCACCGCGCTGGGCGGCGGCGGCGAACTGGTCACGTCGCCCGACGAGATCGGCCCCGCGCTCGACCGTGCGTTTGCGTCGGGTGTGCCCTACCTCGTGAACATCGTCACCGACCCTGCCGACATCTACCCACGGTCGTCGAACCTTGCCTGAAGCGGCACTCGGAGCCGAGGTTCGGCCTCGTCGACTCTCGTACCACTGGGTGGTCTTCGGTGCGGCCTTCGTCGTGCTGCTCTGTGCAGCAGGCACGCGCAGTGCGCCGAGCGTGCTCATCGACCCACTGCGCGACGAGTTCGGCTGGAGTCGCGCCACGGTGGGGTTCGCGGTCAGCATCAACGTGCTGTTGTTCGGGTTCATCGGGCCGTTCGCGGCCGCGCTGCAGCAGCGGTACGGCCTGCGCCGGGTCACCACCATCGCTCTGGTGGTCATCGCCACCGGGGCCGCTCTCACCACGCAGATGAGCCAGCCCTGGCATCTGTTCCTGCTGTGGGGACTGGTCGTGGGAACGGGCAGCGGGTGCATGGCCACCGTGTTCGCCAGCACTGTGGCCACGCGCTGGTTTGTGGCCCGACGCGGCGTGGTGGTGGGTGTGCTAACCGCTGCGTCGGCCAGTGGGCAACTGGTGTTCCTGCCGCTGCTCACCCGACTGGCCGATGGTGCGGGCTGGCGCTGGGTGGGTGTGTCGGTGGCGATCGGTGCACTCGTGGCGGTGCCGGTGGTGTTGCTGTTCCTGCGCAACCGCCCCGAAGACATCGGGCTGCGCGCCTACGGCGCCACCGAGGCCGACACCACCGCACCGATGACCGGTAACCCGATCACCGCTGCGTTCGATGCCCTGCGCCTGGCGCGGCGCTCGGGCACGTTCTGGCTGCTGTGGGGCAGCTTCGCGGTGTGTGGGCTCAGCACCACCGGCCTGGTGCAGACGCACTTCATCTCGGCCGCGCACGATCACGGCATCAGCGGGCCGAGTGCCGGCACCTACCTGGCGATGATCGGCATCTTCGACGTGCTGGGCACCATTGCCAGTGGCGTGCTGACCGACCGCTTCGACCCCCGCAAACTGCTGTTCGCCTACTACCTGCTGCGCGGCCTCAGCCTGTTCGTACTCGATCCGGCACTCGCCAACGGTGGCGGCGGTTTGTTCGGGTTCATGGTGTTCTACGGCCTCGACTGGGTGGCCACGGTGCCGCCCACGATTGCGCTGTGCATCGCCCACTTCGGCCGCGACCGTGGCCCGCTGGTGTACGGCTGGGTGTTCGCCGGGCACCAGGTGGGTGGGGCGCTGGCGGCATGGGGTGCCGGCGAACTGCACGATGTGAGCGGCAGCTACCGCCTGGCGTTCCTGGTGGCCGGGGTGTGCTGCCTCGTCGCCGCGGTCGGGGTGCTGCGGATCCGCGGTGACTCAGGTGGTCTTGGCCAAGAACCGATCGAGCTCGACCAGCACGCGGGTGACCTTGCCGGCGGCGACCAGACCGCGGGCGTCGCTCGCTGACACGGTGAAGGTGAGCCGGCGGCCCTCGACCTTTTCGAGCACGGCCTCGGCCTCGACCGTGGCGCCCACCGGGGTGGGCTGCAGATGATCGAGCTGCACCCGCATGCCCACCGTCGTGTGCCCGGCGGGCAGGTGGCCCTCGAGCGCGGCGACGGCGGCTTCCTCGCACAGCGCCACCACGCGCGGTGTGGCGAGCACGTCGACGGTGCCCGAGCGCATCGCCCGAGCGGTGTCGGCATCGGCGACGACGAGGGTGGCGACACCTCGGAGACCTGGTTCGATCTGCACGGTTGGTCACCTTACGACGGCTGCCGACCTGGCCGCGGCACCGGTACGCTCTCGCCATGATCGATCAGGACACGCTCACCCGGGTTCTGGGTGCCGCAACACGCACCGGGGCCGACTTCGCGGAAGTGTTCGTCGAGGACAAGCGCTCCACCTCGGCGGGCCTCGACGACGGCCGCATCGAACAGGTCACCAGCGGCCGCGACCGCGGTGCCGGCATCCGGGTGGTGAAGGGCGACACCACCGGCTTCGCCCATACGGCCGACCTCAGCGAAGCGGGTCTGCGTGCCGCGGCCGAAGCTGCCGCAGCCGCCGCCAGCCAGGGTGGCGGCGGGGTGCGCACCGTGGCGCTCAGCCGTGTGGCGCCCACGCAGGTGAATACGGTCGAGCAGTATCCCGACAGCATTCCGAAGGCCGCCAAGGTCGACTTGCTGCGCCGTATCGACGATGCCGCGCGCAGTGCGGGGGCGTCGATCGTGCAGGTGTCGGCCGGCTATGGCGACAGCCGTCGGCGCATCCTCGTCGCCAACACCGACGGTGTGCTGGCCGAAGACGAGCAGGTGCGTGCGCTGGTGCGCATGAGCGTGGT
>JBAXSU010000092.1:0-13622 GCA_037130535.1 Actinomycetota bacterium
CAGCGCGGCGGCCTCCTCGTCGGTGGGTGTGGGGGTGATCTCCGTGTTCATCGCGTTCTGTTGCTCACAGCGGCACGTTGCCGTGCTTGCGGCGGGGCAGTTCCTCACGCTTGGTGCGCAGCATGCGCAACCCGGCCACCACCTTCTGGCGGGTCTCGGCGGGGTCGATGACGTCGTCGACGTAGCCACGCTCGGCAGCGTTGTACGGGTTGGCGTACTTGTCGGTGTACTCGGCCACCAGTTCGGCACGGCGGGCCACGGGGTCGGCGGCCTGCTGCAGTTCGCGGCGGTACACGATCTCGACCGCACCCTGTGGGCCCATCACGGCCAGTTCGGCGGTGGGCCATGCGTAGGCGAGGTCGGCGCCGATGCTCTTGGAGTTCATCACCACGTACGCACCGCCGTAGGCCTTACGGGTGATGATCTGGATGCGCGGCACCGTGGCCTCGCAGAACGCGTACAGCAACTTCGCGCCGTGGCGGATGATGCCGCCGTACTCCTGGTCGACACCGGGAAGGAAGCCGGGCACGTCGACGAACGTGACGAGCGGGATGTTGAACGCGTCGCAGGTGCGAACGAACCGGGCGGCCTTCTCGCTCGACTCGATGTCGAGCACACCGGCGAACACCATCGGCTGGTTGCCCACGATGCCGACGGGTTGGCCGTCGATGCGGCTGAACCCGCAGAGGATGCTCTTGGCCCAGTGCGGGAAGTATTCGAAGAACTCGCCGTCGTCGACCACCGAGGCGATGATCTTCTTCATGTCGTACGGCTGGTTCGGCGACGCCGGCATGATGCTCTGCAATTCGGGGCACAGCCGATCGGGGTCGTCGTCGGTGTCGGCCGCGGGCGGCTCTTCGAGGTTGTTCGAGGGCAGGAAGCCGAGCAGGAAGCGCACATCGTCGAGGCAGGCCTTCTCGTCGGCGCTCACGAAGGTGGCGACACCGCTCTTGCTGGCGTGGCTCATCGCACCGCCGAGTTCTTCGAGGGTGACCTCTTCGCCCGTCACCGTCTTCACCACATCGGGGCCGGTGATGAACATGTGGCTGGTCTCGCGCACCATGAAGATGAAGTCGGTCATCGCCGGGCTGTACACGGCGCCGCCGGCGCAGGGGCCGAGGATGACGCTGATCTGCGGGATGACACCGCTCGACAGCACGTTGCGGTGGAAGATGCCGCCGTAGCTGGCCAGGCTGACCACGCCCTCCTGGATGCGCGCACCAGCGCCGTCGTTCAGGCCCACCACGGGGGCGCCCACCTTCAAGGCGAGGTCCATCAACTTGTGGATCTTCTCGGCGAACACCTCGCCGAGCGCGCCGCCGAACACGGTGAAGTCCTGGCTGAACACGAACACCTTGCGGCCGTCGACGGTGCCCCAGCCGGTGATGACACCGTCGGTGTAGGGGCGGTCTTCCAGGCCGGCGGCGTGGGCGCGATGGCGGGCGAGGAGGTCGAGTTCGTTGAAGCTGCCCGGGTCGAGGAAGTACTCGATGCGCTCGCGGGCGAGCATCTTGCCCTTCTCGTGCTGGCGTTCGACCGACCGCGGCGAACCGGCGTGATAGGCCTGCTCGCGTCGCTGGCGTAGGTCGTCGAGCTTGGCGGCCAACACGTCGTGGCCGGTGTTCGGGCTGGTCGAATCACTCACGAGGGGCAACGCTACCCCTCGGGCCGTGGGGGTCGCCTATCCGTGGCGGCCCCTCAGGCGGCGGCTGCTGGCATGCTTACGGCGTGAACCTGCCGCTCACCCCACCGCTGGCACCGATGCTGGCCAAGGCCGCGGAACGCATTCCTGTGGGCGACGGCTGGCACTACGAACCGAAGTGGGACGGGTTCCGCTGCATCGTGTTCCGCGACGGGGCCGACATCGAGTTGACCAGCCGCAACGAGCGGCCGTTCAACCGGTACTTCCCCGAGTTGATCGCTCCGCTGTTGACCGCTCTGCCCGAGCGGTGCGTGGTCGACGGCGAGATCGTCATTCCCCACGGCGGTGGCCGCGGTCTCGACTTCGACGCGCTGCTGCAGCGCATCCACCCGGCTGCGTCGCGGGTGCAGCGCCTGTCGGTCGAGACCCCGGCGTCGTTCGTCGCCTTCGACCTGCTGGCACTGGGCGACGAGTCGTTGCTCGACCGGCCGCTGGCCGAGCGGGCCGCGGCGCTCGACCGTGCGCTGGCGGGTGCCCACGGCCCGGTGCACCGCTGCCCCGTCACCAACGACCACACCGTGGCCGAGCGATGGTTCACCGAGTTCGAGGGTGCCGGCCTCGACGGTGTGGTGGCCAAGCGGCTGGCCGACCCGTATACCCCCGACAAGCGCACGATGGTGAAGGTGAAGCACCTCCGCACGGCCGAGTGCGCGCTCGCCGGGTACCGCCTCCACAAAGACGGGCTCGGGGTGGGGTCGATGCTGCTGGGACTGCACGATGCCGAGGGCCGGCTGCACCACGTCGGTGTGGCGGCGTCGTTCACTGCCAAGCGCCGCGCCGAGCTGCTGGCCGAGTTGGCACCGCTGACCGAGGGTGCTCTCGACGACCATCCGTGGCGCGACTGGGCGCTGGCCGAGGCGCACGAGGAGGCCCGGCTGCCCGGTGCGCAGAGCCGGTGGAGTGCGGGCAAGGACCTGTCGTGGGTGCCGCTGCGTGTCGAGCGGGTGGTGGAGGTGACGTTCGGGCAACTGCAGAGCGGCCGCTTCCGTCACGGGGTGCAGTTCGTGCGGTGGCGGCCCGACCGGCTGCCCGTCAGCTGCACCTACGACCAACTCGACGTGGCCACTGCCCGCCCGTTCGACGACATCGTCCGCCGCACCTGACTTCGGCGACAGCGCGGGGCGTGGTTGCGCGGGGAGCGGCTACGCGCCGAGCAGGGTGAAGCGCTTCTGGGCCGTCTTTTCGCCGGTGGGGGTGGTGGCTTTGATAGCCAGCGTCCACACGCCGGGTGCCTCGAGCGGCACACCCTCGGCAACATCGAGCACGCCTACACCAGCGCCGGCCAACTCGGCCGGCACGGTGAGCAGCACCGTGGGTGCGGTGGTCTCGGCGGGCGGGATGAACGTGACCGTGAAGTTGCTCAGCCCCGTGTCGGGTGAGGCGACCTCGATGCGCACGCCGTTGCGGCCCACCACACCGGTGAGGCGAACCGTCACGTCGAGATCGTCGGCCACCATCGGCGCCGAGTAGCCGTACTGACCCACTGGTGCGGCCTCGACCAGGTTGGGCGGTGTGAACGACAGCAGCCATGAGGTGATGGCCAGCACCACCACACCGGCAACCGCTTCGATACCCGTGGCGCGCCGCAACCTGTTGGCGAGCGGTGCGCTGAGCGAATCGACCCTGCGCAGTTGGGCGTTCACGAACTGGCGCGTGGCGAGGCCGACGAACACCATGGCACCAACGGCCATTGCCTTCAGCAACAGCACCCGCCCGTGTCCGGTGTCGAACAACGCGCCGCGGTCGAGACGGAAGGTCTGCACGGCGCCGGTGACGACGGTGACCAGCAGGGCCGGGGTGGAGATGCGACTGAAGCCGCGTACAGCGTGCACGAGGTCGTCGTCGCCTGGGCCGGCGAGCACCACTCTGGTGAGCAGGGCCAGGCCGCCGAACCACACGGCCATGGCCAGCGCATGGCCGATGCCCATGATGACGCCCACCGCGGCGAGGTCGCCGCCGGTGCGGGTGAAGCCCAACGTGGCCACGGCCAACAGCGGCGCTGCCAGTGCGGGCAGCTGGGTCGACTGGTCGATGCAGCGCTCGGGGCGCATCACCACCCAGATACAGCCTGCGGTCAGCAGTACACGTGCGATGGCTGCGATGCCCGATGCACTGTCGAGATCGGTCCACGACAAGGGGTTCAGCGACGCGCCGATCGACTTCCCGGTGACGTTCGCCGTGAGGAACACCGCGGTGAGTACCGACCCCACCAGCGACACGATCCAGGCCGTGCGCAAGAAGCGCACCGTGAGGATGTACTCCACCCCTTCGGGCCAGGCGGTGGCGATGAGCACGAGCGAGCCGAACAGCACCGCGAGCCCGATGTTGGTGACCAGACGGGCCAGGCCGAGCGGTCCACCGCTGCCGCCCGTGCTGTCGCCGGTGCCGGCCGGTGCGACCGTGGTGGCCACGGCGACGGTGGTGGCGGTGGGGTCGACGGTGCCTTCGGGAGCGAGTGTGGTGGCGGCAGCGACCGAGTCGGAGGTGATGGTGAACTTCACCGAGAACTGACCGTTGGGCGAGCCGTCGGGGGCACTGACCGACACGGCCGCGCTGCAGGTGCCCTTCGGCATCGGGTTGGGCACCGGCACCGTGATGGCGAGTCCATCGGGCCCGACGGTGGTTTGCCCCACGCTGAACGGGGCGCCCTCGCACGTGACCGCCACGCTGTTGGTTCCGCCGAGCGGTTCGGAGAAGTTGAACACCATCGACGTGGGCGAGGCCGTCAGGCTCTCGTTGTCGGCCGGGTTCGAACTGACCAGGCTGTTCTCGGCGAGCGCGGTGGGTGCCGCAAAGGCGCCGGCGCTCAGGAATGCAGCAGCGACGACGAGTGCTCGGCGCACGAGGCGGCGCATCCGGGCGCGTGAGGACAGGTCGGTTCCACTCATGTCAGTTCGCCAACGCTACCCAACCCGGCGACCCCTGCCGACGCTCGGGCCACGCGGGGCGGCAGTGGTGCGCCGATGTCAGGCGTTGGCGATGAAGAAGTCGTCGGCCAGTTGCACGGGGTCGGTGCCCTCGCGCAACGCGTACACCGAGATGCCGTAGGCGCCCTCGGTGGCGGTGAAGATGGAGACGGTCCCCGAGTCGGGCGTGCCGGGGCAGGTGATGCCCTGCACCTCGGTGGCGCTGACGATCGGGTCGCCCGTCGGGCAGTCGATGGTCTTCCACGACTCGGGCATCGCAACATCGTCGGCGTAGGTGCCGCCGACCCAGATGGCGGCGACCGATTCGCCGGTGGCCTCGTCGACCAGGATGGCGACGCCGACGAACGCCATGGTGCTCGCCAGGTCGGGGTCAGATGCGAACAGTTCGAGGGTTGCATCGTCGGGTGTGTCGGCCTCGAGTCGGTAGCCGGCAGGCGCCTGGTAGATGGTGGCGAGGTCGACCACCTCGATCGGTGAGTCGCCGGTGCCGTTGTCGCTGGTGGTGTCGCTGCCCGGTTGGGTGGCGGGAACGAGCGTGATGGGCAAGGTGACCACCGGTGCAGTGGCAGGTGGGCTGGTCTCCTCCGACACGGTGTCGCTGGTGTCGCTGGTGTCGCTGGTGTCGTCGCTCGATCGGCACTCGGGCACGCCGAGGTCGTCGGCGATCGAGTTCTTCTCGTCGACGAGTTGCGACAGGGTGGTGCCGACCTTCTCGATCGCGGCGTCATCGCCATCGCGTGCAGCGTTCTTCAGATCCGTGGCGCCCTGGATCTGGCGGTCGATGACGTCGAGGAACTCGGCGTAGTCCTTGCTCAGCTCCTCGGGTGGGGCGACATCGGCGAAGGTGGTGCGGGCATCCGACAGCAGGTTGCTGGCCTTGCGTGCCAAGGTGGCGAGCGCGGCATTGTCGGTGGGCTCGCCGAGCGCATCGAGGCTGGCCTGTAGGTCGTCGCAGATGGTGGCCACCTGGTCGATGAAATCCTCGGTGGACAGGGCTTGCTTGCTGTCGCCGCCACACCCGGCGAGCGGCATGGCGACCACACCGAGCACGATGGCAAGCATGGGGAGTCGACGGTTCATCCGACCTCCTTCGAGGGTCGGCGTCACCTTATCCAGCGCCACTCGTGCGGGCGTGGCGTCGCGCACCTCCTGAGTAGGCTCCACAGCGATGGCCACCCAAGCGCTCTACCGCCGCTACCGCCCGCGCCGCTTCAGCGAAATGCGCGGGCAGGAGCATGTCGTGCGGGCCCTGCGCAATGCCGTCATCCACCATCGCGAGGGCCAGGCCTACCTGTTCTCCGGCCCACGTGGCACGGGCAAGACCACTTCGGCGCGCATCCTCGCGAAGGTGCTCAACTGCGAGCGCCCGATCGATGGCGAACCGTGCTGCGAGTGCGATTCCTGCATCGCGGTCGAACGCGGCACCAGCTACGACGTGCACGAGCTCGACGCCGCCAGCAACAACGGCGTCGAGGCGATGCGCGACCTCATCGAGAAGGCCTCGCTCGGCACGCCGGGGCGGCACAAGGTGTACATCCTCGACGAGGTGCACATGTTGTCGAAGGGTGCCGAGGCAGCGCTGCTGAAGACACTCGAGGAGCCGCCGTCGCACGTGGTGTTCGTGCTGGCCACCACTGACCCGCAGAAGGTCAGCGAGACCATCCGCAGCCGCACCCAGCACCTGCGGTTCCACCTGTTGCCGATGGACGAACTCGAGGCGCATGTGCGCTGGGTGGTGTCCGATGCCGGTCTGCAGGTCAGCGAAGCCGCCATCCAGGCCGCGCTCGAGCAGGGGGGCGGATCCGCTCGCGACACGCTCAGCGCGCTCGAGCTCATCGCCTCCACGGGCGGCGACGAGATCGATACCGTCGACCTCGCCGAGTTCGTCGAGGCGCTCATCGACCTCGACCCGGGCCGGGCCCTCACCGGTGTGGCGCACGCCGTGCATCAGGGTCGCGACCCGCGCACGCTCACCGACGACATCGTCCGCTACCTGCGCGACTGCTTCTTGTCGCTGATGGCGCCCGAGTTGGTGGCGCTGCCCGACGCGAAGGCGAACGCAGTGTCCGAGCAGGCGGTGCGCCTGGGCGCGGCAAAGCTGGTGCGAGCAATGGAACGCCTCGGCCAGATCCTCGTCGAGATGCGTCATGCCCCCGATGCGCGGTTGCTGCTCGAGGTGGCCCTCGTGCAGCTCAGTCACGAAGCGGCGGCGCACGACATCGGGTCCATCCTCGACCGTCTCGAACGGCTCGAACGGTCGGTGGCCGATGGTGGCGCCGCAGGTGGCGGCGGCTCCACGCGCCAGGCACCCGTACCGGTCGATCCGGCCACGGGTCGGGTGGCACTGGGTGGTCGGGCCCGCCCGCAGGCAAGTGCACCGGCAACTGCACCAGCTCCGGCCGCTGCCCCGGCTGCTCCGGTTGTCGCTCCCCCGGCTGAGCCTGCTGCAGCACCCGCTGCCTCCGTGTCGCCCGCGGCAGGTTCACCAGTGCCTGCCCCGGCCCCCGAGCCTGCTCCGGCTCCTGCTGTAACAGCTCAGCCTGCACCCGCTGCTCCGGCTGCTCCGGCTGCTCCGGCGGATGGTGCCACGGCCGAGCAGGCGGTGGCACGGTGGTCGAGCGATGTGGTGCCTACGTTGAAGCCGCTGGTGCGGGCCATCTACTCGGTGCCGCGGGTGGTGGGCGTGCGCGACGGCGTGCTCACCCTCGCCGTACCGAACGACACGCATCGCAGCAAGTGCGAACAGTTCCGCGCCGACGCCGAGGCTGCACTGATGGCGGTGGTGGGCGCCCGGGTACCGCTCGCCTTCGTCATCGATGCCACCCACGACGACGAACCGCCTCGCGGTGCCGTCACCGCGTCGGCTGCAGCACCGGCCGCGCCGGCACCTGCCGAGGCCGAGGCCGACGACGTCGACCTCGACGATCTCGTCGACGTACCGCCCGAGTCGGTGGTGTCGCCCATTGATCGTCTGGCCCAGGCGTTCCCCGGCTCCGAGATGGTCGACGAGCGGCGCTGATGGCCGCCACCTACACCACCCCGGTCCAGGTGCTCATCGACGAGTTGGGGCGCCTGCCGGGCATCGGCCCGAAGTCGGCCCAGCGCATCGCCTTCCATCTGCTGAAGGCACCTGCCGAGGAAGTCACCCGGTTGGCCACGGCGCTGGTCGAGGCCAAGGCGAAGGTGCGGTTCTGTGCTCGCTGCTGGAACGTCGCCGATGCCGAACTGTGCCCCATCTGTGCCGACGACCGCCGCGACGCCACCACGGTGTGCGTGGTGGAAGAGGCCCGCGACATCGTGGCAATCGAGCGCACCGGCGAGTTCCGCGGTCGCTATCACGTGCTGCTGGGGGCAATGAACCCGCTCGAAGGCATCGGGCCCGAGCAGTTGAAGGTGAAAGAACTGTTCGCTCGCATCGAGCCCGAGGGCATCGCCGAGGTCATCGTGTGCACCAACCCCAACACCGAGGGCGAGGTCACCGCGCTGTACCTGGCGCGGATGTTGAAGCCGTTCGATGTGCGAGTCACGCGTATCGCCAGCGGGCTGCCGGTGGGTGGCGATCTCGAGTATGCCGACGAGCTCACGCTCGGCCGATCGCTCGAGAACCGCCGCGACATGACCGGCTGACGTTCAGCTGGAAGTGCACCCAGAACGCGAACCGGGGTACCGCTCCTGGACCTGGTAGCGGGCGGACGGGCCAGCTCCAGAGGCGGTACCCCGACTCTGTCGCCGTTCGGCCTGTTGGAGGGGACCGAACGACTATGTGACGGTCACATTACAAACGTTACGGAAATATGTCAAGTCACATCTCTGTGATTCGGTGCCGTTCTGCTCTTCAGCGTCGCAGCGTCAGACGGTGCGCACGACGATGGCATCGCCCTGGCCGCCGCCACCGCACAGCGCCGCAGCGCCCATACCCCCACCGCGGCGGCGCAGTTCGTGCAGCAGGGTGAGGGCCAGACGGTTGCCGCTCATGCCGATCGGGTGGCCGAGGGCGATGGCGCCGCCGTTCACGTTGACGATCTCGTCGCTGATGCCTAGGTCGGCCATCGAGGCGATGCCCACCGCGGCGAACGCCTCGTTGATCTCGAACAGGTTCACATCGGCGACGGTCTTGCCAGCGCGGGCGAGGGCCTTCAAGATCGCCTTGCTCGGCTGCTGCAGCAGCGAGGCGCTGTCGGGCCCGGCCACCATGCCGTAGCTCACCACCTGGCCGAGGGGTGTGATGCCGCGGGCGTTCAGGGCCCGCTCGCTCATCATCACCACGGCCGAGCCACCGTCGCTGATCTGCGAGGCGTTGGCGGCGGTGATGGTGCCGTCTTTGTCGAACGCAGGCTTCAGGCCACCGAGCGATTCCATGGTGGTGCCGGGGCGCACGCCCTCGTCGGTCTCCACCAAGATGGGCTCGCCCTTGCGCTGCGGAATGCTGACGGGAACGATCTCGTCGGCGAGGCGGCCTTCCTTGATGGCGTTGGCGGCCCGCTCGTTGCTCTTCATCGCCAGGTCGTCCTGCTGCTCGCGGGTGATGGTGCCCGACGAGTAGCGCTCGGTGCCGAGGCCCATCAGGCAGGCGTCGAACGCGCACCACAGGCCGTCTTTGATGATGGCGTCGGCCAACTCGGTGTTGCCGTAGCGGAACCCGGCTCGGGCGCCAGCGGCGAGGTAGGGCGCATTGGTCATGCTCTCCATGCCACCGGCCACCACGATGTCGGCCTCACCCGAGGCGATCATCTGGTCGGCCAGATAGATGGTGTTCAGGCCCGACAGGCACACCTTGTTGATGTTCACGCTGGGCACACTCATGGGGATGCCGGCCTTCACGGCGGCCTGACGCGAGGGAACCTGGCCTTGGCCGGCCATCAGCACCTGGCCCATCAGCACGTGCTCGACCTCGTCGGGGGCCACACCGGCCCGCTCGAGTGCTGCCTTGATGGCGAAGCCACCGAGATCGGCGGCGCTGAACGCGGCCAGTGCCCCGCTCATCTTGCCGATCGGCGTACGGGCTCCGGCGACGATGTACGAACCTGCCATGACGATGTCCTCCTCGCGAGTTGCGTTACGACGCAGCGTACGCGCCGCGAGTTACCAGTGGGTAATGCCGAGCGTCCCCGACCCCGCCTCGACTCAGGCTTGGAGGCCGTCGACGCTGTCGAGCACGTCGCCCGCATCGTTGTGGCTGTGCGTGAAGCCGCGGCGGCGTTCCTCGGCCACGGTCGACTCGCTGCGCAGGGCGACGATGTAGGCGCGGCGATAGCTGTGGGCGGAGGTGTTACCGCCCGAACCGTGCAGCACTCCTTCGTTGTGCACGGTGATGTCGCCGCGGCCGATCTCGACCGGACGCATCACGTCGGCAGGTCGCAGATCGGTGACCAGGGTGTGGCTGGACGAGCGGTCGCCGTGCAGCGGGCGGTGCGAGCGAACGGGCTCGTGATGCGAGCCGGGCAGGAACTGCATGCAGCCGTTCTCGACGGTCGAGTCGTCGACCGCCAGCCAGCAGGTGGCGGTGCGGCGGTCGTCGGTGTCGATCCAGTAGGCCTGGTCCTGGTGCCAGTGGAACACGGCGTCGGCGCGGCCCGGCGACTTGGCCAGCAACTGGTCGAAGTCGATGGTCATGCCCTCACCGCACAGTTGCTCGGCGATGGAGGTGGCGCGTTGCTCGAACACGTTGCCCTGCCAGTCGGGGAAGTACCGGCGCGGCAGCATCACGTTCACCACCGCGTACCCGCTGGGGTCGGTACCGTGCTCGCCGGTGGTCATGTCGTTGAAGTCCTTACCCGCGACGGCGATGTCGCCACGGAGGAACCGGTCGTAGACGGCCTCGATGTCGTCCATCTCGTCGGGTGCCATCACCCCGCGCAGGTGCACGTAACCGTCGCGTCGGAACGCCTCGATCTCGGCGGCCGACACCTCATAGCGGTTGCCACGGCGGCGCGTTGCGCCGGGATCGGTGGGGACTGCTTCGGCGGAGGTCATGGGCGGAAACGCTATCCGCGACCGCGCCGGCGGCGAGATCGATGCCTGGTGCTGAGCGGTGGGTCAGGGTGTGCCGTACTGGGCGCCCACGGCGCGCAGCATCGGCCACAGGTCGGTGGTCTCGTACCCGTAGGCCCAGATGGCGATGCCACCGAGGCCGGCGTCGAGCGACATCTGGGCTCGCTGTACGACGGTGGTCTCGTCGGGGAAGTACACGGTTCGGCGCACAGTGCAGACCGACAGCCGCTTCGCCCTGGCAAGGCCGGTGGGCTCGACGGGGGCGACCACCGTGGGTAGCGCATTGGCACGCACCAGGGCACTGGGAGCGACGGTGGTGGCGGCGACGACGGGAGTGGGCCGGCCGTCTTGCACCGTCGCGGTCTCGGCAGCGGCGGCCGACGCCGCACTCGAGTTCAGTCGAATGCCGTCGGAGCTGAACTGCTCGGTGTAGGTGAACGTCATCTCGCCCGAGCTGTGGCGGGTGGGGGTGATGCCCTTGCTGGCAGCCAGGCTCTCGGCGGCGCGCATCGTGGGGTCGCTGCGCTGCAGCGAGCTCGACGGGCAGGTGCCCGCTACGGTCGAAGCCCAACTGCGACCGTAGGTGGGCACACCGATCTGCACCATCTTCGGGTCGCGGCCGGCGTCGACCACCAGCCCCTTCACGTAGGTGATCGTGGTCTGCACCCAGCTGCCGGGCGACACCGGCCCGGCCACGCTCCAGCTGTAGTCGTAGGTCATCAATCGCAGCCGGTCGACTGCCGGGATGATGCCGGCCCAGTTGTAGACCGAGTAGCCGGTGGAGGGCGACACACCCACCGGCACGGTGACCGACAGCACCTTGCCCTGTGCGTCGAGCGCTGCGCCGAGCCGGGTCACGAAGTCGGTCCAGATCGGCTTGGTGCGCACCCAACTCGAGGCCGAGTCGTCGAAGGCGAAGCCTTCGTAGTCGAGGTCGATACCGTCGAAGGCGATGCCGTCGACGCCGAGCATCACCCGGTTGACGATGGCCTGCACGTGCACGTCCATCTGGTCGCGCAGCATGATGGCCATGCCTTCCTCGGTGCCGCCCGAGATGCCGTCGGTGAGGGCGGGGATGACGGGTAGGCCCTTGGCCCGCAGCGCTCGCGACACGGTGACGAGGTTGTTCGAATACGAACTCGACATGGCGAACGTGGTGGCCCCGGTGACCGAGAAGTTGAACGGCGACGGGTCGACCATCACCAGCTCGTTGCCCTGGTCTGCGGTGAGGGATGCGAGCCCGGCGGTGCTCCACACGGGGATCCATCCGGAGACGAAGCGCAATGGGGTGGCGGCATCGGCGCGTTCGGCGCGAAACGGCGCCGAACCGCTGGGTGACGCAACGAGTGAGACGACGAGGGCGAGGGCCACCAGTGCCCTGCCCGGTGTGAACCGGCTCGCCATGCGCATGACGAAAAGGCTACAGGCCTCGACCCACCGGGTGGTCGCGCCGGCACGCTGTGTCGCTGAGGCCCGCCAGAGTCGTTCGTCGCTTGGCCCACATGTCCTACCCCTCGGTACTATCGCCCGATGCAGCAGATCCTCGAGGCCATCCAGCAGGGCGCAAGTAGCGCCGACATCGCCGCACTACCCATCCCCCAGCAGTACCGCTCCGCCCATGTGCTGGCCTCGGAGCAGGAGATGTGGGCCGGTGTCGCGTCGAAGGACAAAGACCCGCGCCAGAGCATCCACATCGGCGAGGTGCCCACGCCCGAGCTCGCGCCCGACGAGGCGTACGTCGCCGTGATGGCGAGCAGTATCAACTTCAACACCGTCTGGACGAGCATCTTCGAGCCGATCAGTACCTTCGGCGCCCTCAAGCGCCTCGCCCGCGAGAGCGAGTGGGCGCGCCGCCACGACCTGCCGTATCACGTGGTGGGCAGCGACGCATCGGGTGTCGTGCTGCGCGTCGGCTCGGCGGTGCGCAACTGGAAGCCGGGCGACCGGGTCACGGTGCACTGCAACCATGTCGACGACCAGGATCCGTCGTCGCACGACGACTCGATGATGGGCAACAACCAGCGCATCTGGGGCTACGAGACGAACTTCGGCGGTCTCGCCGACCTCGCCGTGGTGAAGGCGAACGCGCTGATGCCGAAGCCCGCCCACCTCTCGTGGGAGGAGGCAGCGGTCAACGCACTGTGCAACAGCACCAGCTACCGCATGCTCGTGTCGGCCAACGGCGCACGGATGAAGCAGGGCGATGTGGTGCTCATCTGGGGCGCCACCGGCGGCATCGGCGCCTACGCAACGCAATATGTGCTGAACGGTGGCGGCATCCCGGTGTGCGTCGTGAGCAACGCCGAGAAGGCCGAGATCCTGCGCAACATGGGTGTCGAGCACATCATCGACCGTGCCGCGGCCGGCTATCAGTTCTGGAAGGACGAGCACACCCACGACGAGAGCGAATGGCGGCGACTGGGCAAGGACATCCGCGACCTGTGCGGTGAAGACCCCGACATCGTGTTCGAGCATCCGGGCCGCAACACGTTCGCAGCCTCGACGTACGTGACCAAGAAGGGTGGCACCGTCGTCACCTGTGCTGCCACCAGTGGCTTCATGATGGAGTTCGACAACCGCTACTTCTGGATGCGCCTGAAGAAGCTCGTCGGCAGCCACTTCGCCAACTACAAGGAGTCGTACGAGGCCAACCGGCTGATCGCCAAGGGGATGATCCACCCGGTGATGAGCCAGGTGTTCGACCTCGAGCAGACCGGCGAGGCGGCGTACCAGATGCACCACAACATGCACGAGGGCAAGATCGGCGTGCTGTGCCTGGCGCCCGAGGCCGGCCAGGGCGTCACCGACCCCGAGCTGCGCGCCAAGGTGGGCGACAAGCTCCACCTCTTCCGCCGCTGACCCCACCCGAGTCGTCAGCCCCCACCCGAGTCCCAGCCACCCACCCGAGTCGCCACGCGCCACCGGAGGGTTGTTCGCACACCCGGGTGTACGAACAACCCTCCGGGGCCTCTGCGTCAGGCCGGCCGTAGTGCAGCGATCGC
>JBAXSU010000093.1:0-13239 GCA_037130535.1 Actinomycetota bacterium
GCGCTGGCCCTCTACGCGTCGGGGAATCGAGCAGCGCGAGATCGAACACGACGTCGAAGTGGTTCCGGTCGGGCACCTCGATCAGCTCGGCGTCCCATGCCCCCGCCAGCGCTGCGCTCTGGGCGATGAAGGCAGCGGTCTCGTTGTCGCCATGGGCCACAACCACGGGCGCGCCGGGCATCACGTCGAACGGTACCGAGCACTCGCGTGCGGAGGTGAGGCTGAGCCCTAGGGCATCGTTCACGTAGGTGTCGACGAGCGGCGTGAGGTCGTACACGCCGCTGAGCAGCACGACCAGGTCGAGCGGCGGCCGTGCGGCGATGGCCGTGTGAGCGGCGAGGTGGGCGCCGGCCGAACTGCCCGACAGCGTGACGCTGCTGGGCACGAAGTGCCCCTGCAGCATGTGGAGGGCGGTACGGCACTGGGTGATCATCGTGGGCAGGTCGACCGCCGGAGCCAACGAGTAGTTCACGGCTGCGAACGACGTGTTCGGCTGGTCGGCGAAGCCCAGCGCCGGGCCGAGCGAGTCCCACGCCGACAGTTCCTGCCAGTAGCCGCCGTGGATGAAGACGTGGAGATGGCCCATCAGGCGAGGGTTCACGACGACGACGAACTCGTCGGGGTGCGGCCCATAGCTGAGTACCTCGTGCCCGAGCGCTGCGGCGCGGTCGCTGTCGGTGCGGTAGCGGTCGATCTCGGCAGCCAGGCTCGCCACCCGCGTCGACGGCGAATACTCGCGTTCGAGCGGTGTCATCGGGGCGGGCTCAGAGTTCGATACGGGCCAGCCACAGGCCAGGCGCATCGAGTTCGGCAGGTGTGGGCAATGCACCGGCGCGGGTGAACAGCGGCGCGAGCCCGGCCTCACCGGCGCGGTCGACCACTCCCGCCACGAAGGCTTTGCCGCGCTGCACGAGCGCCGGGGTGACCTGCAGGCCGAGGAGCCGCTCGATGAACACGTCGTCGGCGCCCGCCTCGACCCGGCGTCGGCGCACGGCCTCGGCGATGCGCAGGGCGTCGCCGCCGATGATGCGCGCCGCCACGCTGTCGACCGTGTAGTCGACGAAGCCCACCACCGCTGCGGTGGCCGCATCGAGCACCGGAGCCAACGCGATCTGCTCGGGGGAGCGCACAGCACCGAGCAGCACCTCAGGGTCGCTGAGGGCCTTCTGCATCGCCTGCATCGGGTCGCCTCCGTCGAGGTCGAGCTGCCCGAGCTTGTCGGCAACGGCGGCCGGGTCGGGGCGGAACGCCGCAACGTGCTGCTGCACCAGCGATGTGATGGTGTCGCGGGCGATCGCCTGGGCGAAGACGGCGTGGCCGGTGAGTTCCTGGGCCAGAACCCACAGGCGCATCGAGTCGACCGGCAGGCTCCAGTCGCCGGCGAAGGCGTCGATGGTTGCGGGCACCACCAGCAGGGTGGAGGTGGCCCGCGGGATGGGCAGGTCGTACTGGCCGAAGGCGCGGGCTCCGAGCCGGCCGACCATCGACCCCAGGGCCATGCCCAACATGGCCGGCGCCATCATCTGACTGAGGCCGGCGAACATCGCCATCATCGGATCGGTGCCGCTGTCGTCGCCGAACCCGGTGGCGGCAGGCGGCCGCCCGAGCGAGGTGGCCAGTTCGGTGAACAAGGGGCGGTAGGCCTCGAGCGTGCGCTGCGCCCATACCCCGGGCGTGGTGAGTTCGAGCGTGGCTGCCGGTGCCTGGAGGCCGGTGACGTCGAGCACGTGCATCTCGGCGATGGGCACCAGGTGCTCGTAGGCGATGCGCACCGTCGGGTCGACGTTGCCCTCGGCGGCGCCGCCGGTGGCAGCCATGCCGGCGAACTGCCGGGCGGCATCCCAGTTGAGCGGGCCCTGCCCGGCCATCGCCTTGGCCAGATCGCCGAACATGGGCAGGTTGGCGAACGGGTTGTCGCCCTGGCCGGGGTCGGCTGCGTCGTCGGCTGCCATGACTGCATGCTAGGGGCGCCGGGGCGTGCGGCAACGGCGGCCGGATAGCGTCGTGCCATGACCGGAGTGTGGGTGAGCGACGCCGACAGTGCGCTGGGCACCCGTGTGCTCGGTCGTCTGGCGGTGATCGACGGCATCGACAGCGTGGAGGCCGATGCCGGCGAGATCGCCGTCTACCTCGGTGCCGCCGACCCCGACTCGCGCTCGCGGCGACGCGAGAGCATCACCGCCGGCGCCGCAGCGATGCTCGGCACGGTGGCTGCCGCCCGTCATCTGGTGGTGGTGTCGTCGGCCATGGTGTACGGCGCCTGGGACAACAACCCGGTGCCGCTCACCGAGGACGCCGTGCTGCGACCGGGTAATGAGTTCGCCTACGCGTCGCAGGTGGCTGCCGTCGAGCAACTGGCCGAAGCCTGGCGTCAGGCCGCCCCCGGGCGCACCGTCACCGTGCTGCGTCCGGCGGTGCCGATGGCCGCGAACGGCACCAGCGGGCTCGCCCGCGCGTTGGCGTGGGGTATGGGACAGCGACTCGCCGTCGACGATCCGCCCGCGCAGTTCGTGCATCTCGACGACCTCGCCGCCGCCGTTGAACTTGGCGTCGTCCGCTGCCTCGACGGTGTGTTCAACGTGGCGCCGGACGGGTTCATCCCGGCCACTTCGGTGCGTGCCCTGTCGGGGGTGGGGCCGCGACTGAAGCTGCCCGATCGCTTCGCCGACCTCGTCGCCTCGTTGCGCTGGCGCTTCCAGCGCGGCCCGATCCCCCCGGGACTGTTGGGCTACACCCGAGCACCCTGGCTGGTGGCCAACGACCGCCTGCGTGCCGAAGGGTGGGCGCCCACCGTCACCAACGAGCAGGCCTACGTGGAGGGCACCGACGAACGGTGGTGGACGATGATCACACCCAAGCGACGCCAGGAGTTGGCGCTGGGGGCGCTGGTGGTGGGCGGAGTGGTCGTGGTGCTCGCGTTGGCGCGGGTCATGCGCTGGGCGCAACGGCACCGAGCAGCACGCTGACCAGACGACCCGATGCCACGGTGTTCACGTCGGTCGGTTCGACGACGGTGAGCACCACCACGTCGCCGATCTGATGGGCGGCGATGGCAGCGACGAGATCGTTCACGCTTGCCACCATCCGTCCGTCGATGGCAACGACGACCTCGCCCACGCGCAGTCCGGCGGAGTCGGCGGGGCTGCCCGGCATGACCGCATCGATACGCGCGCCGATGTGGTCGGCTTCGTGCTCGAGTTGCACACCCAGCCAGGCCGTACGGTCGGGAGCAACCGGTGCGTCGGTGGTGGATGTGACACCAGGTTCGCTCGGCTCGTCACCCGGTACGGGCGACGACGAGGTGGGCTCGGTGCCCAGCAGCGCAGCGATGGAGACGACGTGCACTGCGGTGCTGCCATCGTCGGCGGTGACCATGGTGCACAGCCCGACGAGGGCACCATCGGTGTCGACCACCGGCGTTCCCTCGGCGAGATCGGCCACCGGGTTCGACTCAGCGGCATTGGCTGGGCCGAAGTCGAGAGCCGCATCCGCAGCCGGGAACGTGACCTCGAGGTCGTCGTCGCCCAACACCATCACCGGGTCACCCACGTCGGCGGTGGCGATCGAGTCGAACCCGATGACGTCGAGCGGTGTGTCGCCGAGCTCGGATGGGGCGAGCAGCGCCACACCCTGATCGACGGCGACGACCTGAGCGATGAGGGGCTCGTCGTGTTGGTCGGCCACGGCCACCTCGGCGAACGTCTTCACGGCGGCCGCTGTGGTGAGCAGCAGGCCCGTTCCGTTGACCATCACGGCGATGGCTGTCGGCGCCGTTGCGGTGGCCGGTTCGCCCGACCCGCGTGGCGGCGATGCCGACAGACGAAGGGTGTTGGGCGGCACGCTCTCGGCCGGCAGTGTGGCCACAGATGCGCTGCTGTCGCTTCCGGTAGCCCCATCAGCGGGGGGAGTCGCCGTCGTGACGACGGCGAGCGCCTGCACCGAGCGGGTGACGTCGGGGCCGGCCGTCGGTTGGTCACGGCCGCTGTCGAAGCCGGCAGGCACCAACATCCACAACACCGTCAGACCGAGCACCGTGCCGATGGCTCCGGTAGCAGCCAGCAGGCCGCGGCCCACCACGAGGGGTGGCTCCGACATCGCCCATTGGGCCTGGCCGAGTTCGGAGGGGTGACGCCAGACGCGTTCATGGGCCGGCAGCGGTGCGGTCGGATAGGCGGCCGTCGGGTCGCCGGGCCCGTGGGGGTCGTCGCCCCAGGGGTCGTCGCTCTGATCGCCTCGCTCCACGAAAGCGCGAGAGTAGTCACGGCACTCGCCGAACGGGGGTCGCCCCTCCCCGGTCGCCCCTCCCCCGTCGTGACGACTGGCGGCTACGATGCAGGCCGTGACACCTCCCGACCACGCCGACACCTGGGTCGGGCTCACCGCCGAACCGCTGCCGGTGGGCGCAGCGTACGAGTGGGCCGTCGTGCCCCGCTGCGGTGCCGTGGTGCTGTTCAGCGGCACCGTGCGCGACCACGCGGTCGACGAGACGGGCGTGCTGCGCGACGACGTGCAGCATCTGGTGTACGAGGCCTACACCGAGCAGGCCGTCGCCTCGTTCGAGGCCATCGCCGCAGAGGTGCGTCACCGCTGGCCACACACCGGCCGGGTCGCGCTGCTGCACCGCACCGGCCAACTCGAACTTGGTGAGAGCTCGGTCATTGCGGTCGTCAGCGCGCCGCATCGACCCGAAGCCTTCGACGCTGCGCGCTACGCCATCGATGCGCTGAAGGCCGGTGCACCCATCTGGAAGCACGAGACATGGGCGGGCGGCCATCAGGGCGCCGGATCGGGTTGGGGCACCGGTGCCCACGACCTCGTCGATCCGACCACCGTTCCCACGGCGACCTCAGCACCGGCCATCTCAGCTCCGGGCACCGCTTCGTGATCGCCGGCATCGTCGTTGTGGTGCTGCTCGTCATCGGCGCCGTGCTGCTGTTGGGATTCAGCCGGCGTCCGCGTCAGGATGAGGGCATGGCCACGTTCCGTCGGCACATCGATGCACTGTCGCCCGAGGCGCGCCGCGACGTGATGGACCGGGCCCGTCGGCACGAGCAGGAGCGCAACTGATGGCCCGCGACCTCGCCATCGACCTCGGCACCGCCAACACGCTCGTCTACATGAAGGGCAAGGGCATCGTGCTGAACGAGCCCTCGGTCATCGCCCTCAACCGTCAGACCGGAGAGGTGCTCGCCACCGGCCGCGAGGCCTGGCAGATGATCGGCCGCACACCCGGCTACATCGTCGCCGTGCGCCCCCTTCGCGGCGGCGCCATCACCGACTTCGAGATCACCGAGCGGATGATCCGCCTGCTGCTGCAGCGGGTCGGCGTGAGCCGCTTCACACGGCCGAAGGTGGTCATCTGCGTACCGTCGGCCATCACCGAGGTCGAGCGGCGAGCGGTCACCGACGCAGCTCGCCGGGCCGGCGCCGCCGATGCGCAACTGCTCGAGCAGCCCATGGCGGCCGCCATCGGCGCCGACCTGCCCATCGACGAACCGGTCGGCAACATGGTCATCGACATCGGCGGCGGCACCAGCGAAACCGCGGTCATCAGCCTCGGTGGCATCGTCGCGCTCGAAGCCGTGCGCGTGGGCAGCTTCGACATCGACGCTGCCATCCAGAGCTACGTGCGCCGCGAGCACGGCATCGCGGTGGGCGAACGCACCGCCGAGGAAGTGAAGATGGCCATCGGTTCGGCCGAGCCGATGGAGGACGAGAACCAGGCCGAGGTGCGTGGTCGCGACCTGATGACCGGCCTGCCGAAGACGGTGGTGCTCACCCCCGAAGAGATCCGGTTCGCGATCGACGATGTGGTCAGCAGCATCGTGTCGTCGGTGGTGCGTTGCCTAGCCAAGGCGCCGCCCGAACTGGCGCAGGACTTCCTCGTGCGCGGCATGTACCTCGTGGGCGGCGGCGGGCTGCTGCGCGGTTTGGCCGCACGCATCGAGCGCGAGACCCAGGTGCCGGTGAAGATGTCGAACATGCCGCTCGAAGCGGTGGTACTCGGTGCCGGACACTGCATCGAGCACTACGACGCGCTGAAGGGCATGTTCATGGGAGCCCGGCGCTGAACGCAGTCCGGTCGCTCTGATGGCCGCGCCGCACGACCCCTCGCTCGAGATCGTCCTGCGGATCCCTCCCGCACGTGTCGATGCGGTCGATCGGCAGGTGGCTGGCCGGAACCAACCCGAGGCCGAGCTGATCGATGGCGTGTGGCGTCGGACGCGGACGAGTCGGGTTCGTGGCGCCGTGGTGTGCCTGTCGTGCGAACGACGGGCCGATGTGGCGCTGCTGCGCATCACCCTGGTTCGGGGCACGCCTCTTGCCGTGATCGCGCTCGCCCGGCGATGGGTGGTGCGCCATGGCCTGTGGTTCGACGGCGATGCCGGTGCCGACGGTACCGCTCTGGTACGCGCGCCGCGGGCCCACCTCGATGCGGCGATGTCGGTCGATACCGCCACCCGCGAGATGGTGCGTGTGTGCCTGGTGCAGGTGGTCGGCAATGCCGGTGCCGCTGCCTCGGGTGCGGCGGCGGGTGGCGGCCACGAGCACGTCCACCAGGTACGGGTGGGCATCCGCAAGCTGCGCACCGTGTTGCGCGAACTCGGACCTGCCACAGGCGTCGACCCCCTGTTCGGCGAGCGCCTCGGCGAGGTGTTCGGTCGTCTCGGTGCGGTGCGCGACCGCGAGGTGGTGCTGGCTCGTTGGGCCGACGACCTGCGCGCTGCGGGCGCACCATCGGTCGACCTGCCGGCGGCGGGCGACGTCGACGCAGTCGAGTTGCTGCGCAACAGGGACTTCACCGTGTTGCTGCTCGATCTGCTCGCGTATGTGCACGGTGGTCCGGCCGACGAAGCGGCCAAGGAGGGCGACGGACTTGTGCCGACGGTGGTGGCTCGCCTCGATCATCTTCACCACGACGTGGTGACGCAGGGCAGGCATTTCGGCGATCTCGCAGCTGCCGAGCGCCATCGGTTGCGCCGGCGGGTGAAGCGGCTGCGGTATC
Organism: Actinomycetota bacterium; assembly: GCA_037130535.1. Lineage (GTDB taxonomy): Bacteria > Actinomycetota > Acidimicrobiia > Acidimicrobiales > Ilumatobacteraceae > VFMC01. The sequence continues at coordinate 7,007 of JBAXSU010000093.1, forward strand.
TCGTCGAACTCGTTGCCCCGCTGTTCAAGCGCAAGCGGGTGAGCGACTACCTGGCCGCGCTCACCCCGGCGCAGGAGGCACTGGGCACGTCGAACGACGTGGCAGTGGCCCGGGGGGTGTACCGACGCCTGGTCGACGACCAGCCCCAGGCCTGGTTCGCGCTGGGGTGGCTCGCTGCCCGTAGCGCCGACGCCGCAGACCGCTGTGCCGAGTCGCTCGTGCCGCTGATCGATGCGAAGCGAGCGTGGCGCGGTGTCGTGGAGCGGCCGAAGCGGCATCACCGCTAGGGTCGCCGCCCATGAGCGACGTCTTGTGGCACCTCGGCGACGACCACGTCGGCACCATCACCCTCAACCGGCCCGAGGCCCGCAACGCGCTCACCTGGGGCATGTACACCGAGCTCGAGCGACTGGTGCGCGAGGCGCCGGCCACCGGTGCACGGTGCCTCGTCGTCACCGGCGCCGACCCTGCGTTCTGCAGCGGCGACGACGTGCGTCAGGTGATGGGTGGCGGCGCCGAGGGCAAGGCACCGCTCAGTACCGGCGAGCGCACACCGCGCCTCACGCCCGCAGCCGACGCATTGCTGCACTGCGACCTGCCCGTCGTGGCAGCGGTGAACGGTGCTGCCGTCGGCTGGGGCATGGAGCTGGCGATGATGGCCGACATCAGGGTGGCCAGCGAGCGCGCCAGGTTCGGCGAACTGTTCGTGTTGCGCGGGCTGGTGAGCGATGTGGCCGGCATCGGCCGCCTCGCCCAGTTGGTGGGTCGCGAGCGGGCGGCTGAGCTGCTGTTCACCGGTGATGTGATCGATGCTGCGAGCGCCCATGCCGCAGGTCTGGTGAGCCGGGTGGTGGCCCACAACGATCTGCTGCCCACCGCCCACGCCCTCGCTGCTCGCATTGCTGCCAATCCGCCGTTGGCGGTGCAGCAGTTGAAGGTGGGTCTGCGGCGCGCGGTCGACCCCGACTGGCACGATCTCGGTGCGTGGGTCAGCGCCACGCTGGCGAACCTGTTCACCACCGCCGACCACCGTGAAGGTGTGCGAGCATTCCTCGAGAAGCGACCGCCGGTGTTCGAGGGACGTTGATGCTCACCTCGGCGGCGAACTCACGCGAGATCGACGAGGGCATCGCGCGGCTGCGTCTGGAGTTGGGTATCCCCGAACGGTTCCCCGCCGAGGTGCTCGCGGCAGCATCCGAGGCGCGGCATCTCGCCGTCGGTAGCGAGCACATCGACCGCACCGACCTGCCGTTCATCACGCTCGATCCGGCCAGTTCCACCGACCTCGACCAAGCCTTCTGCCTGGAGACGAGCGGTGCCGACATTGTGCTGCGCTACGCCATCGCCGACGTCGGCTGGTTCGTGCAGTCGGGCGATCCGCTCGACCGTGAGGCCTGGCAGCGGGGCACCACGATGTATGCGCCCGACGGCAAGACGCCGCTCTACCCGCCCGAGCTGTCGGAAGGCGCGGCGAGCCTGCTGCCCGACGGGCCGCGGCCCGCTGTGGTGTTCGTCGTGCGTCTCGACGACAGCGGAACCCCTCGGCTCGACGGTGTGGAGCGGGCGATGGTGCACAGCCGCGCCAAGCTGGGCTACGAGACGGTCGCTGCTGCCGACCTGCCGGTCGAGCTCGCCGAGTTCGCGCGGCGCATGGCCGTGGGCGATGCCCGCCGCGGCGCTGCTCGCATCGAGCCTCCCGAGCAGGAGGTGGTGCGTGCCGCGGGCGGGTACCGCATCGCCTATCGCCCGAGGGCAGCGGTGGAGGCGCACAACGCATCGCTCTCGCTGGCCACCAACCTCGCCGTGGCGGCGACGCTGTACGGGGCGCGCACCGGGTTGTACCGGGTGCTCGATGGGCCCGACGAGCGTCGCATCCGTCGCTTGCGCCACACGGCCCGGGCACTGCGCATCGACTGGCCGCGGTCGTCGTCGTTGGCCGATGTCGAGCGCACACTGCATGCCGACGAACCCCGGCACGCAGCGTTCATGCTCGCCATTCGCCGGGCGGGTGGAGCGGCGCGCTACGTGCCGTATCAGGAGGGCGTGGTGCCGTGGCATGCGGCGATGGCCGCCACCTACGTGCACGCCACCGCGCCGCTGCGCCGCCTGGCCGACCGCGCCGTGGTGCTGGCCGCGCTGGCGGTGGCGAACGGCCGACCGGTGCCCGACGATGTGCAGGAGGCATTCGCCGCGCTGCCGGCTGTGATGGAACGCGCCGACGCAACCGGTAACCGCCTCGATCGCACCGTGCTCGACCTGGTCGAGGCAGTGGTGCTGCAGGAGCGCGTGGGTGAGGTGTTCGACGCGGTGGTCACCGACCTCGACGAGCGTGGCGCGCGCATCCAGTTGTGCGATGTGGCGGTCGTCGCGCGCGTGGCCACCGACGGTGTGGAGCCGGGCGACACCGTGCAGGTGCGGCTGGTCGAGACGTCGCCCGAGCGGCGGCTGGTGCGCTTCGAGCGGGTCAGCCCGGCACGAGCCGACTGACCGGACCCTCGATCGACACGACGTAGAGCTCGCCGTCGGGGCCGCTGCGCACGGCTGCCGCGGATGGCACCTGGCCCAGGGTGAGCGAGGCTGCCACGGCCCGGTCGGCGACACGCAGGCCGGTGACGATGCCGCTGCAGAAGTCGGCGAACACGTACCAGCCCACGAGCGCCGGGATGGCGGCACCGCGGTACACAGCGCCACCGCTCACCGAGCAGCCGGCATCGCCGTGCTCGTACTCGAAGATGGGCGGCGTGGCACCCTCGGCCGGCTGGTCGGTGTTGTAGCGCTGGCTGCCCTCCCAGGCGCTCCACCCGAAGTTCATACCCCGTCCGCCTCCGTCGGTGGCCCAGGCGACATCGATCTCCTCGAGCACGTTCTGGCCCACATCGGCGATCCACAGGTCGCCCGTCGAGCTGTCGAACGAGAACCGCCACGGATTGCGCACGCCCACCGCCCAGATCTCGGGGCGGGCACCGTCGACGCCGACGAACGGGTTGTCGGCCGGAATGCCGTACGGCTGACTGCCGCTGGAGGCCGGGTCGATGCGGAGGATCTTTCCCAGCAGGCTGCTCACGTTCAGCGAGGTGCGCTGCGGGTCGTCGGCTGCGCCACCGTCGCCCATGCCGATGTACAGCATGCCGTCGGGTCCGATGGTGACGTTGCCGCCATTGTGGTTGGGGAACGGCTGCTCGATGGTGAGCAGCACCCGGCGGCTGGCGACGTCGAACGTGCCGTCGGCGCCCACCGCGTACTCGGCGATCACGGTGTCGCCGCCGTTGTCGGTGTGGTTCACGTAGGCCGCTTTGCCGTCGGGCGAGAAGGTGAGGCCGAGCAACCCCTGCTCGCCCTGGCCCTCGGTGAGATCGGTGATGTCGAGCACCGCTGCACCCGCGACCCCGTCACGTACGGGCACGACGCGGCCGGTGCGCTCGACGACGTACAACGTTGGGTCGTCGACCCGCCAGGTCAGGTCGACCGGTTGATCGAAACTCCCCAGCGGGGCCAGCGCCACGGATGGGTCGCCCAACGGCACCGTGGTGGGCGCGTCGGTGACTGTGGGCGCCGTCGTGTCCGGTGTGGTGTCCGGTGTGCTGGCGGGCTCGGAAGTGGGCGCGGTGGTCGGAGCGGTCGTGCTCGAGGTGGCGAAGGTGACGGCCGGGCCGGTGGCGATGGGTTCGCCCTCACTGCCGCACGCCGCGGCCACCAGTGCGAGTGCGGCCACCAGCGCCAGGCGTCGACTGGTCATGTGCGGCCCTGACCCACTCGCACGAGGCCCTCTTGCACCACGGTGACTGCGAGCGTGCCGTCGATCGTGAAGATGGCGCCGCCCGCCAACCCGCGGGCGCTGCCGGTGGAGATGGCGCTCTGGTCGTACAGCAGCCAATCGTCGGCGCGGAACGGGCGATGGAACCACATCGCATGGTCGAGGCTCGCCATCTGCATGCCAGGGGTGTCCCAACTCATCCCGAACGGCATCACGGTGGTGTCGAGCAGCGACATGTCGCTGGCATAGGTGACGATGCACGCGTGCAGCGTGGGGTCGTCGGGCAACACGCCGTCGGCGCGCATCCACACCTTCTGGTTGGTCGAGGGCTTGCCCCGCCGGCTGAACGGATCGCCGTCGACATGGCGCAAGTCGATCGGGCGCGGGCGGTCGTACCAGTCGCCCATCTGCTCTTTGTAGGGGGCCATGCGGGTCTTGAAGTCGGGCAGGCTGTCGGGCGGTGGGACATCGTCGGGCATCGACATCTGGTGGTCGGGGCCCACCTCGGCCACGTGGAAGCTGGCCTGCAGGTTGAAGATCGCTTTGCCGTGCTGGATGGCCACCACGCGTCGGGTGGTGAAGCTCTTGCCGTCGCGGATGCGGTCGACCTCGTACAAGATGGGCGTAGTCGGGTCGCCGGGGCGCAGGAAGTAGGCGTGCAGTGAGTGCACCAGACGGTCGCTCTCGACGGTGCGGGTGGCGGCCACCAGCGCCTGGCCAGCCACCTGGCCACCGAACACCCGCTGGCGGTTCTCGTCGGGCGAGCGCCCGCGGAACAGGTTCACCTCGATCACCTCGAGGTCGAGCAGGGCCATCAGGTCGTCGAGCGCGCTCTGCATGGCTGCAGTCTCGCATCCGGCGAGCACCATGCGCACGGTCGATTGCGTCAGCAGTAGGGTTTCGGGCCATGGCCCTGCTCCCGCTGTCACCCGACGATCTGCTGTCCACCACCCGCGCCGTGCGTAAACGGCTCGACTTCGACCGCCCGGTCGAGGATCAGGTCATCCGCGAGTGCGTCGACATGGCGATGCAGTCGCCCAGCGGCTCGAACAACATGACGATGCAGTTCGTCGTCGTGCGCGACGAGGCCAAGCGCAAGGCGCTCGGCGAGATCTACCGCCAGTGCTACGGCATCTACTCGTCGATGGACGGCATCTACATCCGTTCGATCGACAAGGGCGAGGCCGATGCCAACGCCCAGCAGCAGCGCAGCGCCGACTCGGCCGACTTCCTCGGCGAGCACATGGGCGACGCACCGGCCATTGTCATCCCCTGCACCTTCGGCCGCATCGACAATGCACCGGCGATGATGAGCGCCTCCATCGGTGCCAACGTGATGCCGGCGATGTGGAGCTTCATGCTCGCCGCCCGCGCCCGCGGCCTCGGCACCTGCTGGACCACGGTGCACCTGATGATGGAGCAGGCCGCGGCTGATGTGCTGGGCATCCCGTTCGACCAGGTGCAGCAGATCTGCATGAGTCCGCTCGCCTACACCAAGGGCACCGACTTCAAGCCGGCCGTGCGGCCGCCGGCCGACACCATCATCCACTGGGACGGCTGGTGACCGACGGTCATCCCGGCATCGACCCGTTCCTGCGCGCCCAGGCGGTTTCCGCCAGGGGGTTCATGCCGCCCGACGAAGGCGACGCGCTCTACGACGCTGCGGTGGCGGCCGGAACGCTGCTGCCCGGGCTGCCATTCCTGGAGGTCGGTTCCTATTGCGGGCGTTCGACGGTGTGGCTGGGGGCCGCGGCGCGCCAGTGCCGCACGGTGCTGTTCGCTGTCGACCACCACCGCGGCAGCGAAGAGAACCAGGCCGGCTGGGAGCACCACGACACATCGCTGGTCGACCCGCGGCTCGGGCGGATGGACACCCTGCCGGTGTTCCGCTTCACCATCTACGAAGCGGGTCTCGAGGACGAGGTGATCGCCGTGGTGGGCCAGTCGCCCACCGTCGCCCGTCACTGGACGACGCCGCTGTCGTTCTGTTTCATCGACGGCGGCCACGGCGAGATGCCGGCCCGGCTCGACTACGAGGGCTGGACACCGCACATTGCGATGGGCGGCATCCTCGCCATCCACGATGTGTTCCCCGACCCGGCCGACGGCGGTCGTCCGCCCTACGAGCAGATCTTCCTGCCTGCGCTGCAGAGCGGCCGGTTCCGCCTCGAGAGCGCCACCGGCAGCCTGCGCATCCTCCGCCGTGTCGACTGAGGGTCAGCCGAACTCGACGCCGCTCCGGCCCGCCCGTCCGTGAGCCGTCCGTGAGCGTGGACCGGTGGGTACCGGGCACCCGCTCACGAAGCCTGGAGATCCGTGAGCGGGGACCGGGCCTGGGCCCGGCTTCGCTCACGAAGCCGGGGGGTCAGCCGAACTCGACGCCTTGGGCGAGGGGCAGGGTGGTGCCGTAGTTGATCGTGTTGGTGGCCCGGCGCATGTAGGCCTTCCAGGCATCGCTGCCGCTCTCGCGGCCGCCGCC
>JBAXSU010000094.1:0-13223 GCA_037130535.1 Actinomycetota bacterium
TCGAGCCAGTGCCGGGTGGGGATGTCGAGGTAGTTGTCGGGTTCGTCGAGCAGCAGGACATCGGCGCCGGAGGTGAGCAGGAGGTCGAGCACCAGCCGTTTGCGCTCGCCGCCCGACAGTTCGCCCACCAGGCGCCGCGACATGTCGTCGACCGGAGTCTTCACGCTGCGCTGCGCTGCTGCGTACCAGGCCGCTTCGAGTTCGTAGCCGCCGAGGTCGCCCCAGTCGGCGAGCGCAGTGGCGTAGGACATACCGTCGTCGCTGCCGTCGAGCAGACCGCGTTCGGCGACCACCAGCGCCTTGCCGGCGGTGCGCAACGCAGGCGGGGCCACCTCCAGCAGCATCTCGCGCAGGGTGTCGGTGGGTCGCGACATGCCCACGTCCTGGGTCATGCTCAGCATCGTGCCGCCGACGGCGAACTCGCCCTCGTCGGCCTCGATGACGTTCGAGAGGATGCGCAAGATGGTGCTCTTGCCCACTCCGTTGGCACCCACGATGGCGGCGTGCTCGCCTGGGGCGACGCCGAACGACACGTCGAAGAACAACTGATCGGCGCCCGGGGGCGCGTAGGCGAGTTCCGAGACGTTGATGCTGCTCATGGCAGCGAGTATCGCCCGCCCGGCACAGGAACCGGACAGCCGACATCGAAGGCGGTGGGGTCAGCCTCTGACGTTGTAGACCGTCGACGATCCGGCACCGGCCAGGAGCGACGACACCAGGATGCCCAGCGGCAGGGTGCCCCAGTAGCTGAGGCCCACACCCGGGGCCACGTTGCCGATGAACAACATCAGCATCCACGTGGCCGGGAAGGTGGCGATGAGCAGGATGAGCACGATCGAGATGATGCCGCGGATCATGAGTTGGCTCCTTCAGGAAGAGAAAATGCAAGCGAAAACATAGTTTGTGTGCTGCGGCGCGCTGGGGATGTCAGCGCGGCTGCCGTAGCGGCTCGCCGCGCAGCAGGCCGAGGTCGACCGCCAGGGCGGTGACCAGCCGATCGCACACACCGCCACCGGTGGAGGGCTGATTACCGGCCACGAGGCCCGCCACCACCGTGCCGTCGGCGAAACGCCAGGCGCAGGCCTTCGCGCCGTCGACCGTGCCGGTGTGCCCCCAGCCGTACTGATCGGTCATCACGGCCGGGTAGGTCATCGTCGCCCGGTCGGCATCGGTGATGGAGGCCACCACGGCGGCGACGTCGTCGCTCGACGCCAGCCAGGTGCCTGCCCCGCCCAGTCGGTCGAGGCGGCCGACGCCCAGCGGGTACGGGGCCATGTCGGCGGGAGCGCCGGCCGAACTGACAGTCGGCCCGTCAACGCCTGCGGGAGCGAAGACCAACTGCGCCGTTGCCACGTCGAGCGACAGTCCGGTGACGTGCTCGACGAGCAGACCGAGGGCGCAGTAGTTGCCGTTCGAGTACCGCCAGTCGCCGCGGGTGTTGGTGGGCGGTGCGGCCATCACCTCAGCGAGGGGAATGGAGCACGGGCCGGGAAGGTCGAGCCAGGCCTTGCGTGCCACGGGCATCCCGCTGGTGTGGTCGAGCAGTTCGCGGGTGGTCACGGTGTCCCAGGCCGGGTCGTGGGCGATTCCCATCGCGGCCCACGGCACCGGCGCAGCGGGGTCGACGAGGCCCTGTTCGACCAGCCGGGCGACAGCCAGCGAGGTGAACACCTTGCTGACGCTGGCGATGACGAAGCGCGTCTCTCCGTCGACAGCGCTGCCGTCGTTGCGCCGGCCCGAGGCGCGGCGCAGCACGATGGTGCCGTCGCGCCACACGCTGACGCTGGAGGCGAGGTTGCCGGTGGCCAATCCGTCGGCTGCACCGGCCAGCCAGGGCAGCGCGGCCTCTGCCACGACGGCCGGGAGCGTCGTGCTGGCCGGCGCCGGCGTCGCCGTCGTCGTCGGGGTCGGGGCGATGGTCGTGGTGGCGATGGTCGTGGTGGCGGTGGTGGTCGGGGTCGTGGTGGTGGTAGTGGTCGGGGTCGTGGTCGTGGTGGTGGTCGGGGTCGTGGAGGTGGTGGTGGTCGTGGTCGTCGTTGTGGGCAGGGTGGTGGTCGACGGTGCGACGGCGGATGAGGTCGCCGTCGTCGGTGTGATCGTCGACGGTGCAGGCATCGTCTCGTCGGCGTGCACCACCGTCGGCGCTGCCAGGCTGAGCGCCAGTCCCAGCAGCGCGCCGTGGTACGTCATCATCACCGCGGGCGCCATCCACCGCCGCTCGGCGACGAATTGCCGCCACCCAAGGATCGAGTCGCTCAGCACGAACAGCGTCGACCCGATGATCGCCGCACCGATACCGGTGGCCCACCCGGTCACCGCCATCAGCGAGATGACGGCGAGATAGGCCTTCACCGGGGTGGTGTATGCGGCGTGGCTGCGGCTCGCGGCGGCCACGATGCGGCGGCCGACGGTGGCGCCCAGCACCCCCACCAGCAGCAGGGCCACGATGGCCAACCACCACGAGTCGAGGCCCAGCACCACGAACATCGCGGCGAACGCAACGTGGCCCACCAAGAAGGCGCCGAGGCCGACGACGAAGCGGTCGATCGCGGGAAGCAGCGCCACGTCTCCGGCGAGGCAGCAGGCGAAGCCAAGAGCGCCCAGCACCAGGGCAGCCGTGGGCACTCCGTCGGCAAGTGACAGGCCGAGCACCGCGATGGCGATGGTGGCGAGCGGCTTCGTCACCGCCTCGACTCGGCGGTCGAGGGTGATCCGCGACCACCAGTTGCCGGTCGCCGCGATCGCGGCGACCACGGCGGCCGTCGCGGTCAGCATCGTGAGGCACGGTACCGTACGCCCATGACCAGCGAAGAGATCGTCACCGCCTTCATCCGTGCGCTCGAGCGCAACGATCTCGACGAGGCGTGCACCTATGTCACCGACGACATCGAGTACGACAACGTGCCGCTGGCGAAGGTTCATGGGCCCGCCGCCCTGCGGTCGACGCTCGAACCGTTCTTCGGGATGTGCAGTGCCATCGACTGGGTGATCCACCACCAGGCCGCCACCGGCGACGTGGTGATGAACGAGCGCACCGATCGCTTCGAGATGGGCGGCCGCTGGGTCGAACTCGGCGTCGCCGGGCTGTTCGTGCTGCGCGAGGGCAAGATCGCTCTGTGGCGCGACTACTTCGACCTGGGCGCGTTCCAGAAGATGATGAGCCCGGGCTGACCCGTCGCGGTTGTCAGCCGAGGTTCTCGATGATCCACGTGTCGACTGCTTCCTCGCGGTCGAACGTGTCGGCCTGACGCCGGATCAGGAACGTCTCGAACTGCTCGGTGGCCAGTGCCGGCGCGTACAAAAAGCCCTGTTGGCGCACGCACCCGAGGGCGATGAGTGTGTCGGCCTGCGCCCCGGTCTCGATGCCCTCGGCGGTGACCGACAGCCCGAGATCGCGGACGAGGCCGATGACCGACCGCACGATCGCCCGGTCGTGCGGATGTGTGGTGATGGTGTCGATGGCGCTGCGGTCGATGCGCACCTCGTCGATCGGCACCTTGCGCAGCATCGACAGCGACGACACGCCGCGGGCGAAGTCTTCGAGGCACACCCGTCCGCCGAGCGCTCGGAACGAGGCCAGCTTCGCCGCGGCGGTGGGTAGGTCGTTCACCAGCGCTGACTCGCGCACGTCGACGGTGAGCAGGTTGGGATCGATGCCGCGGACCAACTCCTCGATCGCGCCGTAACGCCACGCCCGGTCGGTTGACGCTGGCGCGAGATTGACGCGGAACCGGAACCCGTCGGGCAGGCCTACCGACGCGAGTCGGCGGATGTCGGGGCGAGCACGGTTCAGCACCTGTTCGGTGAGCCGCTCGAGCAACCCGGCGCGACGAGCGATGTCGATGAACTCCATCGCGTCGGCGATGGTTCCGTCGGGGTGGATCCAGCGGGCCAGCAACTCGGCGCCGATCACCCGGCCGGTGGTGGCGTCGATCTCGGGCTGGAAGAAGGGCAGGATGTCGCCGCTGTCGATGGCCCGCCGCAGCGACTGCTCGGCGGCCGAGGTGCGCAGCAGTTCCTCCTGCATCTCGCCATCGAACACCTGGAGTCGGTTACGGCCCTCGCGCTTCGCGCTGAACAATGCCGTGTTGGCATTGCGCAGCAGGTCGCTCGCCGTCGTGCCGTGCAACGGTGAGGCGGCCACCCCGATGCTGACCGACGATGGCATGGCCCGGCCCTCGGCGTGCACCGGCTGACCGAGCACGTCGACCAGTCGCCCGGCGACCGCAGTGGCGCGGCCGACGTCGTGGTCGGCCAGCACGACGACGAACTCGTCGCCGCCGATACGCCCGGCAAACGAGTCGGGCCCCAGCGTTCGGCCGACGCGATCGGCGAGGGTGTTGAGAAACTGGTCGCCGCCGCGATGGCCGAGCAGGTCGTTCACGGCCTTGAACCGGTCGAGGTCGATGAACAGCACACCCACCGGGCGGTCGGCCGCGGCGAGCAGATGATCGAGCGCATCGAGCGCGCCGCGACGATTCAGCAGCCCGGTGAGTGGATCGTGGAGCGCCAGAAAGGCGAGTTGCTCGTTCGTGGTGCGCAGTGTGGCGTAGGCGTCGGACAGGGCTGCCTGTTCGGCGGCCAACTGTTCGGTCAACCGCATGCCGGCCCGCTTGAGGCGCAGCGACGACAGCAGCGACCGCGACACCTCGTAGTGGAGCGAACCCATGGCGATGGCGAGCACCCAGAACAGCACGACGAGCGACCGCACGAACGACGTGTCGCTCACCCACATCCCCGTCGTGGCCACGATGCCGAGCGGGATGGTGTGGGCGAGGTACATCGACCAGCGGCCTGCTGCGGCGACCGCCCCGACGGCCAGGCTGATGCAGGGCACCACGATGATGAACATCGCGATGACGGGTTCGTCGGGCAGCGCAAGCCACGTGAACGAACCGGGGGTCATCCCCACCACCGCCAGCGTGAATCCGGTGAGCCACGGCGATGGCAGGCGATGCCGACGCTTGGGCACCTCCACCGCCACCACGGTGACCAGCGAGGCGAGCACGGCCCAGGCGATGAGGCCGGCGCTGCGCTCGGGGTGGAAGTAGCGCCCGGCCACTGCGACCGAGGCCAACATCATCGGCACAAGCAGGAAGCGCAGCGGTGAGACGTTCTTCAGGACGTGAACAAGGGCTTCGCCGCGGACGATCTCCTCGTCGGCGTCGGTGAGTGAGGTGACAGCGGCCTTGGGCGCGGTCGGATCGTCAGAACCCTTCATCGGCTGTTCACCCCCACCATGTCGCGCAACGTGACCCCATCGATTCCTCGAACCCCCGATCGAGTGTCGGCCGAGGGTCCGTCTCGCGGATAGTCCGATGCTCCACCGTACTGCGCCGGGGTCCGCGGCAGACTGAGGAGCATGCGCGGTCGTTTCGCCCCATCGCCGACCGGCGACCTGCACCTCGGCAATCTGCGCACTGCGCTCGTCGCCTGGCTCGCGGCCCGATCGGCTGGTGGCGGATTCCTCGTGCGGATGGAAGACCTCGATCCGGTCACGGCATCGCACGATCACGCGGCCCGGCAACTCGCCGATCTGGCGGCGCTCGGCATCGACCACGACGGCGAGGTGGTGTTCCAGTCCGAGCGATTCGAGTGGTACCGAGCGGCCATCTCCACGCTCGCCGACGACGGACTGGTCTACCGCTGCTTCTGCACTCGGCGCGAGATCCGCGAGGCCGCGTCGGCGCCGCACGGTGAGGCGCTGGCCCACGGGGCCTATCCGGGCACCTGTCGCGAGTTGAGCACGGCGCGCCAGACGCAGTTCGAACGCGAGGGTCGGCGCAGTGCGCTCCGCCTGCGCACGAACGGCGAGCGGTACCGGGTCGACGACCGTGTCGCCGGCGTCTACGAGGGCGGGGTCGACGACGTCGTACTCGAGCGCAACGACGGTGTGCCGGCGTACAACCTGGCGGTCGTAGTCGACGACCATCTGCAGGGCGTCACCCAGGTGGTGCGCGGCGACGACCTGTTGTCGTCGACGCCACGGCAGATGCATCTGCAACGCTTGCTCGGCTTCCAGCATCCCGCGTACGCGCACGTGCCGTTGGTGCTCGGCCCCGACGGCTCTCGCCTGGCCAAGCGCCACGGGGCGGTCACGCTGGCCGACCTCGCGGCGCAGGGCGTCGGCGCGGCCGACGTGGTGGCCGTGTTGGCGGCCAGTCTCGGGTTCGACCCGGCCGAGGGCTCGGACCCCCTGTCGACGGCGGCCGACCTGTTGGCCGACTTCTCGTTCGACCGCGTCGTCCGCTCGCCCTGGCAGCCCCACCCCTGGCAGCCTCATCTGGGCTGAACCGTTCTGCCACGATGGGTGGGTGAGCGGCTTCGACGACCTCCAGCAGATCCTCGGCTACTGCGGTGCCGAACCCGACGACGACAGCGACGAACTGTGCCGGGTGGCCGACGAGTTGTACCTCACCTCGTTCTGGTCGCCCGAGTTCTGCGCCACCATCGTGCGGGCGGCCGAGGCCGTGGGCGCCTTCGAGCCTCAGCCCGACGACCCGGTGCCGGGGCACGAGGTGTCGCTGGCGGTCATCAGCCCCGGCCTGTTCGAGGCGGTGCAGGCCGACCTGGGAATGCGCATCTGGCCACGCCTGCGCCAAGCATGGCCCTACATCGACTACTACGGCCTGCGCGATGCCTTCGTCATCAAGTACGCCCTGGGCCAGCAGGAGTCGCTGCGTATCCACCACGATGTGGCCCAGGTGTCGGCCTCGGTGAAGCTGAACGACGGCTACGAGGGCGGGGTGCTCGAGTTCCCGCGACAGGGCTACGACAACAGCGCCCTGCAGGTGGGCGACCTGCTGGCCTGGCCCTCGCTGGTCACCCATCCGCACCAGACCAGCCAGCTCCGGTCGGGCGTGAAGTACGCCCTCACGGTGTGGTTCGAATTGCCCGCAGTCTGACGCCGGACCGCCCTCCGGCCCGCTGGGTCAGCGCGGTAGTCTGAGGGTTCAGCCACCCGCATCCACCCCCATGGCCGCCCCCTCCACTTCCCCTCCTCGCTCGTTGTCGTCGACCGCTCGCATCCGTGTGGTCGGCTCACTCGCGCTGCTCGCCATTGCCGCTCCCATTCTCGCGTCGTGTTCCAATATCGGCCCCGCCGAGGCAGCCAACCAGCCGGTCACCTCCCTGTCGGTCGCACCCCTGCCCTCGTCGGTGCCCGCCACCACAGCTGTTCCCACGACAACCCTCGCGCCCACCACCACAGCTGTTCCCACGACAACCCTCGCGCCCACCACCACCGAGGCCCCCACCACTACCGAGGCCCCCACCACCACGGCGGCGCCCACCACCACGCTGGCGCCGAACGTCGAAGTGGTCGGCATGGCTGCCCAGCCCATCCCGGCCGTCGGTGGTTCCAGCGGCGACGGCACCCGCCTGGTGCAGGATCGACTGCTGCAGCTCGGCTTCTGGAACGCCGGTGGCGACGGCAAGTACGGCCTCACCACCAAGCAGGCGGTCATGGCCTTCCAGAAGTACCTCGGCCTCGAGGCCACCGGGAAGGTCGACGAGGTCACAGCCGCCTACCTCACCAACGTCACCGAGAAGGCTCGCGGTCTGGCCGACACCGGCGATCTCATCGAGGTCGACAAGCAGCGCCAACTGTTGTTCGTGGTGCAGGGCGGCAAGACCGTCTGGACCCTCAACACCTCCACCGGCAACGGACTGCCGTACGAGGAGGAGGACAAGAACACGCCCGGTGAGAAGCAGACCGGTGTGGCCATCACCCCGGACGGGTTGTGGAAGGTGAACCGCGAGCGGCCCGAAGGCTGGTGGGAAGGCGACCTCGGCGAGATCTACCGGCCGAAGTACTTCAGGGGCGGTATCGCTGTGCACGGCTCGAACAGCATTCCGAACTATCCGGCATCGCACGGCTGCGTGCGCGTCAGTGTGCCGGCGATGGACTTCATCTGGGACCAGAATCTGATGCCGATGAGGATCACCGTCTGGGTGCACGGCGGCTGAACGTGCTGCCCGTCATCGGCGCGCTGCGGCCCTGGGCCGACCCGGGACTACTCGAACTGAATCGGCTGCCGATGCACGTGCCGTTGCCCCTCGGGGCCGATGCACGGCGGTCGCTCGACGGCCAGTGGTCGTTCGCGTTGTTCGACCACCCCGACGCTGTGCCCGCCGGGGCGGTCTGTGGTCCGACACCACGGGCCGACCGCCAGGTCGCCGTGCCCGGGAACTGGACCCTCCAGGACGTCGGCGACCTGCCGCACTACACCAACGTGCAGATGCCGTTCCCCGGGCCGCCGCCTGCGTTGCCCGAGCGCAATCCCACCGGTGTGTACCGGCGGTCGTTCACCATCGGCAAGGGCTGGCGCAACCACCGCGTGGTGCTGCACCTGGGCGGTGCCGAGAGCGTGCACGCGGTGTACCTCAACGACGCCTTCGTCGGCTACGGCACCGACAGTCGCCTGCCCAGCGAGTACGACCTCACGCCGCATCTGCAGGCCGGGGCCAACCACCTGGCCATCGTCGTGGTGCGCTACAGCGCGCAGAGCTACGTCGAAGATCAGGACCAGTGGTGGATGGCGGGCCTGCACCGCAGCGTGTGGATCGAGGCGCGCAGCCCGGTGCACGTGGCCGATGTGGCCTGCACCGCCGACCTGCGCGTGGCCGACGGCGTGGGCCTGCTGCAGGTGCGTACCACCGTGGGGTTCGCGTCGAAACCGGCCAAGGGCTTCGTCGTGCGCACCTGGCTGGAAACCCTGGCCGGTCGCCGGGTGGGCGCCGTGCACAACGCCCCCGTGCCGCACCGGTTCGAGCAGTCGTACGTGTTCGAGGGCCACTCCGTCGACGCCGAGTGGGAGGTGCCGAAGGTGGCAGCCTGGAGCGCCGAGTCACCCAGCCGGTACCGGGTTCGTGTCGAGTTGCTGCGGCCAGACGGCGCAGTCGCCGAGGCCACCGAGCAGTTGGTCGGCTTCCGGCACGTCGAGGTGTGCAACCGCCAACTGCTGGTGAATGGCCGGCCGATCTGGATCTTCGGCGTGAACCGCCACGATCACCATCCCGATCGCGGCAAGGCGGTCACGGTCGACGACATGCGCGCCGACCTGGTGCAGATGCGGCGGCACAACATCACCGCGGTGCGCACCTCGCACTACCCCAACGACTCGGCGTTCTACGACCTGTGCGACGAGTTGGGTATGTACGTCGTCGACGAGGCCAACCTCGAGAGCCACGCCTACAACACCAGCCTGTGTCACGACCAGCGCTACCTGGCCACCTGGGTGGCCCGCGGTTCGCGCATGGTGCGCCGCGACCGCAACCACCCGTCCGTCATCGTGTGGAGCCTCGGCAACGAGAGCGGTTACGGCGCCAACCACGACGCGCTCGCCGGCTGGATCCGCAAGCACGACCCCAGCCGCCCGCTGCACTACGAGGGCGCCGTGTTCCACGCCGGCTGGGTCGACGGTGGACTCGCGGCCACCGATCTCGTCTGCCCGATGTACGCGCCCATCGACGCCATTCGTGCCTACGGCGAGTCGGGCCGGGGCACCCGTCCGCTCATCCTGTGCGAGTACAGCCACGCGATGGGCAACTCGAACGGCTCGTTGGCCGACTACTGGTCGGTCATCACCTCCACGCCGGGCCTCCAGGGCGGGTTCATCTGGGAGTGGAAGGATCACGGGCTGCGTCAGCGACTGCCCGACGGCACAGTGCGCCTCGCGTATGGCGGGCAGTTCGGTGAGTCGCCGCACGATGGCAACTTCGTGGCCGACGGACTGGTGTCGGCCGACCTCGAACCGCATCCGGCGATGGCCGAGGTGGCGTGGGTGTATCGGCCCGTCACGGTGCAGCGCGGTCGGCGGGCCGGAACGTTGCGGGTGGCCAACCGCCAGTCGTTCACCGGGCTCGACGTGTACCGGGCGCGTTGGGCGCTGCTGGTGAATGGCGAGGTGCTGCGGCGGGGCACGCTCACGCTTCCTCCGGTGGCGCCGCACACCGCGGTTGAAGTGCCCATACCGTGCGCCGTCCCCGAAGGCGCGGGCGAGGTGCATCTCACGGTCGAGTTCTCGCTGCGCCGCGACACATGGTTCGCCCCGGCCGGTCACGTGGTGGCGGTCGATCAGGTGGAGGTGCGCGCGGCCCGACCGCGACGTACGGGCCGCTTCACCCCCAACCACTACGCCGCAGCGGTCGACGAGGTGCTGGTGGCTCCGATTGCGCTCGAACTGTTCCGGGCCACCACCGACAACGACGGCTTCAAACTGCTGCCCGAACTGTCGCTGCGCCACAAGATCGGTGGCGATGCGTGGCAGCGCTGGACCGAAGCCGGCCTGCACCGGCACCCGGCCGACGACCTGGCCGAGCACACCTGGTCGCGGTCGGCGGCGGCCGACGGCTCGGTCGAGTACCACCACCAGGTCGACGTCCCCCAGGCGCTCGCCGACCTGGCGCGCGTCGGTGTGTCGTTCGCCCTACCGGCCCGCTTCAGCGTGATGCGCTGGTTCGGCCGTGGTCCGCACGAGAACTACCCCGACCGGCACAGCGGCGCAGCGCTCGGTATCTACGAGGGCCCGCTCGACGAATCGCCCTACCTCGTTCCGCAGGAGTTCGGCCTGCGCACCGACTGCCGCTGGTTCGAGCTCCTCGACCCGGGTTCGGGGCAGCGGGTTCGCGTCGACGTGCTCCAACCGGCTGTGTTGCACTGCTCGGCCACGCACTACCGCTCGGCCGACCTCTTCGCCGCCGCCACCCACACCGATCTGGTCGCTCGGCCCGAGGTGGTCGTGCACCTCGACGTGGCCCACCGTGGCCTCGGCACCGCCAGTTGCGGCCCCGATGTGCTGCCGCAATACCGCCTGTCGGCCGGCCGCTACCGCTTCGCCTACCGCCTCTCCGTCCACTGACCCCGGCGCGCTCCTCCATCCGCGCCGGGTGATGCGTCGGATGGCACGATGACGACCGTTTCCGAGTCGGAGGAGATCCATGTCCGTCGCCTACGCCATCGTCGCCATCGTCTTGTCGCTCGCCCTGCTCGGCTCGGCGGCGGGCAAGTTGACCAAGCACCCGAAGGCCACCGAGGCCCTCACCACCGTGGGTGTCCCAGAGGCACGGTGGCCCGTGCTCGCCGGCCTCGAGGTAGCCGGTGCAGTCGGCCTGATCATCGGCCTGTGGGCGCCGGCGCTGGGTGAGGTTGCTGGTGTGGGTGTGGTGCTCTACTTCATCGGTGCGGTGGTGGCCCATCTGCGCGTCGACGACAGCGACATCGGCCCGGCCCTGGCCCTCTGCCTCGTCGCCGTGGCCGCCGTGGTGCTCCGCCTCATCAGCCGCTGACCCCGCCACCCCCTGCGTTTGTGAGCGCAGCCCGGTTCCGCAGGGTTCCGCTCACAAACGTTGCGGGGCGGTGCCAGCGTTTGTGAGCGCAGCCGGGTTCCGCAGGGTTCCGCTCACAAACGCCGATGGGGCCGGGGGCTGGTGGTCGGGGGGCAGTGGGGGATCAGTCGGCGGGGGTGGCGCGGCGGATGCGCAGCTTGCGGTCGGTGGCGGTGAGGCATTCGCCGGTGTCGAGATCGAAGCGCCAGCCGTGCAGGGTGCACACCAGCTGGTTGCCGTCGATCTCGCCGAACACGCTGAGATCGGCCTGCCGATGCGGGCAGGCCCGTTCGCAGATGTGATCGCCGATGCGGATCTCCTGGCCGGCGATACCGCCCCGGTCGGGATCGGTCTTGCGGATGGCTTCGGCTTCAGCGCGACGCATGCGCTCGACCGACAGCGACTTGAAGAAGTTGTAGAGGTACTCGTTGAACGGGCCCTCGCGCCACGCATGGAAGCGGCACGAGAGGAACAGCGCGTTGCTCCAGTCGACCGCCCGGGCGGCCGCCACGGTCTCGACCAACTCGCGCTGGATGTCGAAGCGGTAGCGGTAGGGCTCGCCGTCGTAGGCGCGCACCTGCCCTGCAGGGAAGTCGATGAGCACCTGCAGGTCGCCCAGCCGCATCAAGCAGTTCGCCCCCACGTTGCCGCGCAAGGTCGGCGCCAACGCCAGCAGCGGTTCCCACCACGCCCGCAGCGTGTCGAGCAGATCGGGCGTGGGTGAGGCCCAGTCGCGCTTCATCGCCTCGAGCCACGGCATCCAGTCGGCCTGGTAGCGGCGGAGGTAGTCGTCTTTGTGCTCGAAGATGGCCGCTACGTCGGCGTCGGGCATGGGGTGGGTGACGGTGATGGCATCGGGCGCGATGTCGATGACGGTGCCGGGGATGGCCAGCACCCCGTGCCTGCCGGCCGCAGCCAGGCGCTGCATGAACACCCGCTGGTCGGGGAAGATGCTCACCTCGTCGCCGGTGATCATGTTGAAGCCGTACAGCTCGGGGTCGAGGAACGCCGGCGGCCCGGCGCTGGGCACAACTGCCCGTGCCCCAATGGCCTCGACGTAGCGCATCGCCCGGGTGAGCTGGCTGTCGACCTTGGCGTCGATCAGTTCGCGCATCCGCTCGGGCGTCTCCTCGTACACCATCGGATACCAGATGGCGCCGCTGTACTGCAGCCAGTGGAGGTCGACCGGGCCGTGCGCGTTCAGCGCGTTCAGGTCGTTGGTGCGACAGTCGTTCTGGTTCACCACACGGCTACGGCCGTCGCTGACGACGAGGGCCGAGTCGCCGCCGGGGCCATCGGTGATGCTGGTCTCGACGTGGATGGCGATGCGCAGATCGCCGTTCAGGGTGATCTCCTCGCCGTCGGCCGTGCGCACGATGTCGGTGAAGCCGAAACCGCGCAGGATGCGCTCGAGCTCGCGAGTGGGAAAGCCAGGGATGAGCACCGTGGTGTCGCGGCGCACATGGTTCGCCAGCCATTCCTCGTCGAGGTGATCGGCGTGGATGTGCGACACGTAGAGGTAGTCGGCGCGCTCCATCCTCTCGAGCAGGTCGGCGGGCAGTTGGTCGTTACGCGGGAAGACGAACCACGAGCCGAAGAACGCCGGCGTGAACCACGGGTCGCAGAGGATCGACCCGAACTCGGTCTCGATGAAGATGCCGGCGTGGCCGACGGAGGTGGCGCGCACGACTACGACGGTAGTGGGCGCCCGGCCGGTTCGACGGGTGGATCAGGCGACGGGCGGGTCGGTGTACTGCTGGCCGGCGCGCGAGACGTGCTCGGTCCAGGCGTTGCCGTCCCAGTAGCGCAGCTCGAAGCGGCCCGATGGGTCGGCGTACCAGTTGGCCGGCACAGCGGGTGTCGCGGATGTTGCGGGTGCCGCAGCAGCGGCAGCG
>JBAXSU010000095.1:0-13223 GCA_037130535.1 Actinomycetota bacterium
CCAGATGGCGGCGATGGCGATGATGCCACCGACGATCTGCGCCACGATGTAGGCACCGGCGTCTTTCGGGCTGAAGCGCTTCGCTGCCACCAGGCCCAGCGTGACCGCCGGGTTGAAGTGACCGCCCGACACGTGGCCGAGCGCATAGGCACCGGTGACGACGGTGAGGCCGAAGGCCAGCGACACGCCGGTGAGACCGACACCCTTGCTCCAGCCGTCGGCATCAGCCGTGCCGCGGGTGATGATGGCGAACACGGCCGTGCCGCAGCCGCCCAGCACGAGCCAGAACGTGCCGATCAGTTCGGCGGCGAGGCGCCGAGACATTCCTTGTTCCATGGGAACCTCCTTGTGGATGCACAGCCCTCGACCCCCGGTCCTCGGCCGGCGACAGGCGTCGCGGCGCGAACGTTACCGATGGCGGATCCGGCGGTGGGGGATATCGCCTGCTCGGAGGGCCAAACCGTTGCATCCGACACGAGCGACCCGGACTGTCAGGTGCGTGACGACGGCCGGCTGGCCCCGTTCCGGAGCCGCCACTCCGGGCGGGCCCGCCGGCCGTCGCATCTCGGGGTGTCGCGTCATCTGGCAGATCGACTGCCAGATGATACGGTCGGTGCATGAAGATCACCTTGCTCGGCACCGGAAGTCCACTGCCCGATCCGCGGCGTGCCGGGCCATCGACGCTGGTGTCGGCGGTGGGCACGCATCTGCTGATCGATTGCGGGCGTGGTGTGGTGATGCGTCTCGCTGCCGCAGGCGTGCTGCCGCCGATGCTTGGCGCGGTGTTGCTCACTCATCTGCACAGTGATCACCTCACCGATCTGAACGACGTCATCACCACGCACTGGGTGATGAACCCGACCCAGGCGACCTTGCGCATCGTGGGTCCGCCGCGCACCGCCGAGGTGGTGCAGGCAACGCTTGCGGCGCTGGCCCCCGACATCTCGTACCGACTCGACCACCACGCCGATCTCACCTGGACGCCCACGGTGGAGGTGACCGAGGTGAGCCCCGGCAACGAATTCTCGATCGCCGGGCTCGAGGTGCGGGTTGCTGCCACCGACCACCGACCTGTCGAACCCACCGTCGCCTACCGGGTGGAGGCCGACGGCAAGACCGTGGTGCTGGGCGGCGATGGGGTGCCGTGCGCCTCGCTCGACGAGATCTGCAGCGGCGCCGACGCCTACGTGCAGACCGTGCTGCGCGACGACATCGTGCGGATGGTGCCGAACCAGCGCTTCCAGGACATCCTCGACTATCACTCCACCGTGGCCGACGCGGCCCGCACCGCCACGCGGGCGGGGGTGCGCACCCTGGTGCTCACCCACTACGTGCCACCGATGCAGCCCGGCCAGGAAGACGAGTGGCGGGCCCTCGCCGCCGAGCACTTCGCCGGCGACATCGTGTTGGGCGACGACCTCACCAGCGTCGAACTCTGAGACGATGGCGGCCGTGCCAGGGCCACCCCACACCGCTCGCCGCGATGCCGTTCGCCGCGAGGCCATCGACGTTGCCCGCGTCGGCGCGCCGGCGTCGCTCTCGCTGGGTTGCTCAGCGGCTGGTGGCTGCTGCCCGTACCGGCGGCTCGGCCGGGTCGCCCGCCTTCGGGAACATCAACTGCCCCGCCACCCCGCGGGTGATCTCGGCGAACTCCTCGGCGAACGCCACGATCAGGTCGTCGAGCGACACCATGCCGGCCACCTGTCCATGACTCGTCACGGGAAGGCGACGGAACGAGTGGCGGCCGAACAGGCGCACCACATCGCGCACATCGGTGGAGGCATCGACCGACACCACGTCGAGGGTCATCACCGCATCGATCCGGCCGTCGAGCGGCACGTCGCGGGCAATGCCGTGCACCACCAGGTCGCGGTCGGTGACGATGCCGACGATGTGGTCGCGGTCGTCGACCACCACCACCGAGCCGACGCCCTGTTCGGCCATCGTGGCCGCAGCATCAGCGAGGGTGGCGACTGGCGGCAGCACCACGACGGGCCGGAGGGCCAACTCTTCGATTCGCATGTCGCCAGGGTCGCGCCGCGGACGACCACCGGCCAGGGCCGAACGGCGTTCCGTCGACCTGCCGTCAGGCCATGAGGGGAACGAGCGCGTCGAGCAACGCTTGCTCGTCGACCGTGGCGGCGCCGACGCATCGGTCGGCGGCACCGTAGGTGAGGTAGATCGTGCCGTCGGCGCGACGGTGCACACCCTGCACGAACACCACCTCGTCGACGTCGCCCACCCGCTCCCACGGCAGTTCGGGTTCCATCAGTGCGTCGGGCAGGATGGCGATGACCTGTGCTGTGTACGGGTCGAGCAGGGCCACGTTGATGGTGTACACCCCACGCTCCGACCGTTCGTGGAAGAACAGCAGCAGGCCCTGCTCGGTCGCCAGGGGTGGAGCGCCTGCGCCCACTCCCGACACGCCGTGTCCCGGCTCGATGATGGTGTGCCGGTCGAGGTGGGCGAGGTGGTCGTCCCAGTAGGCGTCGTCGGCGTGCCACAGGTGGTGGAGGTCGTCGAACACCGCCACCTGCATGTTCGGGTGGATGCGGTGCATCAGTGCGACTCGCCCGTCGGCGAGCGGAAAGATGACCGCATCTTTGTTCGGCACGCCGTCGGGGCCGAGGTGCCTGCCACTCGTTTCGTCGAGGTGGAAGCGCCCGTCGCGGTACTCGAGGCGGTGCGCACCGATGCGCCACGGGCCCCCTTCCTCGGGTGGTGGCAGACGGGTGTAGGTCATCACGATGTGCTCATCCCCGTTGTGCATCACGGTCTGCACCCGGGGGTCTTCGAAGCTCCAGATCTCGTCGTCGGCCGTGGCGAGGACGTAGCCGAACTCGTAGTCGTGGCCGTCGGCGGACGTGAACACGACGATGTCGGAGATGTAGTCGTGGAACCGCGGGCCGGGCCCCTCGTTTCGCCCGTAGCCGTCGCGGATGGCTCGGGCGAAGAGGTGATAGCGGCCGTCGTGGTGCAACAGGCCGGCGTTGAAGACGGGGCCGTATCCGGGCACGGTGCCGTAGTCGACGACGGGCTGCACCGAGACACGCTGCACGGCCACGCACTGGCCGGCTCGTTGATCGACAGCAGGGGTGAGGGCCGTTTGACTGCTCATGGCAGTCGATTGTCTCAGCGCGCGCGGGCGACGCGTCGGCAGCACGGCTGGACATCTGTACCGATCACAGTGCCGATCGACCCGATCTGACGAGTCGTTGGGCCGGGTGGCCGCCGACGCCCGACGGTGACGATCCGCGACTCGGCTCCGTACCGTGCGCGCCATGGCAACGATCGCACCTCCCGTCCCGCCCACGATCACGCTGGCGCGCCTCACCGAACTGGCGCGCCACAGCGCCTCGCCGAGCGTGTCGGTGCTGATGCCGATCGACCGACGGCATCCGGACGACCGCCTCGATCACGGTGTGCTCGACCGCTTGGTCGACCAGGCGCGAGCCGGCCTCGACGGGTGGATAGCGGGCGTCGACATCGCTGCGCTGTTGGCACCGCTGACCGACGCGCTGGCGCGACGGGTCGTGTCGGAGCACGGCGAGTCGGTTGCCTTCTTCGTCAGCCCCGGATTCGCCGCCGAGATGGAGTTGGGCACCCGCGTGGAGCCGATGTGCGTGGTGGCCGACCGGTTCGAGGTGAGCCCACTGTTGCCCTGCGTCGACCGCAGCATCGGCGGCCACGTGCTGGCGCTGGGCAGCGAGCACCTGCGGCTGTGCCACGTAGGAGCAACGGCCTTGCACGAGTGCACGGTGCCCGACCTGCCCCGTTCGGTCGACGAAGCACTCTGGTTCGAAGCGACCGAGCGGCACAGCGGTGCGCACTCCGCTGGGCAGACCGGAAGGGGTACTCCGGTTCGCCGCGGCCACGGCAGCGGTGCGCAGCAGGAGGACCGCAAAGCCCGGCTCGACCGCTTCTTCCACCTTGTCGACCACACCGTGCTCGCTCATGTGGGTACCGACCGCGCTCACCCGCTGGTGGTGGCTGGCGCAGGCCCGATGGTGTCGCGATACCGGGCCGTCAGCCGGCACCCGTGGACGCTGGGCTTGGAGGTGGGGAGCACAGTGCGGCTAGGCGACGACGAACTGCGCCGGAGGGTGGCAGCCGAGGTGGCGTCAGCCACCACCATCGAGCCGCTGCTCGATCGCTTTGCCACGCTGCTCGGTACGGGCCTGGCCGGCGTCGACACCAGCGAGGTGCTGACCGCGCTGGGGGAGGGGGCGGTGTTCAGCCTGCTCGTCGCCGGTACAGCACACTGGTGGGCGCAGTGGCCCGACTCGACCGAACGCCTCGCCGAGCGCGCGCCGGGAGCGGTCGACGTGGTGAACCTCGCGGTCACCGACGCGCTGCGCACCCATGCAGCGGTGCACCTGGTGCCACCCGGCTGCCTACCCGACGGTGTGCCCTTCGGCGCGCTGTACCGGTACTGACCGTGGTCGAGTACCCCCACGACCCGCGCGAGCTGTTCTGCCGCTACGAGCACAACCCCATCCTGCGTGGCCTCGACCTGCCGAAGATGGAGAACACCGTGTTCAACCCCGGCGCAGTGATGTTCGACGACGAGACGCTGTTGCTCGCCCGGGTGGAGGACCGCACCGGTCTGTCGCGACTGATGGTGGCGCGCAGCGCCGACGGCTACTCCAATTGGAAGGTGGAACCCCATCGCAGCCTGGTGCCCGACCAGGGCTGGTGGGCCGAGCAGTGGGGCGTGGAAGACCCGCGCATCACCCGCATCGACGACACGTACCACATCTTGTACACGGGCTTCTCGACTGCCGGCCCGGTGGTGTGCCGGGCCACCACCGCCGACTTCGTCACGTTTGAACGGCAGGGTGTCATGGCAGTGCCCGAGGACAAAGATGCCGCCCTGTTCCCGCGGCAGATCAACGGCCGGTGGGCGATGCTGCACCGGCCGGTGCCGAACTTCCGCGAGATGGGCGCGCACATCTGGATCTCGTGGAGTCCCGACCTGGTGAACTGGGGCGACCCGCAGCCCATCATCCAGGCCCGCCGCGGCGGCTGGTGGGACGCCAACAAGGTGGGTCTCGGGCCGCCCCCCATGGAGACGCCTGCCGGCTGGCTGGTGCTGTACCACGGAGTGCGGGTGACGGTGTCGGGCTCGCTGTACCGGCTCGGCTTGGCGCTACTCGACAAAGAACACCCCGAGCGACTGATCGCGCGCGGCAACGAGTGGGTGTTCGGTCCGTGCGCGCCGTACGAGATCGCAGGCGACGTGCCCGATGTGGTGTTCCCGTGCGGTTGGATCCTCGACCCCGACGGCGACACCCTGCGGATGTACTACGGGGCCGCCGACAGCTGTGTCGCCATCGCCACGGCGAGCCTGGAGGAACTGCTCGCCTACCTCTTCAAGCACCCGATCGCGTGACGGTTCGGCACTATCTCGGGGCTGATGGTCCCTATCGGGGCAACCCGCCGAGTTGGTGGGATGTGTCCATGACCGGAGCAGGGGCACTCATGAACGAATGGTCGATGACCGGAGGCTGGCAGCCCGGCGTGTCGGTGGGCATGGTGGGAACGTTCCCGCCCACCGAGTGCGGCCTGGCGACGTTCGCCGCAGCGCTCGGCGACTCGCTGCGCGCCGCCGGCGAGGGGTGCCGGGTGGGCATGGTGGAGGTGGTCGATGCGCCCCGAACGGCTCGTGACGAAGTGGTGTACCAGGTGGTTCGCGGCGATCGGCGCACGGTGGGCGCCGCCCCGTCGTGGCTGAACCGTTTCGACGTGGTGGTGGTGCAGCACGAGTTCGGCATCTTCGGCGGCGTCGACGGCGACGAGGTGCTCGACATCCTCGATGGCGTGCACCGACCGGTGGTGACGGTGCTGCACACCGTTCTCGAGCAGCCGAGCGTGCATCAGCGCGACATCATCGAGCAGCTCGCGTTGCGCTCGGCGGTGCTGGTGGTGATGACGCTGGCGGCACGCAGCCGCCTGCTCAGCCGGTTCGCCGTCGACCCACGTCGAGTGGTGGTCATCCCGCACGGCGCCCACGAGAACCGGTCGCTTCCAGGCGAGCGGTACGCGGCAGCGCAGCCGACCGTGTTGACGTGGGGGCTGCTCGGGCCCGGCAAGGGGATCGAGATGGGCATCGATGCCATCGCGCTGCTCCGCACCATGATCCCGGCGCCTCGCTACCTCGTCGCCGGCCAGACGCACCCGAAGGTGCGCGCCGCCAGCGGCGAGGCGTACCGCGAGGCCTTGCAGCAGCGTGCCGCTGTGCGGGGCGTGGCCGACCTGGTCGACTTCGACGACGACTACCGCGACCTGCCGGCGCTGCAGGCGCTCATCCGTGCGGCCGACGTGGTACTGCTGCCGTACGAGTCGCGCGACCAGGTGACGTCGGGCGTGCTCATCGAGGCGGTTGCCTCGCGCAAGCCCGTGGTGGCCACCGACTTCCCGCACGCCCGCGAACTGCTGAGCGGAGGCGCCGGCATCGTGGTGCCCCACCACGACGCCGAGGCCACCGCACAGGCGGTGGGCCGCATCCTTCGCGACCACCGACTGGCCCGGCAGATGGCCGACGAGGCGGCTCGGCTGGCCGCACCGATGATGTGGTCGGCCGTCGCCAGGAGGTACCACGACGTGTTCGCGCCGTTGCTGAGCGACTACGGGATGGTGGGTGCACCGGTGCTGGCCGGTGCCGGCGTACGGAGCCAGGTGGCGTGAAACTCGACCACCTGCAGCGGCTCACCACCTCGAAAGGGCTGTTCGAGCACTGTGCAGGGGCCACTCCGCGCATCGAGCACGGCTACTGCACCGACGATGTGGCGCGGGCGCTCATCGCAGTGGCTCGCGAACCGGGCAGCACGCCCGACCAGGAACGCATGGCGTCCACCTACCTCGACTTCCTCGTCGGTGCATACCGCGGCGACGGCCGCTTCGCGACGCGTCGCGACGTGGGAGGCAGGTGGAGCGACGACCCGTTTGCCGCCGGTGGCAGCGACGAGGGCGCCGACGCGACGGGCCGCGCCGTGTGGGCGCTCGGCACCGCGGCCACACGACTGCGCGACGACGAGCAGCGACGACTGGCGCGCCACCTGTTCGACGAGGCCTGCCGGTTCCGGTCGGTGTGGCCGCGGGCGACGGCGTTCGCTGTGCTCGGTGCTGGCGCGGTCACTGCCGCCGACCCTGCGCACGTGGGGGCCTCACGGTTACTCGCCGATGCCGCGGCGCAGGCGCGCCTCGGCAGTGACGACCCGACGTGGCCCTGGCCCGAGCAGCGCCTCACGTACGCCAATGCCGTGATGGCCGACATGCTCCTCGTACTGGGCCGCGAGCTGCGTGTCGACGCACTGGTCAGCGAGGGGCTGCGACTGCTGCGGTGGCTGGTGGGCATCCAGATAGCCGACGGCGGATGGCTGAGCCTCACGCCGGCGGGTGGGTGGGCGCCGGGCGAGTTGCGTCCGGGGTTCGACCAGCAGCCGATCGAAGCTGCCACGCTGGCCGACGCCTGCGCGACAGCGTGGCTGCACACCGCCGATCCGCGGTGGGCGGTCACCATCCGGCGGTGTGGTGACTGGTTCGAGGGACGCAACGACGTGGGTGTGCCGATGGTCGACCGCCACACGGGCGCCGGGTTCGATGGCCTCACGCCCACCGGGCGCAACGACAACCGCGGTGCCGAGTCGACCATCGCTGCCATCACGACGCTGCAGTGGGCGGCCATGGTGGCCTAGCGTGGTGGCCGAGCGTGACGGCCGAGCGTGACGTCGACGCGACCAGCGCGACAGGAGGCCGACCGATGAGCGAGCACCCCGAGAACTACGAAGACGTCACCGTGTACGGCCTCGACGACGACGTCGAGGAGCAGTTGCTGCTGGCCCACAACGAGTGCACGTTCATCTGGTCGAACAAAGAGGGTTGGCCGGTCGGCGTCATCATGTCGTACATCTGGCGCAACGGCCGGTTCTGGCTCACGGCCTCCAGCCAGCGGGCGCGCATCGCTGCCGTGCGCCGAGACCCGAGGGTGTGCATCGTGGTCACCTCCACCGGGTCGCCCATGCCGCGCAACAAGGCCATCACCTGGAAAGGGATGTGCACCGTGCACGACAGCCGCGAGGTGAAGGACTGGTTCTACCCCGAACTGGCTACTGCGCTGTACGGCCCCGAGCCGACACGACGCGACGCGTTCGTCGACTTCCTCGATTCGCCGCGACGCATCGTGCTGGAGGTCGAGCCCACCCAGCGCATCGGCTACGACGGGGCGAAGATGGGCAAGGCCACCAAGGAGTGGATGATCGCCCGCGCCGAACAGCGCGACAGCTGACTCCGGCGCCGTTCAGAGCGCGGCAGGCGTCCAGTCGATGTGCAGCTCATTCAGGGCGCGCAGCACGAACCCGGGCAGATGACGGAAGTCGTTGCGGCCCGGGGTGATGCGCAGGTCGGGCAGCCGGTCGAGCACGGCGTTCAGTGCCAACTGCTGCTCGAGACGCGACAGACCGCTGCCCGGGCAGTGGTGCTCGCCCAGCGAGAACGCCATGTGGCGGCGCACGTTGGCGCGGTCGAGGTGCACGGTGTCGGGGTCGGGGAACATCCGCTCGTCGCGGTTCGCCGCGCCGTAGCGGATGTGCAGGGTGGCACCCGCCGGCACCGGCACCCCACCGATCGCGGTGTCGACGGCCACAGCGCGGTAGAGGCCCTGGGTGGGCGACTCCATCCGCAGCGCCTCTTCGATGAACGGTTCCACCAGGCTGCGGTCGGCGCGCACCCGTGCGTAGAGGCCGGGCTCGCGCAGCAGCAGCCACAACGCGCTGGTGAGCGCGAAGGTGGTGGTCTCGTTGCCCCCGATGTAGAGGTGGTCGATGATCGTGATGATCTCGTGATCGCTGAGTGGGCGATCGCCGCCGAAGCGGGCATCGACGAGCGAGCTGAGCACATCGTCGCCGGGCTCGGCGCGCTTGGCCTGGATGTGGTGGTGGATGTAGTGCTGGAACTCGACCACCTGCTCGGCCACCCACACTTCCCGGTCGGGGGTGAGCGGGCCCGAGAACGGCAGCACCCACGCACTCGACCAGGCCTTCAGTTGCGGGATGTCGGTGGCCGGGAAGCCGAGCACCCGGGTGATGACGCGCACGGGCAGGGGCAGGGCGAACGCCTCGACGTAGTCGGCGCTGCCGGCGGCCTCCATGTCGTCGAGCAGGTCGGCGATGGTGGCCTCGATGATCGGTTGCCAGTGCAGCGAGCCTTTCGCATCGAAGAACCCGTCGACGAGTTCGCGGTAGTTGCGGTGGTCGGGCGGATTGGTGCTGAGCGGAGTGATGCGGGCCCAGCCCTTGGTCTCGTACACCTCGCGTGCCGCAGCGGTGCGGGTGCTGCCCGAGCCGGTGGGGAACAACTCTTGATGACGCAGCACGTACAGGACGTCGTCGTAGCGGGTGACGACATGGATGTTGGTACCTGGCATGCGGTACACCGGCTGCTCGTCGCGCAGGCGCCGGTACGTCGGGAACCAGTCCTCCTGCGTCGCCGGGTCGAACAGGTCGATGTCGCTCATGTGGGCCCTCCCCGTGGCCGAGGCTACTGCGCGCCCGCGGTGACGTCGTCGAGCGGCCGGAGCACTCGGCGCACATCGGGTCGGGCAGCGTGCGCGAACAGGGCTACAGTTCGCCCATGGCGACGATCCTCGCGCACCTCACCGTGAAACCCGGTGAAGAACAGCGCTTCGAGGCCATTGCGCGCCATCTCTACACCGCCACCCACGACACCGAGACCGGGGTGCGCCGCTACGAGTACTGGCGCGGGGCCGAGCCGCGCAGTTACTACACGCTGTTGGCCTTCGACGACTTCGTCACGTTCATCGGCCACCAGACCAGCCCGCACCACGAGTCGGCATCGCCCGACCTCGGTGCCGTGCTCGAGTCGATCCGCCTCGAATGGGTCGACCCGCTCGAAGGGGCCAGCCCGCTGCCGCGCACCACGTCGCAGCCGCTGCCGGCCGACGCCGACGAACTCACCCAGAAGTACGCCCGCCGCTTCGCTGCGCAGATCGCCGCGTGGTGGCCCCAGCCCACCTGACCCGACACCGTCATCACCGCACACATCACGACAGGGGAATCACCATGACCGCACTCGACGATGCTCCCGCACCGCTGCCATTCCACCTGAAGGGCAACTATGCCCCCGTGTTCGACGAGGTCACCCTCACCGACCTCCAGGTCACCGGCAGCATTCCGACAGAGCTGTCGGGCCGCTACCTGCGCAACGGATCGAACCCGCAGAGCGGCACAGCCGCGCACTGGTTCTTCGGCGACGGCATGGTGCACGGCATCCGCATCACCAACGGCAAGGCCGAGTGGTACCGCAATCGCTACGTGCGCACCACCAAGTTGGCCAAGGGCCTCGAGTCAACCGATCCCGAGAGCATGTTCGACCCCACCGCCAGCGCGGCCAACACCCATGTGATGGGCCACGCCGGGCGCATCTGGGCGCTCGAGGAGGGCCACTTCCCGTACGAGCTGTCGCCCGAACTCGAGACGCTCGGCTGCGACGACTTCGGCGGCAAGCTCACCACTGCCTTCACGGCCCATCCGAAGATCTGCGCCGAGACCGGCGAGATGCATTTCTTCGGCTACTCGCCGCTGCCGCCGTACCTCACCTACCACGTGCTCGACGCGTCGGGGGCGCTGGTGCACACCGAGCCCATCGCCGTGCCGAAGGGCACGATGATGCACGACTTCATGATCACCCGCGACCACGCGATCTTCATGGACCTGCCGGTGGTGTTCGACCTCGACAACATGGCATCGGGCGTGCCGCTGAAGTGGGACGACAACTACGGTGCGCGCATCGGCATCGTTCCCCGCATGGGCCGCGACACCGAGACGAAGTGGTTCGAGATCGACCCCTGTTACGTATTCCACCCGATGAACGCCTATGTCGAGGGCAACACGGTGGTGTGCGACGTGGGCCGCCACGCCTCGATGTGGCGTACCTCGATGGACGACTTCGAGCCGTGCTACCTGTACCGCTGGACGTTCGACCTCGACACCGGCGCCGTCACCGAGACCCAGCTCGACGACCGCGCCCATGCGTTCCCGCGTGTCGACGAACGGCTGGTGGGCCTGAAGCACCGCTACGGCTGGGTGGCCGCACCGCGAGCGGTCGTGGGCGATTTCGGCGAGCCGGGCGTGCTGGTGAAGTACGACGTCGAGGCGGGTACCTCCGAGACGCACGACTTCGGGGCCAACGGCTATCCGGGTGAGTTCGTGTTCGTACCTGCCAGCGACGCCGCAGCCGAGGACGAGGGTTGGGCCATCGGTCTGGTGTACGACCGCAGCACCGACACCTCGAACCTCGTCATCCTCG
Source organism: Actinomycetota bacterium (assembly GCA_037130535.1). Classification (GTDB taxonomy): domain Bacteria; phylum Actinomycetota; class Acidimicrobiia; order Acidimicrobiales; family Ilumatobacteraceae; genus VFMC01. The sequence continues at coordinate 11,326 of JBAXSU010000095.1, forward strand.
ACGGCCGCACACCGTCGGCACCGCCGGTGGCCACCATCCATCTGCCGCGCCGTGTGCCGTTCGGCTTCCACGGCAGCTGGGTCGACGACTCGATCCTCTGAGCGTGCCCACACCCCGGCACGAGCATCACCATCGTCGCGGCACGCTGCGTGGCCGGGGCTACTTCCGCCGTCTCGGGCCCGGCCTCGTCACCGGCGCCGCCGACGACGACCCGTCGGGTATCGGCACGTACTCGCAGGTCGGTGCTGCGCAGGGGTTCGGTCTGTTGTGGACCACTGTGCTTGCGTTGCCGCTGGCCTCGGCCGTGCAGGAGGCCACGGCGCGCCTGGGCCTCGTCACCGGCAAGGGCCTGGCCGCGCTCATCAAGCAGCACTGCAAGCGATGGGTGCTGCTGGGCGCGGTGGGGTTGGTCACGCTGGCGAACACGTTCAACATCGGTGCCGACATCGGCGCAATGGCGGCAGCCACACGGCTGATCGTGCCCATCCCAGCGGTGGTGCTGGTGATTGCGTTCACCGTGCTGATGGCCGTCCTCGAAGTTGCGGTGCCGTACCGCACCTACTCGCGTGTGCTCCGCTGGTTGTGCCTGTCGCTGCTGGCCTATGTGGTGGTGCTGTTCGTGATCGACGTGCCATGGGGTGAGGTGGCCCGCGCCACGTTCGTGCCCCGGTTCGACTTCACCCGCACCGAGATCGCCGCGATCATCGCCCTGTTCGGCACCACCGTGTCGCCCTATCTGTTCTTCTGGCAGGCGGGTGAAGAGGTGGAGGAGATCGCCGAGCACGGCGGTGTGCCGGCGCCCACTCCTCGGCACATCGGTTCGATGCGTGGCGACGTGTTCGCCGGGATGGCCTCGGGGGTGGCGGTGATGTTCGCGATCATGACCACCTCGGCGGCCACCATCGGCGCCGACGGCCCGGTCACCATCACCACTGCCGATCAGGCGGCCGAGGCGCTGCGCCCGCTCGCCGGCGACTTCGCCGGGCTGCTGTTCACCGTGGGCATCGTGGGTGTCGGTCTGCTGGCGGTACCGGTGCTGGCCGGTTCGACGGCGTACGCGATGAGCGAGGCATTCGGGTGGCGTGAGGGCCTCGGGTTGAAGCTCAGCCAGGCTCGGGCGTTCTACCTGGTCATCATCGGGTCGATGGTGGCCGGCCTGGCGATGAACCTGGTGGGTGTCGACGCGGTGAAGGCGCTCTACCTCGCGGCCATCTTGAACGGACTCGCTGCGCCTCCGCTGATCGCGCTGGTGTGGTGGCTCGCCCGGTCGCCGAAGGTGCTCGGCGAGCACCGCAGTGGACGGGTGTCGCAGACCGGCTTGCTGGCAGCCGCGGCCGTCAGCACGGCGTTGCCGGTGCTGCTGCTCATCGCGCGCTGATCGGGCGCACCGGCTGGCTGCCGTTCCAGCCGTCGGCTGCTGCGGCCACCATCGCGTAGAAGGCGCGTAGGCGTTCGGTGGGTTGGTACAGCTCGACGAGGTGGCCGCGTTCGGAGCGGGCATCGCAGAAGGCGAACGACTGCCCGGCGGTGGTGTGGGCCCATAGCACCTCGGGCCAACCGCGGCTCGCACAGTCGGCCACGGCCGCAACGAGGTCGGGCACCAGGAAGGCGAGGTGGTGGACCCGGCCATCAGGCGGTACCAGCGGCGCGGAGTGTTCCTGCACCAACTCGACCATCAGCGCGCCCCACTGGCCGTACGCCGACGAATGGTCGAACACTCCGGGTTCACCGTGAACACGTGCGGAGGTGATGCCGATGTGCTCGACGACGAAGAAGGGGCCCGCCCCCGTGGTGGCGGCGAACCGTTCGGCGGCAGCGTGCACATCGGCGACGGCGTAGGCGATCTGCACCGGCGAGCCGAGGTGGTTCAGCACGACTGCACCTCGGGTACGGTCGGC
>JBAXSU010000096.1:0-13210 GCA_037130535.1 Actinomycetota bacterium
CGGTGCGGCCATCGGGTGGCAAGCACATTCGGACTACGTTCGCCGTATGGATGCGCATCGCCGCCAGTTGGGCCGGTACACGACGGTGCTGTTCGGGCACGAACAGGGCAAGTACCCCGACGGCAACTCGGTGCTCGTGCAGGGTTCCACGGGCAGCGTGCTCATCGACCCCTCGCTCAGTGCGCGCGACATCGAGCCGCCGCTGGAGGTCGACACCGTGCTGCTCACCCACACCCACGAAGACCACGCCGCGGGCGTGGCGGCCGTGCGGTGGGGCGTGTTGAAGGTGCACCGCCACGACCTCGAAGCGCTGCAGTCGGTCGACGGGTTGATGGCGCTGTACGGCCTGCCCCACGAGTTGTGGCCGCAGATGGTCGAGTTCGTCACCGAGCGGTTCCAGTTCCACGGGTGGCCGCAGGCCGAGGGCATCGACGACGGTGACGCGATCGACCTGGGTGGCGTGACGGTCACGCTGGTGCACGCGCCCGGCCACACGTCGGGGCACAGCCTCTACCTCATCGAGGGCGACGACGGGGTGCGCGTGGTGGTGACCGGCGACATCGACCTCACCGGCTTCGGCGCCTACTACGGCGACGCCGCCTCGAGCCTCGACTCGTTCGAGCAGACGCTGCGGATGGCGCGTGAGGTGGTGGCCGACCACTACGTGACGTTCCACCACAAGGGCGTGATCGACGGCCACGCCGCGTTCGTGGCAGCGGTCGATGCCTACGCCGAGTCGTTCCAGCGGCGTGAGGATGCGCTGCTGGTGCTGCTGCAGCGACCACGTGCGTTCGACGAACTGGTGGCAGAGGGCATCGTGTACCGCGCCGGCACTCGGCCGGCCGTGTTCGGCGAGTCGGTCGAGCGGCGCACCATCCAGCAGCATCTCGATCGCCTGCTCGCGGATGGGGTCGTCGAATCGCGCGGCGAGCAGTATTGCCGACGATGAGCGAGTACGAATTCGACCGGGCCACCCGTGTCGTCGACGGTGCGGCCGAGTTGCACGACGGATGGGACATCGGCGGCAACGCCAATGGCGGCTACCTGCTGGCACTGGCGGCCAACGGCCTGCGCGCCCTCGCCGGTCGCCCCGACCCCATCAGCGTGACGGCCCACTACCTGTCGCCCGGGCGCCCCGGGCCGGCGGAGGTGGAGGGCCAGGTGGTGAAGGAGGGTCGCCGCTTCGCCACGGTGACCGGGCGCCTGCACCGCGGTGGCGCGCCGATCATCCAGGTGCTCGGCGCGTTCGGCGACCTGGCGCAGATGACCAGCCCGTATGAGCACCTCGCCGTCGGCCCACCCGACCTGCCGCCGTTCGACGAGTGCGTGCCCCGCACCGCCGCCCAGGGTGGTGTGCCGGTGCCGCTGATGGACCGGCTCGACGTGCGCCTGCACCCGGAACATGTCGGGTGGCTGGAGGGCCGCAAGCGGGGTGTCGCCGAGGTGGCGGGCTGGTTCGGATTCGCCGACGATCGCCCGGTCGACACCCTGGCGCTGCTTCTGGTGTGCGATGCGCTGCCGCCGGCGGTGTTCCACCTCGACATGCCGTCCGGGTGGGTGCCGACGGTGGAGTACACGGTGCACGTGCGGGGTGCGCCCGCGCCCGGTCCGGTGCGTTGCGTGTTCCGGTCGCAGGTGGTGCAGGGTGGGTTCTTGAACGAGGACGGCGAGGTGTGGGACTCGGCGGGGCGCCTGGTGGCACAGTCGCGCCAACTCGGCCTCACGCCGCTGGTCTGACGAAGGAGCGGTTGGGGTTCGGCCGCTGCGTCAGCGCGAGCGGGCCCAGCGCACGCCGACGGCGAACGAGCCGGCGGCCAGCGCCGTGGCGCCGAGGGCCTCGCTGGTGCGCCGCACCACGGCCTTGGTGCGGCGGCTGAAGATGACGATCGGCCATCCGTTGCGGTAGGCGTGGCGCTCGAGCTTCGCGTCGGGGTTCACGGCTACCGGATGGCCGACCGCGTCGAGCATCGGCAGATCGCTGGCCGAGTCGCTGTACGCATAGCACTGATCGAGGGCGAGGCCTTCCCAGCGAGCGAGTTCGGTGATGGCCTCCACCTTGCCCTCGCCATAGCAGAACGGTCCGACGAGCCGACCGGTGTAGGTACCGTCGACGATCTCGCTCACGGTGCCGATGCCTGCCGTCATCCCCATCGCCCTGGCCAAGGGATCGACCAGTTCCACCGGTGCCGCGGACACGATGTAGGTGGCCCGGCCCGCCTGGCGGTGGCGTTCGACGAGGGCGAGCGCCTCGGGCCGTACCTTCTCGAGCAGGGTGGGCACCGTATCGGCGTTGAGGCCGACGAGGTCGTCGCGCCGCACACCCTTCACTGCCGCGAGGATGCGGTCGCGCACGCCGTGGCTGGTCTCGTCGCTGGCACCGGTGAGGCGGAACTTCAGTGCGTCGACGGCATCGCGGCTGAACTGGCCGCGGTCGATCAACCCGTTGCGCCACGCGGCAATCGCCAGCACGAAGGTGCTCGACCCGCTGATGAGCGTGCGGTCGAGGTCGAAAAACGCGGCGCTCGGGCCGGTGCTGGCGATGTCGGTGAGTTCACTCATCGGGGGAGGTTCGTGGCGATGTCGTAGACGCGGCGCTTTGGCACGCTCAGCGTGCGCACCACGGTAGCCACTGCATCGGATCGCGACAGGCCATTCGCGATGGCGTCGATGAGCGCGGCGGCGATGGCCGCATCGTCGGCGGGAGCAGGTTCGGGAGCACCCTCCAACACGAGCACGTACTCGCCCCTCGGTTCGGTGGTGGCGAGGTGTGTGGCGGCATCGGCGAGCGTGCCGCGCCAAACGTCCTCGTGCAGCTTGGTGAGTTCGCGGGCCAGCACCACGCGGCGCTCGGGGCCGCATCGTTCGCCCAGGTCGGTGATGGTGCGGGCAACTCGGTGGGGGGCTTCGTACAGCACCACCGTGCGGCGTTCGGTGGCGACATCGGCGAGGCGGGCGGTTCGTTCCTGGCCCGAGCGGGGCAGGAACCCTTCCATCACGAACCGGGCCGTGGGCAGTCCGCTCACCACCAGCGCCATCACGAACGCAGCCGGGCCGGGGACGGCGCTGACGGTGTGGCCGGCCTCGATGGCGGCGCGCACCAGGCGTTCGCCCGGGTCGGAGATGCCGGGGGTGCCGGCGTCGGTGACTACCGCAACCGACTGCCCGGCGGCGAGCAGGTCGAGCACCTCGCCGATGCGGCCGTGCTCGGTGTGCTCGTTGGTCACCGCCATGCGCACGCCGCGTACCCCGGCGTGGTGCAGCAGCAGACCGGTGCGCCGTGTGTCTTCGCAGCAGATCAGCGCGGCGGCCTGCAGGGCTTCGACCGCCCGAGGTGGCAGATCGCCGAGGTTGCCGATGGGCGAGGCGACGAGCACCAGAGTGCCGGTCACTGCCGCAACTCGATCGTGTCGCCCACCCGCAGGCCCCAGCGGGCAAAGGCGCCTGCCTCGGCCTCGATCACCCACGACGCCGACCACACCGGCACGCCCACACGATGGACGTGCATGCGTACGGTCTTCATCACCGTGCCCTCGTCGTCGAGGTATGCCACGTCGAGCGGGAATCGCATCCGCACCGTGTGCACCCATCGGCAGCGGGGGAGCACGAAGGCGCCGTCGACACTGGTGCGGCCCAGCAGTCCCCTACGCCGCGCCGAGCGTGTGTCGGCCACTTCGGCCGACGCGATCACCGTGCCGTCACTGAGCAACCACGCCATACCGACAGAATGCCACGCCGGCAGGGTGGCGGCGCACCGCCGTTGGTCCCGGCGCACCGCTGGGATACGGTCGAGCCATGTCGGTCGACCCCGCGCTCCAGTACCTCTCCGCTGTCGAACAGGCCCGCCTGGTGGCGGCTGGCGAGGTGTCGCCGGTGGAACTGGTCGACCACGCTCTGGCCCGCATCGAGCAGGTGCAGCCGGTGCTCAACCCGTTCGCCACGGTGTGGGCCGACCAGGCCCGGGCCGAGGCGCGAGCCGCTGCCGACGCCGTGGCGCTGGCGCGGTCGGGCGGTGCGGCGCTCGGCCCACTGCACGGCGTACCCATCGCGTTGAAGGAGACCACTCAGGTGGCCGGCCGGGCGTTCACGCTGGGTTCGCGGGTGTTCGAACACACGCTGGCCGACCGCGACGCCTACGTCACCGCCGCACTGCGCCGTGCCGGGGCGGTGGTGGTCGGTGCCACCACATCGCCCGAGTTCGCCCACGCATTGCAGACCGACAGCCCGTTGCACGGCCCCACCCGCAACCCGTGGAACCACGATCTCGCCCCCGGCGGTTCGTCGGGTGGCAGCGCCGTCGCCGTCGTCACCGGATGCGTGGCGCTGGCCGAGGGCAGCGACATGGGTGGTTCGGTGCGCATCCCTGCGGCGTGGAGCGGGGCTGTCGGTCTGAAGCCGGGCCTCGGCCGCATCCCCATGGACGTGCTGCCCGGGTTGTGGGACACCATCAGCCACCACGGTCCGCTGGCCCGCACGGTCGACGACGCCCGCCTGTTCCTGGCCGTCACGCAGGGCCCCGACGACGCCGACGTCTTGTCGGTCACCACCCCGCTCGATCTGTCGGGCCCGCTGTCGGGCGATGTGCGCGGCATGCGCATCGGGTTGAGCATCGACCTCGGCCAGTGGTGGGTGCACCCGGAGATTGCCGCCGCGGTCACCGCTGCCGCCGATGCGCTGGCCGACGCCGGGGCCATCATCGAACCGGTGAACCCCGGCCTGGGGCGCGACGACGAGTGGCTGTGGATCCGGATGTGGGGCGTGTTCATGTCGGGCTACTTCGGTCACCTGGTCGACGAGTGGGGCGACCGCATGGACCCCGACGTGGTGCGCCTGATCGAGCTCGGCAACTCGATGAGCGCCACCGAGTACAAGCGGCTCGAGATCGAACGCACCGCCACGTGGCGCAAGGTGGCGGGCGTGCTGGCGGGCCGCGACGCGCTGCTGTGCCCCACCATGGCCACGCCCCCGGTGAGCGCCGAGAAGTCGGTGCGCGACCGTTTCGACCAGCCTGACGACGGGTTGTACTACTCGCCCGACATGACCGGGGTGTTCAACCTCGTCGCCCCGTGCCCGGCGCTGAGCGTGCCGTGCGGTGCGCACACCGAGGCGCCGTACACGGACGTGCCCATCGGTCTGCAGATCGTCGGCCACCGCTGGCGCGACGACACCGTCCTGCGCATCGGCCGCGCCGTCGAGCAAGCCCTGTGGCCCACCGGCCTCCCCCGTCCACCGCTGTAGGGCGGCTCCCATCCGCCCCGGCCCACCCGCCCCCGGTTGCCACAGCCCCCCGGTTCGTGAGCCCCGGCGCCCCTGGCGCCGGTCCACGCTCACGGACCCTCGAGCTTCGTGAGCCTGGACGTCCTGGGCGCCGGTCCACCCTCACGGATGGTTTGGGGGAGTCGGGGGCGGGAGGTGCGGGGCAGCTCAGGCGCGGCGGGCGGCGAGGGCGTCGCTGGCCTGGGTGAGCACGGTGCGCAACGTCGAGCGGATGAACTCGAACTCGGCGGGGCCGGCAATGAGGGGCGGGCTGAGGGTGATGACGGGCTCGCCACGATCGTCGGCCCGGCAGATCAACCCGGCGGCGAACAGCTGCGGCGACAGCAGGCCGCGCAGCAGCCACTCGGCCTCGGCGTCGGTGAACATGCCCTTGGTGGCCTGATCGGTGGTGAGTTCGATGGCGAGGAAGTAGCCCTCGCCGCGCACGTCGCCCACGATGGGGATGTCGCGCAGCGACTCGATGGCCGCCTTGAATGCGCCCTCGTTGGCGCGCACGTGCCCGCAGATGTCTTCGCGCTCGAAGATGTCGAGGTTGGCGTTGGCCACGGCGCAACTGACCGGGTGCGCGCCGAACGTCTGGCCCTGCAGGAACGCCGTGGTGTCGGCGAGGAACGGCTCGGCGATGCGGTCGCTGATCATCACGCCACCGAGCGGCGCATACCCCGACGTGACGCCCTTGGCGAACGTGATCATGTCGGGCTGGCAGTCGTAACGCTGGCTGCCGAACATGTGGCCGAGGCGACCGAAGGCGCTGATCACCTCGTCGCTCACCAGCAGCACGTCGTAGTGGTCGCAGATCTCGCGCACCCGCTGCCAGTAGCCCTCGGGCGGGGCGAACGCGCCACCCGTGTTCTGCAGGGGCTCCATGAACACGGCGGCCACCGAGTCGGGGCCCTCCATCTCGATGCGTAGGGCAACGTCGTCGGCGCAGCGCAGGGTGCAGGCGGGCAGGTCGCCGCAGTCGTGACAGCGGTAGCGATACGGGGTCTGCACCTTCACCGCCCCGGGCACGAGGGGTTCGAACGGGGTGCGGATCGACGGCACACCGCCCAGGCTGAGCGCCCCCATCGACGTGCCGTGGTAGGCGAGGTAGCGCGAGATGAACTTGGTGCGGCTGGGCTGGCCGCGCAGCTTCCAGTACTGGCGGGCCAGCTTCATCGCCGTCTCCACCGCATCGCCACCGCTGGGGGTGAGGAACACCCGATTCAGGTCGCCCGGTGCCATCGCCGCCAGACGGGTGGCCAGGTCGATGGCGGGTTCGTGGGCGAACGACCAGGTGGGGAAGTAGGCGAGCGTGCTGGCCTGGCGGGCGGCGGCCTCGCCGAGCTCGGCGCGGCCGTGGCCCACCTGCACGGTGAACAGGCCCGACAGGCCGTCGAGGTACTGGTTGCCGTGCTGGTCCCACACGGTGCAGCCCTCGCCGCGGGTGATGACGGGCACCTCGTCGGGGCCGAACCCAGTCAGCGAGGTGAAGTGCATCCAGAGGTGCCGGTGGGCGCGCTGCGACAGGCTCACCGGTGTGTCGATGGGGGAACTCATGCCCCGTTCGTATCAGACAAGCGTGGGCGCGGTCACGGGCGCCTGGTTCGCGGTGCGCGCGTCGTAGACCGCCTTGCCGAGGATGGCAACGAAGATGATGCACCCGCCCAGCAGCACCATGGTCTTGGGCCGTTCACCGAGCAGGGTGATCGACCACACCGGAACGAGCACCATCTCGGTCTGGGCGAACAGGGTCATCACCGCCGCAGGCACCTGCTTCGACGCGTGGTTGAACATGTAGGTGCCGAGCACGATGATCACCCCACCGTGCAACAGGGCGAGCAGCAGGTCGCCGGTGGGTGGCACGAGCGGGTTGCCCTTGGCGAGGGTGACCGCGCCGCACACCACGATCATCATCACCGCGTAGCCCGGTAACACCGGCGACCAGTCGCGGTCTCGGTCAGAGCGCACGCACACCGTGTAGCCCGCGAAGCCGACCGCCGACGACAGCGCCGCCAGGTTGCCAACCATCGTCCCGCTGCCGAGGTCGCCCACCACGGTGACGAGCAAGCCGATGAAGGCCACCACGATCGCCACGATGGTGACCCAATTGAGTCGTTCGCGCAGGATCACCCAGGCGAGCAGGGCACCGAAGATGGGCACCGTCGAGCCGAGGAAGGCGGCATTGGCGGGCGAGGTGGTCTTCACCGCGTAGACGAAGCCGAACGAGGCGATGAACAGCATCACGTTGGCGATGATCATCGTCCGGCCCGACCGGTAGGCGGTGAGGGTGGGGGCGGGCTTGCGCTGGAGGAACGACAGCGCCTCCACCACGACGATCACTGCCACCGACCTCCAGACGAGGTACTGGAACGGGTCGGCGCCATCGGCCACCTTGGCGGTGATGCCGCCGAGGCTCCACACGGCGCCTGCGCCGAGGGCGAGCAGCGACGCGACGATCGGGATGCGGGCCGAACTCACGGAGCAGCAGTCAGTGCAGCACCCATGCGGTGCAGCACCTCGTCGACATCGTCGAGGGTGGTTTGGAAACTGGTGACGAACCGGATGAGGCCGGGGGCGATCCGGTAGAAGAACAGGCCCGCTGCCTCCAGGCGGTCGGCCACCGCGTCGGGTACGTGGACGAAGGCGATGTTGGCCTGCGGCTGCGTGGACATCGCCACGCCTCGGTCGGCGAGGCCAGCCGCGAGCCGTGCCATCGCCGCGTTGGCATTTGCGGCCATGCGCAGCCACAGGCCGTCGGCGAGGTACGCGTCGAGTTGCACCGACTGGAACCGCATCTTCGACGCCACCTGGCCGGCGCGCTTTACCCGGTAGCTCAACTGTCCGGCCAACGCTGGGTCGAAGCACACGATGGCGTCGGTGCTCATCGCCCCGTTCTTGGTGGCGCCGAGCGACAGCAGGTCGACCCCGGCGCGCCAGGTGAGTTCGGCCGGGGTGCAGTCGAGCGCAGCGATGGCGTTGGCCACCCGCGCGCCGTCGATGTGCACCCGCATGCCACGCGCCTTCGCTGTCGCCGCCAGTTCGGCGATCCGCTCGACGCTGTAGACCGTGCCGTAGTCGGTGGGATTGGTCAGCGACAGCGCCGACGGCTGCGAGTGGTGGTTGTCGCCCCAGTTGGTGGTGGCGAAGGCCTGCTCGAGCGATGCCCGTTCGAGCAGGAAGTCGGCTCCGGGTAGGCCGCGCATCACGGCGCCGCCACCGAACAGCGACGTGGCGCCGCACTCGTTGCGGATGATGTGGGCGGTCTCGTGGCATAGCACGGCGCCCCACGGCGGGCACACCGACGACAGCGCCAGCGAGTTGGCTGCGGTGCCGGTGAGCACCGGGAACACGCTCACCTCGGGGTGCTCGAACACCTCGGCCACCCGGTCGCGGAGCCGGGCCGACCAGTCATCGCCGCCGTAGGCCATGGCGCTGCCGGTGTTGGCCTCGACGATGGCGGCCACGATCTCGGGCGCCACGCCCGCGGCGTTGTCGCTGCGCAGTTCGATCGGCCGAAGCGACGCAGGGGAGTGCTCGATGGTGCTCACCCCGCCATTCTCACCGATCACCCCACCCACCCCCTGCGTTTGTGAGCGCACCCCTGCCTGACGCCGGGTCCGCTCACAATCGCTGCGGTGGGGTTGCGGCGTTTGTGAGCGCAGCCCTGCAATACCCGGGTTTGCTCACAGACGGTGGGGGGTGCGGGACATGGTGGTGATCGTGCATGAGGGGGTGACGGGGTGCGCCGGGTCGTGCACGTCGAACCTCTCGCACACCTCGAAGCCGCGGGCGCGGTAGTAGGCGATGTCGTCGTCGGTTGCCGTCTCGAGGTACTGCACGGTGCCTTCCCGGTCGCAGTGCTCGCGGCGGTGGGCCAGCAGCGCGCTGCCCAACCCCTGGCCCTGCCAGTCGGGGTGGGTGCCGAGGAACTGCAGATACCAGTAGGGCTGCGGCGGACGGTGGGCATCGACGGTGTCGCCCACCCGGCCCATCAGCGCCAGGCTGGCCTCGTCGAAGCGCTGGTAGATGTCGATCATGTCGGCTCGGGCGGCATCGGACGGGTGCGAGGGATCGGGACGGCCCCACACGGCGACGGCGGCGCAGTCGTCGGTGACCATCACCTCGCCGACGTCCATCCACCGCCGGACCACGAGGCGGAAGAACGCCTCGCCCTGCCACTCGGCGTAGGCATCGTCGTCGGGCAGCATCCACCGGATGAGCGGATCGGCCGCGAAGGCCCGCACGAGCGTGCGACACACCCGCCCGAGGTCGTCCAACGTCGCGAGTCGCAGCGTGCTCATCGCCGCAGACTACGACGCCTGCTCAGACGTTGAAGCGAGCCTTTGTTGTGAGATCGAAGCCTCGGCAACGTTGATGAACGCCGACCGATTCGACATCACGCGCGTACCGCCGCCGGGGTGGCACCTGCACACCTTCGGTGGGGGCGTGCACTACTGTCTCGGCGCGATCCTCGCTCGTCTCGAACTCACCGAGGCGCTGGCCGAACTGTCGTTGCGCTTCGGCCAACTTCACCTCGACGGTGAGCCAAGCCTTCCTCAACCGGGCAACGTGGTCTGGGGTGTACGTCGCTACCGATTGGCTGGCGCTGAACGGCGGTCGAACACTCCTACGCCGTGGTTCTGACGGCGAGGGCGAGGTGGACAGATGTCTCAGGATTCGGTAAAGATGTCACTGCTTTCATTCTCGTGAGGTGACGTGGTGGTGGTCTCGGTGGTGTACGGGCGACAGTCGAGAACTGTCGGTTCTCCGTTGCTGTCGCGCGATAAGTTGCATCACATCTCTGCCGAGTGCTTTCTCGGTCGTGGAAGCTCCGATTCGGACTATGGCGTCGATATTCAGCTCACACGCGAGGAGAGATCGATGTCGAGGCGTGTTGCGGTGGTCGACGTGCCTTTTGATGGTGTGTGGCGCATTCGCCGGTTGTCGGATGTGAATGGTGTAGAGGTGCGCACACTGAACGGCGGTCGAATCCCGGTGGAGCGAGACTGGTTGGTGATCCCCGATTCGTGGGGTGACGTGCATGTTGGTGTGGTGACCCCGCGTTCTGTTTTCGATTTCCGGGTGTCCCCCGGCCTTGCCGAGCGGGGCTGGGTGACGATCGCTCCGGCCGACGATCTGCGCACCGTCACCCCGCGTGGTATCTGTATTCGGCGTTCACCAAAGCACCTGCTCACCTGTGTGGCGTTGTGTCAGCCGAAGTTGGTCGACCCGCACGACGATCGTGTTCCATCGGCGACTGAAGTGTTGGCGACGCTTGTGGCGGCTGGTGTCGATGAGGGTTCTCGGCGGCCCGAGCGAGTGCAGCGCCGGTTGGAAGAAGTGTCGACTTGGCTCGATGTGGAGCCGCGTACCAATCGGGCGTTGCGTGATCGGTTGGTGCAGTCGAGGGCGGTCACGTTCGAGCACCTTCGGCTGTTGTCGAACGCCGAATGACCGTCCGCCTTCATGGGGGCTGGCCCCGTTGCTAGCGCGGTCGGTATCTGCAACAGTGACCTCGATGAGGGTGTGTGATGACCATCTTCGCCTCGCGAGGCCTGCGCGGTGAACCGTCGAATTGTGCCGTCGCAGTTCATCGGTCTCGGTGACTTGGTGAGTTGGGAACTGGTCGCCGAAGGTGGCGAAGGTGTGGTGTGGAAGGCGTACGAGCCATCGAGTGGACGATGGGTGGCCGTGAAGTTCGTTGCGTTGAAGTCGGAAGTGTTGGAGGCGCAGTTCCGTCGCGAGGCGCAGATTCATGCTGCGCTCAGCGCCAAACGTGGTGTGTTGACGCTGTATCAGTCGGGTGTGTCGGATGGGTATGGCTGGTTGAAGCTCGAGTATTGCCCGGGTGGCTCGCTACAAGACCATCTCGATCGATTCGGGCCGATCTCCGGAGCTCGGGCGTGTGCCATCATGGCTGACGTCGCCGAAGCGTTGAGCGCAGCGCACAGCAGACAGCGGCTTCATTGCGATGTGAAACCGGCCAATATTCTCATCGATGAATTCGGCGACCCGAAGCTGGCCGATTTCGGTTTGAGCCGGGCGTTGCGCCTGCGCAGCGAAGAGATGCATGCTGCGAACACCGATGCAACCGCAGGGCTCACGCCAGCATTCACCCCTCCGGAAGCCGTGCTCGACGACGAGGGTCGCAGCGACCCTCCAGAACGCGGGCACTTTCTCGAGACCGAGCGCACTGCGAAGTACGACGTGTGGCTGGTAGCCGCCACTCTCTACGCATTGGTGATGGGGCGTCCGTTGCGCACCGGTGTGTCGATGGATCTGGTCGATCACGAGATGACGACGCTGGGTTTCTCATCGGCACTACGCGGTGTGGTCGAGCGAGCCTTCAATGTCGACCCGGCGAAGCGTCCGCCGATGGACGCATTGGCCGAGGCCTTTTCTGGCGAGGCGGCTCGTCTCGTTGCAGGTAACCCGAGCCTCCCGTCACCTCGCCGCGTTGTCGGGGTGGGCAAGGCTGGTGCTCGCCCCAGCCGCCGGGTACTGGTGGCCGGAACGGTGCTGGTGGGGGCGACTGCGTTAGGTGGACTGCTGTGGTGGCTCGCTGCAGGCAGCTCGTCGTCGCAGCCGCCGTTCTCATCGCAGCAGGCCTCGGCCTCATCGGTAGTGGCCTCCGCAGCGGTGGCCTCGTCGTTGGCGCCGACGTCGTCCCCCTCCTCCAGCACCGTGTCGACCGCAGTGTCGGTCGGTTCGTCGAGTACTCCACCCCCGGGGGGCCTTGGAGAACTGCGGTTGCTGGATGGAGGTGTGGGGGCGGCGCAGTCGGCGGGGGAAGACCCATCGGCTGCCATCGACAGTGAGGGTGCGGTGGTGGTGTATTCCCGGTTCGGCAGCCTGACCACGGCACTGGGTCGATGCACGGGTCGGTGCGACGATTTCTCGAGCAAGCCGATTGCAGCGTTCGGGTCGAGGGTGTTCTACCCGCATGTTTCGTTGGGGTCCGACGGCGTGCCAGTGGTGTCGGCCACCGACGCCGCTACCGGTGCCACGGTGCTGTTGCTGTGTGGTGATCGGAGCTGTTCGAAGCCGAAACGTATCGACATCCCGCGCAGCGATGTGGGGGCGCGCAAGGTGATGGCGCTGGCCGACCGGCCGTCACCCGATCAGCTGATCTGGCCGGTGCACAGCGATGTGGCCGTAGGCGCCGGTGGCCGAGTTGCGGTGGTGTTCGACGATGCGGGCGGCGGGATGGTGAAGCTAGCGCTCTGCTCCGACGCAGCGTGCTCGTCGGTGAACGTGGTGGAGCTCGGCGCTGGCTTCTGGCCGGCTGTGGAGGCCGACCGTGATGGCCGATTCATCGTCGCCTACTCGAGTGGTGGTGTGGGCGGGCCGTTGGCCTATGTGCATTGCGACGATGATGAGTGCGCCAGGCGCACGACTCGTGAGATACCGATCCAATCGTTCCGTGTGTCGATCGCCACGTCGGGTTCATCGGTAGTGGTCGTGGCGCTCGATGCCACACAGGCGGCGGTGGTGTACGCCTCGTGTGTCGACCTTGCCTGCAGTGCGCCATTGACAGGTTCGGTGCCGTCGCACGGCACCTACCCCGAACCTCGAGCGGTGGCCACCCGCGATGGCGCCATCGTCACCTACCGCAGCGAGGTGTTCCCGCATTTCGTGGTGCTGTCGTGTAGTTGGCCGTGCACACAGTTTCGCGAGTTCACACCGACCGAGCGCAACAGCTCGATGGTGGGGTCACCTCCGGCGGGGGCCGACCTGAGCGGGTTCGGGCACGACTCGGCACCGTTGGTCGATGAAGCCGGCCGGCTGCTGGTTTTTGCGTCGCTGTTCCCCGAGACCGGTGGCGGCCAGGGCGCCACCACAGGCACCATTCCTTCGACCACGATCGACGGCGATTCGGGGTGGCTCGGCGTGTTCGGTATCGCTACCGGCGACCTTGCAGGCTGACGGCTGAGCCGGTGTTGACGGGCTGACG
>JBAXSU010000097.1:0-13071 GCA_037130535.1 Actinomycetota bacterium
CATGATCGGTGGGGAACGCCTCGCCGGCCTTGACGACACCCTGCAGGCAGTTGTCCTCGGCATCGGCGCACTCGGGACCGTTCGGATCGACCGTCCACGTGATGGGCGTGCCCGGGCTGACACCGGCGAGGGCGCCTGTGCCGAAGGCGATGCGGGCCACGTCGTCGAGGCGCTCGTCGATGCGCTGGTTCTTCCATTCGCGGTACACGATGCGCACCAGCGACGACAGCTCGTCGTTGTCGCCATCGGCCTCGGCCACACAGCGGCTGAGGCGGTCGCGCAACGGTCGGACCACATCGACCGCAAGGGCATCGGACGCAGCAGCGATGGCGTTGGCCTTCTTCACGTCGCGCTGCGCCGCGGCCGCTGTGGCACCCATCGACACCGCGCCTGCTACGGCCGCCGCAGTGAGATCGGCTGCAACCGAGTCGGTGTAACGGGCCGCATGCTCGTCGTCGCCCGACACGAGGTCGTCGACCGATCGCACCGCATCCTTGCGACGCAGGGTGTGCAGCACATCGTTCTGTTCGTCGGCCAGCACCCGCTTCAACTTGCGCGAGGCGGCGACGATGAGGGGCGTGAGGGCTTCGTCGCGTCGAGCGAAGGGCGTGTCGTCGAGTTCCTCGGCCACCACGGGTGCAACCGGTGTGGTGGCGAACACCGAGTCGCCCAACGGGGGCACCACGGTGAGCACCGGCGGTGTCGCCGGCTCGGGTGTGGCGTCGACGACGGGCGCTGCCTCGGTGACGGCAGCGTTGGCCTCGTCGACGGCCACGCGCTCGGCCACCGAGTGGGTGCGGGCTGCGCGCAAGCGGGCGAACAGGTCGTCGGCCGAGGAACGGCTGTCGGCGGCAGGCGGCAGGGTGAGCGGCTCGTCGTGGTCGTCGTCGAATTCGTCGTCGCCATCGAAGTCGTCGTCGACAGCGAGACGGGTCGGGGGCTCGGCGGGAGCCGGGATGTCGAGTTCGATCACCTCGGCCAGGGCCTCGACAGGGGTATCGATCTGCGGTTCGACGACAGGTTCGGCAATGACAGGATCGGCAATGACAGGATCGGCAATGACAGGATCGGTGTCGACAGGTTCGGCGACCGGCAGGATCTCGTCGTCGAGTTCCACTACCGGCGCGATGGGGACTGCCACGGAGCCGGGCCGCGGAGTGTTCGGCTTCATCACCGGCACCGGGCCGGTGACGGGCGACAGGTCGACGTACTCGTCGGGCTCGACCAGCGGTACCAGTTCGCCGATCACATCGACCGCCACCAGGCGCGAACGCTCGAACGCCTGCAGCAACCGGTCGCGACCGTGCACCAACTGCTCGATCTGCTGGCGGGCCATCTCGCGACGGCGGGCCACATCGCTGAGCACCCGCTCGCGGTAGGCACGCGCCTCGTTCACCATCTCGCGGCCCTGTTGCTTGGCCATCTCCAACTCGGCCTCAGCGTCGGACGCTGCGTCGCTGCGGCGGCGGGCCGATTCGATCTCGGCCTCCTCACGCAGCCGCTGGGCCTCGTCGGTGGCGTCGCGGAGGAGACGGCCGGCGCCCTCTTCGGCGCGGATCTTGATCTGCGATGCCGCTTCGCGCGCCACCTGTAAGATGCGCGCCGCCTCTTCGCCCAGCATGCGGGTGACGACATCTTCGTCGAGCGCCGCTGTCGACACCGCGCCGCGCTGGCTGGTACGCACCTCGCGTTCGAGGAACCGTTCGCGTTCCTGCAGACGAGCAAGTTCGGCGGCAACCATGCGCAGAAATTCGCGAACCTCGGCGGGTTCGAAGCCCTTGCGGGCATTGGTGAACGTCGCCGCGGCTACGGCACTCGGCGACGAGGGATCGGGGCGCGAGAACGACACAGCCATCAATCGCACATCGTAGGTGGCCGGTCGCGCCGCGTAGCGGCATACCCACCACCTGCGACCCGCGGCGCGCCGATCACGACGTCGGCTGGTAGTCGGCGCCGGGGGTGCCCAGCTCCAAACCGTTACCGCCATACTCCGCCAGCGCGGCGAGCGCCTCGTCGAGGGAAGCGACGTCGACCACCATCAGGTCGTCGCCCGCCACGAGCCGCGCCCGGGCCAGATCGTCGGGGCCCTGTTCGGTGGGCACGATGAACACCTTGGCGCCCATCTGCTTCACCGCCGAGGTCTTCTGCGCCAACCCACCGATCGGCCCCACCGACCCATCGGTACGGATGGTGCCGGTGACGGCCACGGCGTTGTCGCCGGTGAGTTCGCCTGCCGTGAGTTCGTCGATGAGGGTGAGCGTGAACGCCAGTCCGGCCGACGGGCCACCGATGGCCGCCGTGTCGATGTCGACCTCGAAGGGCAGATCGGCGCGCGCCGTGTCGAACGGTACGAAGCCGATGATGGTGCGTTCGGGGTTGTCGGGGTCGGAGGTGAGTTCGATCTCGCCCGACTGCTCGCCCTCGCCGGGCCGGTCGAACTCGACGGTGATGACGTCGCCCGGTGCGTGGCGATCGAGGATGGGGCCGAGGTCGTCGACGGTGGCGAGTTCGTCGCCGTCGACCACCAGCAGTTTGTCGCCCGGGTCGAGCAACTCGTCTGATGGCGCGCGCTCGGCACACGAGCCGTCGTCGGCCACCCGCAAGCACACCAACTCGTCGATGATGACGTCGCCCGGCACCAGCGTTGCCGGGTAGCCGAGGTGGCTGAGCGCCACGTACTCGGCGGTCTCTTTCGCGGTGCGCATCATCTGCAGGTTCGCCTGCTGCTGCTGCGACGGAGTCTGCGTGCCGTACTTGTCCTCGTAGCTGTAGAAGCCGACCTCGGGCTCGAGTTCGCCCGCCCACCAGTCGAGCAGCGATATCTCGGGCAGTCGCACCGTCACGAACAGCAGCGTGCCGTCGGCCGGGTAGCGCTCGACAGCATCGAATGACAGCCGCGGTGCCACCGGTTCGGCGTCGGACGGCACGAGGGCGTACGGCGCCTCGACCTGGTCGCGGTTCTCGGCGCGCAGCGTGCCGGGTAGTAACGCCGCCAACAGCACCGCCGTGATGATCGCCAGCGACACCACTGCCAGGGGCACCGCCCACAACAGGTGGCGTCGACCGAGCGTGTTCGGGCGCGCCTGGCCCGGCGACACCGGTGCCGGTACCATCTCTGACTGCGTGTCGCTCACGGAACTCACCACTGCCTCGGCCTGGATCGCCGCTCTCGCCATCGTGGCGCTCATCGCCACCGGGTGGCGCAAGCCTGCCAGAGCCACGGTGCCTGTCGCACGCGGGCGGCGCACGCCGCGGCCCGGCGTCCCGGTGCACGCCGTCCCCAGCGCCCCGTACCGGGGTGCTCCACTGTGGCGCCGCATCTGGGCCGTCTTCGCCGCCAGCACCCTCGCCATGATCACCGGCGCCATCATCGCCATCCTCGTGGCGGCAGGCATCGCCTACACCGTGGTCACCCTCACCGACATGCTGCGCCGCTGAGCGCGGCCTCACCGATGGATCAGCACACGCGCCTCCGCTGGCGACAGATCGCAGCAGCAGGCCACACGGGCGACATCGACAGCGCGTCGGTCGCCCTCCACGACGCCGACCCCACCACGCGCCTGTTGGCCCTCGGCGCGCTGCAGCGCCTGGGCCGCCTCGACGATGCGCAGTTGCAGGCAGCGTTCACCGATACCGACCCGGGTGTACGCCGCCGGGCCGTCGACCTGGCCGCCACCCGCCCCAGCCTCGACCTCATCGGCCCGTTGCACGACGACGACCCTTCGGTGGTCGAGCACGCTGCCTGGGCGTGCGGCGAACACGTGTCGGTGAGCGACGCGGTGCTGCACCGACTCATCCATCTCGCGGGTGCCTCGCCGGCAGCACTGGTGCGCGAGTCGGCGGTAGCGGCGCTCGGCGCCATCGGCGACGAACGAGGCCTGCCCGCGGTGTTGGCCGGCTGCGCCGATGCGCCCGCCATCCGCCGCCGGGCGGTGCTGGCCCTCGCCCCATTCGAGGGGCCAGAGGTGGAAGCCGCCATCGACGAGGCGCTCACCGACCGCGACTGGCAGGTGCGCCAGGCAGCCGACGACCTGCGCCGAGTAGCCAGCGGCGACTGAACCCACTGGCGCACCAGTTCAGTGCACCGTCAGTTCCTGACGGATGCGCCCGCCGCGACGAGTGAGCAGCAGTGCCACGGCGATGATGACGCCGCCCGACACCATGATCAGCAGCGGTGCCCGGCCCTCGCCGGGGAAGAACCAGTTGATGGCCCAGGGCACGTTCACGAGCAGACCCAGCGAACCCACCACCGACATCAGGGCCCACTTCGGCATCGTGCCGATGGCGATGAGTGCCACCGCAGTGACGAGGCCGAACAGCGTGGCGAACGCGACCGACTGCTCACCGCACAGAGCAGCGCCGCCCACCAACGCGAAGCCCCCCAGCAGCGTGACCACGATGGCGAGGCGCACCCGCGGCAGGGTGGCCAGCAGCACCAGCGCAACGCCGATCGCCCACGTCACCACACCCGTGGCGATGCCCGCGCCGCGAGCGAAAAACACCAGCGTGCTCGGCACGGCCTGCAGCGAGGCGAACACACCGATCACGGCCACCAACCGTCGTTCCAACCGGGTGGGCAGCAGCTCGTCGAACGCTGCCAGCGCCACCACCCCCACAGCACTGGCGGTGACGAGCAACTGGCCGAACCCCTGCCAGTCGGTGCTGACGATGGTGGCCCCGATCAGCAGCGCGATGGCTCCCACGGCCTCGCTCACGACCGGGAGCGGAGTGATGCGCATCACGCCCAGTTCGAGGATCGTGATGCCCACGGCCCACACCACCAAGCCGGCCACGCTGTCGCTCGCGATCTGCGCGGTGAGGGTGCCGGAAGTCACGGCGATCGCCACCAGGAAGGGCACCTGCTGCAGCAGCCGAGGCCGACCTGCCCACGTCCATCCGGCATGTACCGCCACGGCGCCCGCGACGGCCGAGGCGGTCACCAGGTCGTCGGCCGCGTCGAACACATCGACCGCCACGACGCCGGCGCACAGCCCGGCCGTGACGGTGGACAGGAACCAGAGAAATCCCCGCAGGCGGGCGAGCGCCGGATGCGCCTCCTCGCGGATGAAGAAGCCCGCCGCCAGGAGCACCAACGAGGCACCACCCGACAGGCCGACCCGACCGATGCCCGACATGGTGTCCCACACGCGCGAGAGCAGCAGCACCAGCCCGGAGATGGCCAACACGCCACCGAGGTAGCCGAGCGCCTCGGCCACCGAGGGGAGCCGCCCGGCCTCGACCCGGCGGGCAACGGCGCGACTCGGGGCGACCGAATGAGGCATGGGCTGGGTGCTCGGTGCCCCCTGCGGTGGGGTGAGCGGACCCGACCGCGCCTGTTCGAAACCACCGATCGTGACGGCCTGCGCGTGAGTGAGCAGGCCCGCTCGCTCCCATTCGGCGATTCGCTGGGAGATGAGTGCACCGGCATCGCCGTCGGGATGATGCATCGCGTTCGCGATGGCACTGCGCCGGGCGACGGTCGAGGTGTTGGTCATGGTCGGCCTCCGTGACAATCCGAGTATCAGCATCGGCGCCGCCGGGGAGCCGCGGCGAGGGGCGAACGGCCTGATTCCGGCGACCAGCGACCTGATCGCCAACGGCCTCACCTGTCTCGGGATGCGGGCATGCGCGTGCAAGACTGGAACAGTCATGGCCATGCCACGCACCACGCAGACAGCGAGCTGACGATGGCGCTCGCGGCACCGATCGAGGTACAACTCGACGTGCCGCTCGGTACACCCGCGCGGCCTCTGTGGCGCGGGTTGCTCCACCAGTGGGCGCTGTTCACCGCCGTGCCGCTGATGGTGCTGCTGGCCGTGCTGGCCGACGGCACCAAGGCCCGTGCGGCCGTCATCGTCTACGCCTTCGGGCTGTGCTCGATGTTCGCGGCGTCGACCACCTATCACCGGTGGGTGCACACCCTGCGCGCCCGCAGAATCTGGCAGCGCACCGACCACGCCATGATCTACGCCGCCATCGCCGGATCGTTCACGCCCGTGTGCATCCTGGCCATGCCGAACCCGTGGGGCGTCGTCCTGCTCGTGTTCATCTGGACCGGCGCCGTCGTGGGCGCGGTGCTGAAGCTCGCCGTCTGGCACAGGGCGCGCATCATCGGCGCCGTGCTCTACATGGCCCTGTCGTGGATCGGTGTCACTGCGGTGCCGTTCCTGTACAACCGGTACGGCGCACTGCCGGTGGTACTGCTGCTTGCCGGCGGACTCGCCTACACGGTGGGGGCCATCGGGTTCGCCCGGCAGTGGCCGCGCCTGTCGCCCGCCGTGTTCTCGTACCACGAGGTGTGGCACGTGTTCACCATCGTCGCCGCCGCACTGCAGTGGGGCGCGGTGTGGACCATCGCCACCTGAGCGCCGCTCAGTCCGACGATCCCCGTCCGTTCGGATCGTCGAGCGACCAGCCGCGCCGCTGGTCAAAGATGGTCTGACGGATGTTGGTGATGGTCACCTCGAGGTCGGCGACGAGGAGTTCCAGCCGCTCGCGCACATCGGCCTCGAGGTACGGATGCATCTGCAGCGCCTGTAGCGACGACGACAGCCCGAACAGGCGCTGCTGCACCGTGTCGTGCAGCATCCGCGCGGTCTCCTCGCGCTGAGCAACGGTCGCGAACTGGGCGGCCGCCAGTTGGGCCTGGCGCAGTTCGGTCACGTCGACGAGCGCCAGCCTGAGCTGATCGCCCTCCGGGGTGCGCCTGGCCTCGATGGCGACAATGGCGTTCGGCTGGGCGTACCGCACCAGCGGCACCTCGCAGGTGTGTTCGCCACGGGTGTGCAGGGCGTGCTCGACGAAGCGATGGACCATGTCGCGGTCGGCCTGCGCCACCTTGTCGACGAATCGCAGTCCGAGCGCCCTCACCCGCTCCACGCCCAGCAGCTCGGCACCGGTGAGGTTCGACTGCACGACCACCCCAGAACTGTCGAGGGTGAGGTACCCGGCGGGGGCGAAGTCGTAGAGGTCGACGTAGCGCGCCAGGCTGTCGGCCAGGCGCTCGCGTGCCTGGCGCAACTCCTGCTGCTGGAGGTCGAGTTCGATCTGGTGCACGGCGAGCTGATGGACGAGGCGCATCGTCTCATCACGATCGAGTTCGGGCTGGTGGCCGGTGCGCCGGGCGAGGATCGCTTCGGCCCGACCAAGGAGATCGGTGAGGTCGGCATCGGCGGGGTGCTCACCAGCGGTGGGCTCGTCGCCGAGAAGCTGTTCCGCGTCGCTCACGACGCACCGTCTTCGCGGAGCCGCGCCTCGAGCGCCTTCGCCTCGGTGACATCGGTGAACGTCATCACCACACCGTCGACACCACCGTCGTGGGTGCGATAGGGCATCACCCGCACGGCGAACCAGCGACCGTTGTCGGTGGTCACCTCGCGTCCGACGGCGCTGTCGTTCGCGAGGGCCGCCCTCACATCGGCGCCGAGCTCTGGGTACCGCACACTGCTGGTGAGGTCGGTGACGGGCCTGCCGACATCGGTGTCGAGCAGGTTCACCAGCGAGCCCATACGTGGTGTGAACCTGCGCACCCGCAACTCGGCGTCGAGGAAGAGCGTCGCGATCTGCGTGCTGTCGAGCAGGTTCGCCATGTCGTCGCTGGCAAGGGTGAGCTCGTCGACGCGGTTCTGCAGCTCGCGGTTCAGGGTCTGCAGCTCCTCGTTCATCGACTGCATCTCCTCCATCGAGATGGTGAGTTCCTCGTTGATCGACTGCAACTCCTCGTTCGTCGACTGCAGTTCCTCGTTCAGTGACGCCAACTCTTCGCGCGTGCTCTGCGCGTCGTCGTAGGCGGCACGCAACTCGGTGTACGCGGTTTCCAACTCGGCGTTCAGCTCCGACACCAGGTCGTGGTTCGGCGGTGCCGTCGCTGCATCGGCACCGACGAGCTGCTCCATCACAGGACGCTCCTCGAACACCACCAACACGAGGTCGGATCCGGCATCGTCGCGCTGGAGCGGCCGGACGGTGACGTCGACGAGATGCACCGCGTCGTTCACCTCGATGCGCACCTCGTCGAGCCGCTGCACGCCGTGGGCGGCGACCGCGGCGCGGAACGCCCGGCCGAGCATCAGCCGCAGCCCGTCGCGGGCCATCGCCAACAGGTTCCAGTTCGCGCGTCCCGAGGCAGGTTCCAGGTAGTTGCCCGTTCGACCGCTCACATAGACGACGTTGCCCTGCTGGTCGGTCAGCACCGCGGCTGGGCCGTACGACTGCGCGAGGAGCCGGTCGACCATGTGCTGCAGGTGCAGATTGACACCCTCGACCGCCGCCTTCCCCTGAGGTGGTACCACCATCGGGGCCTGCCCCAGACCGGCCCGCTGTTCGGCCATGGAGTAGCGGAACAGCCGCACCGGCTGCACCGCTGCGGTATCGCGGCGGCGGAAGATGTGAGCCCGCTCCACCACCGGGACGAACTGCTCGGTGGCATCGCCGATGGTCTCGGCCGTTCCCAGCACCAGCACGCCGCCAGGGTTCAGCGCGTAGTGCAGCACCGGTAGGAGGCGCTGCTGCAGTTCGGGCTCGAGGTAGATGAGCAGGTTGCGGCAGGTGACGATGTCGAGCCGTGTGAACGGCGGGTCGCCGAGGATGTCGTGTGGGGCGAACACCACCATCTGGCGGATCCGCTTGCTGATCTCGAAGTGTGTCTCAGTGCGCACGAAGAACCGGTCGAGACGGCTCGGCTCCACATCGACCGCGATGCCCAGCGGGTACACGCCGGCACGGGCGCGCTCGATGGCCGAGTCGTCGATGTCGGTGGCGAAGATGCGCAGCGTGTAGCGAGCCGACGACGGTCGACGCTCGAGCGCCTCGACGAACAGCATCGCCAACGTGTACGCCTCTTCACCGGTCGAACACGCAGGAGTCCAGGCGCGAAGCGTGCCGCCCTCGGGGTACGCGTCGAACAGCGTCGGCAGCACTTCATCGCGCAGTGCGGTCCACACCTCGGGGTCGCGGAAGAAGTTGGTCACCCCGATCATCAACTCACGGTGCAACCGACCGAGTTCGGCCGGGTGCTCGTGCAGGTAGCGCAGGTAGTCGGACAGCCTGGCCAGTTGGTGCAGCCCCATCCGCCGTTCGATCCGGCGCATGATGGTGCCCTGCTTGTACTGCGACACGTCGTGGCCCGTGGCCACCCGGAGCAGTTCGACGATCCGGGTCAGGTCGTCGCGGTCGGCGCTGTCGGCGCGACGTTCGTCCGACACCGCCTCGGCCAGTCGCTCGGCAGCGGCGGTGGCCGGTCGGCTGATGTGTTCGAGCACCAGTCCGGCGAGTTCGTCGACCGGGGCGACGACGTCGGCGACATCGGCGTCGACCGCGCTGCGGGGCATGCCGTCGAACGCCGCAGTGCTCGGTTCTTGGACGAACGTGACGCCACCGCTCTCCTTGATGGCCCGCAGCCCGAGCGTGCCGTCGGAACCCATCCCCGACAGCACCACACCAACGCCCGCTGCGCCACGCTGTTCGGCGATCGACCGGAACAGCACGTCCACCGGAAGGCGCAGCCCACGGCCTGTGCCGACCTCGCGAACCAGCAGGGTCGTTCCCGCCACCGCGAGATCGCGGTTGGGAGGGATGACATACACCCGGTTCGGCGCCAGCGGCATCCCGTCGGCGGCTTCCACCACCGCCATCGCGCTCGACTTCTGCAGGATGTCGGCGAGCATGCCCTTCCTGGTGGGGTCGAGGTGTTGCACCACGACGAACGCCACCCCGCAGGTGGCGGGCACCATCGAGAAGAACCGCTCGAGCGCCTCGAGGCCGCCGGCCGAAGCACCGACACCCACGACCGGAACCGGCGGCAGGGCCGGAACCAGAGGCACGGGCGACTCGGAGGTCGCCGCTCGACCCGGTTCCGGACTCGTCGCGCTCACGTCGTCACCTTCTCGATCGCCCCACAGCCGAGGCCCGGGCAGGAAGGCGCACGGTAGCAGTACCGATGCCGAATGCCGTGGGCCGATCGGCCCTCATCGGCAGGCACAACCGTCCCGCATGTCCCCTGCGCAACCGGGTCGCCGTTCAGCAACTATTCACTCAACCGATGTTGAGCGAACCAAGACTCACGTCTACGCTGGCGCTGTGCCGAGACGTCGTCCATCCACCCCGCTCACCTTCGAGCAGCGAGTGGCCGTACACGCGGCGCTGGGCGACCCCGTTCGCCTGGCACTGGTCGACGACCTGGCCTGCTGCGACCGCTCGCCATCGGAGTTGAGCCAACGACACCGCCTCGCCACCAACCTGCTCGCCCATCACCTCGACGTGCTCGAGCAGGCGGGCCTCGTGGGGCGTGGTGCATCAGCCGGCGACGGGCGGCGCCGCTATGTGCGGCTCGTTCCATCGGCGCTCGAGGCGCTCGGCAGTTCCGTCACCGACCTGCCGGCACGGATGCTCTTCCTGTGCAGCCACAACTCGGCGCGCTCGCAACTGGCAGCCGCACTGTGGAGCGCCCGCACCGGCCTGCCCGCCGGCTCGGCCGGCACCCACCCGGCCCCGCAGGTGCATCGCGGCGCAGTGGCCGCCGCACGGCGCGCCGGCCTCGACCTCTCCGGCGCCATGCCGCGCACCATCGGCCGCATCGTTCCCGGCACCCAGGTGGTCACCGTGTGCGACCGCGCCCACGAGGAACTGCAACCCGACACGACCTGGTGGCACTGGTCGATCCCCGACCCGGTACCCGTGGGCTCCGCGGCAGCGTTCGACGCTGTCGTGGAGGCCGTCGACGCACGCATCGCCACCGTCACCGCAACCCTCGCCGGCACCCGAACCCGACTCGCCCACACCCAACCTGGCAGGAGCACCCCGTGACCACTCCCCCTCCGATACGCATTGGCATCAACGGCTTCGGTCGGATGGGCCGGCTCGTCGTGCGCGCCCTGCGTCATCAGCCCGGCTTGCAGCTGGTGCACGTGAACGAGCACAAGGGCGATGCGGCCACCGCGGCCCACCTGCTGCAGTTCGACACCGTGCACGGCCGTTACGCAGGTGAGGTCGCGTCGTCTGGCTCGACGCTGCACATCGACGGTGCACCAGTGGGCTACTCGTCGCACGACACCCCGGGCGCGGTGCCGTGGGACGAATCCGGCATCGACCTCGTGCTCGAGTGCACCGGCGCGTTCCGAACAGTCGCCCTGCTCGAGCCGTACTTCGCCCGAGGTGTGCAGAAGGTGGTGGTGGCCGCGCCGGTGAAGGATGCCGACGCGCTCAACGTGGTGATGGGTTGCAACGACCACCTCTACGACCCTGCGACGCACCGCATCGTCACCGCTGCCTCGTGCACCACCAACAGCCTCGCCCCCGTGGTGAAGGTGCTGCACGGCGCCATCGGCATCGAGCGCGGCGCCATCACCACCATCCACGACGTCACCAACACCCAGACCATCGTCGACGCCCCCCACAAGGATCTGCGCCGCGCCCGTTCGGCCCTCAACTCGCTCATCCCCACATCCACCGGGTCGGCCACCGCCATCACGATGATCTATCCCGAGCTCACCGGACGGCTGAACGGACTGGCCGTGCGCGTGCCCATGCTGAACGCGTCGCTCACCGACGCCGTGTTCACCATGCGTCGCGACGTGACGGTCGACGAGGTGAACGGGCTGCTGCGCACCGCAGCCGAGGGCGAACTGGCCGGCATCCTCGGCTTCGAGGACCGGCCGCTGGTGTCGGCCGACTACGTGAACGACACCCGCTCGGGCATCGTCGACGGCCTGAGCACGATGGTGGTCGACGACCGCCTGGTGAAGGTGCTCGTCTGGTACGACAACGAGTACGGCTACGTGTTCCGCATGGCCGAACTGGCCGCGCAGGTGGGCGCATCGCTCGGTTCGGGCAGCGCCTGATGAAGCTGCGCAACTACGCCCTCGTCACCGCCGGCTACTGGGCGTTCACCCTCACCGACGGCGCGCTGCGCATGTTGGTGCTGCTGCACTTCCACGACCTCGGCTACTCGCCGGTGGCAGTGGCCTTCCTGTTCCTCGCGTATGAGTTCATGGGCATCCTCACCAACCTGCTCGGCGGCTGGGTGGGCGCCCGGCGCGGCCTCAACCGCACGCTGGTGGCGGGCCTCGGACTGCAGATCGTCGCCCTGGCGGCTCTCACCCTGCAGCAGGCCAGTTGGCGCGAGTGGGTGTCGGTGGCGTTCGTGATGGCTGCCCAGGCGCTGTCGGGCATCGCCAAAGACCTCACCAAGATGAGTTCGAAGAGCGCCGTGAAGGCCGTGGCCGGCACCGGCGACGGAGCGCTGTTCAAGATGGTGGCCATCCTCACCGGTTCGAAGAACGCGCTGAAGGGCGTGGGGTTCTTCCTCGGCGCAGTGCTGCTGTCGTGGCTGGGCTACGACAACTCGCTGTGGGCGATGGCGGCGATGCTGGCCGTCGTGGTGGTGGCGCTGCTGGTGCTGCTGAACGAAGACATCGGCCGCTCGAAGAAGAAGCCGCCGCTGCGATCGATCCTGTCGAAGTCGACCGCCATCAATCGCCTGTCGGCCGCCCGGTTCTTCCTGTTCGGCTCGCGCGACATCTGGTTCGTCGTGGCACTGCCGGTGTTCCTCGACGAGCAACTCGGCTGGACGTACTCGGGTATCGGCGCGTTCCTGGCGCTGTGGGTGATCGGCTACGGAGCGGTGCAGTCGTTCGCGCCGCGCGTGCTGACGCGCAACGGTGCGCTCGATGAGGTGCGGGCGGCACAGCGGTGGGCGCTGGTGCTGGCAGCGGTCGCTGCCACGATGGCCGTGGCCGTGGCGCTCGACATCGCCGTCACGGTCGCCGTGGTGGGTGGCCTCATCGTGTTCGGCATGGTGTTCGCCCTCAACTCGTCGCTGCACAGCTACCTCGTGCTGGCCTACAGCGACGACGACGAAGTGGCGCTCGACGTGGGCTTCTACTACTCGGCCAACGCCGCCGGCCGCCTGGTGGGCACGCTGCTGTCGGGCGTGCTGTACCTGTGGGACGGCTTGGTGACGGCGCTTTGGGGCACCGCCGTATTCGTGCTCATCACCTGGCTGCTCACCCTGCGCCTGCCCCCGGTGCCCGCCGACGTGTCGGTGTCGCTGGCCTCCGTCGACGCCGACTGACG
>JBAXSU010000098.1:0-12933 GCA_037130535.1 Actinomycetota bacterium
CGCCCGCTCGTCGAACTTGTGCGACTTTCCGTTGCATACGACGGAAACTCGAACAAGATCGACTGAGGGCGGTGGAGCCGGGTGTGGGAATCGAACCCACGACCTCATGATTACAAGTCAAGTGCTCTGCCAACTGAGCTAACCCGGCGGGGATGGACCGAAACGTGGCGCGAAATCCGGTGCCACGCGGCGGAACTCCGGTCGTCAGGCTAGTGGCGACCCGCTTCGGCTGTCGCGCCGCGCGTTGAACCGCTCAGGCACCGATGACTGCGAACCAGCGGCCTTCGTTGTCGGAGAAGGCGAAGGACGCGATGCCGGAGTGTTCGCCCAGTTCAGTGGCCTGCACTCCCTTGGCGGCAAGCGCGGCGCGGGTGGTTGCGAGGTCGTCGACCCGGAACGCGATCGACGGAGTCGCCAGATCCAAGCCGCTGGGGTTGTCCTTCATGAGCGCCAGTGGGACCAACTCGAAGGCGACGTCCTGATCGGAGAATCCGACCTGCACGATGGAGAACGGGCCCGCCTGGTTGCGCCGCTTCTCGACCATGCCGACCTGCTCGGTCCAGAACTGCAGACATGCGGCCTCGTCGGTCACGTACAGCACCACATATCCGACCTTCATCGAGCCCTCCCGTTGTCTGGTGGCCGGGAGTGTAGGTGCGCGAGGTGCAGAGCGGGTGGGCCGGGATGGACCGACACGGGGCGTGAAACCAGGCACCACGCTGCGGAACTCCGTCGGGCAGGCTAACGCCGGGCCGGTTGCTCCGCCTTCGTGCCGAGGCCACCGAGTCGGTTCCGACCCGGGTGCTACCTTCCCAACGATGTCGAACATGACCAGCAACACGCCGACCATCGGGCTCATCGGGCTCGGCAATCTGGGCAACCCGATGGCCGTCAGCGCGCTCGCGGCCGGCTACCGAATGGTGGTGCACAGCCTGTCGCGCCACGAGGCCGAGAACCTATTGGCGCTCGGCGCGGTATGGGCCGACAGCGTGGCCGAGGTGGGCGCGCAGAGCGACGTGCTGATCACCGTGCTGCCCGGGCCCCGCGAGGTACGCGAGATCATGATCGGCGCGGGCGGGGCACTCGAGCACATGCGGCCGGGCAGCACGTTCATCGACATGAGCACGTCGTCGGTCGACGTGGCGCACGAGATCCAGGCGCTGGCCGAGCCCCGCGGGGTGACGGTGATGGAGGCGCCTGTGTCGTTCCTCGCCAAGGCACCGATCGGCGATTCGCGGACGTCGGCGTCGCTGCAGATGTTCATCGGCGGCACACCCGAGTCGTTCGAACAGCATCTGCCGCTGTTCCGCGCCCTGGGCGGCCTGCCCGACCAGATCTACTACGCCGGCCCCAACGGCGCTGGCTACGCGGTGAAGGTGCTGCTGAACCTGCTGTGGTTCGTGTACGCCACCGGCACGTCGGAGGTGCTGGCGATGGCCTCGCGGCTCGGTCTCGACCTGCGCATGCTGCAGACGGCACTGTGCGCATCGCCCACGCAGTCGAACTTCCTGCAGTTCGACGTGAACAGCGTGTTCGAGCGGGGCGACTACGACGAGGGCTTCACGCTGGGCCTGGTGTGCAAGGACATCCAGTTGGGCCTGGGGTTGGGCGCGGCGACGGGCATCGACATCCCGGTTGCGCAGCTGGTCGAGCAGATCCACCAGCGGGCGCTCGACACCTACGGGCCGAAGTCGGGCGAGATGTCGGTCGTGAAGTTGTACGAAGACGCGGCGGGTACGCAGTTCCGGTGCCCACCGAACCCGGGCACCTAGACACCCTCCCACGGGTTCGCCAACATCACGACTGGCTCGCGACGACTACGCCTCGGGGTGGTCGAGTTCCGGGTCGGCCTTCGGCACGCCCATCTGCTTGGCGATGACGCGCTTGGCCACCTTGTCGATGCCCGTGGTCCTGCGCGACAGCGCCTTGTTGGCAACCTTGGCGAAGGTGGCCGCCTGCAGTTCGCGCTTGCGGTGTTCGAACTCGGAACGCTTGGTCATCGCCCTCAGCCCTCCAACGTGATGCTGGCCATGCCGGCGGGCGGATCGCACGGCACCACTCGTCCGGCGAAACCCTTGAAGTGCGGGATGCCCTGCTCGGCGTCGAGGAACTCGTCGTCGTCGGCGCACAGCACGGCGTCGCTCGACACGAACGCGCCGGCCAGCGCCAGGTCGCCCCGGGTCTCGGGGTACCACCAGCCGTGCGGCACGCGCACATGGCCGCGCAGCATGTTCGGCTGCAGCGACACCTTCGCCACCACCTGCCCGGTGGGCGTCTCGAGCCTCGCCCACTGCCGGTCGACCAGACCGTCGCGAACCGCATCGTCGGGATGGACGAACAGCTTCGGCGACGGCGATCGGCGGCGCAGCACCGGAATGTTGCGCTGGCCGGTCTGGAAGAACGGGTCTTCGCGGACCCCCGTGAACACCCGGTACGGATAGGCCTCGCTCGGCGCCGGTGCCTCGCGGTGGTACGGCAGCGGGTCGAAGCCGAGGTCGGCCAGGATCGACGACGCCAGCTCCACCTTGCCCGACGGGGTGGCGAAGCCCACCTTGCGGTACTTGCGGTACTGGGACGGAGCCTGCTCCATCACCACTGTGTCGGCGAACGACCGGAACGTACGACCAGATGGCTCGAGCCGGTGGTCGAGCACCTGCTCGAGTTCGTCCCAGGCGAAGTGCTCGGCGAAGCCCATCCGACGGCCGAGGTCGGTCCAGAACTGGAACGTCGACGACGCCTCGGCCGGGGCCTCGACCGCCTGCTCCGACAGCGTGAGCCGGTTGCCCCATCCCCACGTGTCGGCCACGTGCGGCCGCTCGGTGAACACATCGCCCGGCAGCACGTAGTCGGCCAGCATGGCGGTGGGGGTCATGAAGATCTCGTGCGCCACGACGAGGTCTTGATTCAGCAACGCTCGGTGGATCTGGTGCTGGTTCGGGTACGACAGCAGCGCGTTGTTGCCCAGCGCGAAGAACGCCTTGATCGGGTACGGGTTCCCGTCGGCCATCGCCCGGAACACCTCGGAGGGGTTGGCCATGTGGCAGCCCATCACCTGGTCGACCCATTCGCGCCCCCACACCCGCTGCAGGTGCGGCCGCAGCATCTCGGCGGTGCGGTACGTGTACACCGGGTGGGTGTGATAGCCGAGCTGCTTGGCGCGCTGCTCGGGCGCGATGGCGTCGTGCAGTTGCAGATCTGCTTCTGTGCGCCAGCCGGGGTGCACGCCGTTCAGCATCTCGCCGCCCACCACGTCGAGGTTGCCGGTCACGGCCCTCAGGATCGAGTGCAGGCGGATGGCCGACGTGGACGACACCTGCTGATCGGTGACCGGTGTCCACGGGATGCAGGCCCCATCGGCGGTGGCGTACATGCGGGCCGCCTTGGCGATGAGCTCGCGGTCGACCCCGGTGATCTGCTCGACACGCTCGAGCGGGTACTCGTCGACCCGGGCGCGCAGTTCGTCGAAGCCGACGCACCAGTCGCGCACGAAGTCGGCGTCGTAGAGGCCCTCGTCGAAGATGACCTTCAACCAGCCGAGGCACATTGCGGCATCGGTGCCCGCACGCAACTGCAGGTGCACGTCGGCTCGCTCGGCCTGCTCGGACACACGCGGGTCGAGCACGATGACCGTGGCACCACGCTGACGAGCGGCCTCGACCATGTTGAAGATGGGGGTCCACGAGTGCTTGCGCGGGTTGTGGCCGAACAACACGATGCAGTTCGTGTTCATCAGGTCGGGGAACGGGAACCACCCGTAGGTGAGCCGGTTCACCGCGGCGGTGTTGCCGGCGCACAACGACACGCCACTGATCCAGTTCGGCGAGCCGAGCAGGTTCATGAACCGGCGGTCGAACCCGTGCGTGGTCTGCGTGTTCCAGCCCGACGTCGACACGGCGAGTGCCTCGGGCCCGTAGGTGTCCACCACGCCGCGGAGCCGTTCGGCGATCTCGTCCATCGCCTGCGCGTACGAGATCTCCTCCCACCGGTCGTCGCCGCGGGCGCCCACCCGCTTCAACGGTGTGCGCAGCCGATCGGGGTGGTTGTGGATCTGCGGCGCGGCGGTGCCCTTGTAACAGATGTTGCGGGCGAGGGCCGGCGAGTCGTGCGGGAGGATCTTCACGACCTTGCCGTCGACGGCGACGGCGCGCATCTGGCAGCCGGCGTCGCAGATGGTGCACACCGTGTAGGTCGTGGTGGTCGAGTCGGTGGCAGTCATGCACGGGCTCCGTATCGGTCGAGGTGGGTGGTGTCGAGCGCGGTCGCCTGCTCGCGCAACGCGGTGAGCACGGCGGCCTCGTGGTCGAGCGGCCGCCCACCCGATGTGGCGCGGCCCATGGCCAGGCCCAGCAGCGCCTCACGTGAGGTGAGGAGGAAGGTCGCCACCGCAGGGTCGCGGAACCGCTTCGACGCCGAGTTGCGCGGCGACACCAGCGCTGCGAACCGGGCCACCACCGGCCCGATCTGACGGGCCAGGTCGGGGTCGTTGCCCGCTGCCCACCACGCCTCCATCACGGCCTTGAAACGCCGGTCGCCGATGGCCGTCCAGGCCGTGTCGATGGCGCCGCACACGGTGTCGGCCGGCCCACCGGCCTTCGCCAGCATGTCGTCGTACAACTGGTCGAGAGCCGAGGCGAGCAGCCCGCCGAGGTTGGGGTAGTGGTGCATCAGCGCGCCGCGGGTGACGCCGGCCTGCTGGCACACCTCGGCCGCGGTGGTGGCCGCCCAACCGCGCCGCACCAGCAGGTCGATCGCCGCGCCGACCAACGCCGCCTGCGTCGCCGTCGACCGTTCCTCCTGTGTCCGCCGCGCCATGGTGTGCGAGCGTACCTCAGTTACATACACCACCGAATGTTTGTTCGGTCCTCGTCCCCGGCGCGTGTCGAGTGGCGGCCCGGCCGAGTGGCTCAGTGGCGGTGACCGTGTTCGTAGTGGGCGCGCAGGGCGTCGACCCCGAAGTCGTGGCGAGGGTCGCGCCACACCGTGTGCACGTGGTTGGCACCGCGCTGGGTGTTGTCGTACTCGGCCAGCAGCGTCGGCCCGTGGACCCGGTAGTAGTGCCCCTCCCCCGGTTCCAGCCCGCCGGCCCAGACGATGTGGAGCGCGTCGAGTGCATCGTCGGATGCGTACTTGGCCACTTCGGCCTCGGCCAGTTCGTCGGGGATCCGCTGGACGTACACGTCGAGCAACGCCCGCAGGATCTGGCGCTGATCGGCCCGCAACTGCGCCGCCGACATGCCACGCGGTCGATCGGCGAGCAGTCGCACCGCTTCGAGGTGCTCGACCGTCAGCCCGGCCGCCGCCTCGGCCTGGGCCTGGATCGCCTCGACCCTGGCACCGAGGTCGCCGGTGAACCGGTTGCGCCACACCTCGCCGAGCGGCAACGGTAGGTCGCCGTCGCCGGCGCCGTAGACCGAACGGTTCGCACTGACGTGGTCGACCGGGGCGACGGGGGACACGATCGCCAGCGCGCGCTGCGACTCGTCCATCGAGCGGACCAACTCGCGGCCGAGGTCTTCGGCTGCAGCAAGGGGCCGCAGCAGGTGTGGGCCGAGCAGCGGTGACGAAGCCGGATCGGCACCCAGGAAACACGGGGTGGACCCCACCACCTCGCCGTCGACGATGGTGTGGTGGACGGACACGTGATGGCCTCCGAACCGCCAACTCCACGGCTCGCCGCTCGCCGGATCGCCGAAGATGCGCACGTAGTAGAGGCCCGGATCGCGCCCGCGTTCGCGACCCCAGGTGGCGGTCCAGCCCTCGATCATGTCGAGCACGTTGTCGAGCCCCATGATGGTCGCCACCGTCACGTAGCCCGGTCGCGAGAGTCCGGTGGCCACGAGGCGATGGGTGAGACGCTGCTGGGCCGGCTGCATCGCCGAGATCGGCAGACCGCCGTGGTCGGTGGGCGTGTAGAACCAGCGCAGCCGCTCGTCGTGGTCGCTCATCGGCCAGCAGGCAAGGGCTCGCCGGGCGTCGTCAAGCGACTCGATCAGCGCCACGGCCGCCTCGGCCATGCGGCTCGCCACCGCTGTGCGTGCGTTCACGGTCCCTCCTCACGCAGTCGGAACAACAGATCGGGGTCGGTGGCGTCCCAGGTGCCGAGGTGTTGCGACTGATCGCCGACACGGCGGGTGCGGGCCACCAGCTGCCGCCCGAGTTCGACCTGACCGGGCTCCCACGCGCGCAGCGCCTCGGGCACATCGGCGTGCGCAGCGAGTGCGTCGGCCAGCGCCCAGGCATTGGCCGCAGCCTTGGCCGTGCCGGCCGCCATGTGCGGACGAGCCACGAACCCGGCATCGCCGACGAGGCAGATACGGCCGAATGCCATGCGCTCGATCTCGACGTCGTACACCACCTGCAGGAACGGGTCGTCGACGGCGCAGACCGCCTCGGCGAGCACCTGCGGCAGACGCGCCCTGGCCGTGGCACGTACCTCGTCGACATGATCGGCCCGCGCGGTGCCGGGCGGGAGCGAGATCTCGCGCTGCACACCGTGCCGGTCGAGCAGCACATCACGCAGGTCGTCGCCGTCGAGGTAGTTGCGGTACCAGACGAAGTTGATCAACCGCTGCCCGGGGAGGATCGAGCCGTCGGCCCCGGGAATGGGATACACGAGGATGTGGCTGTTCGCGTAGACGTAGTAGGTGATCGCATCGCCCAGCGCAGCGACCACGGCAGGGTCGAGCGCCGCCTCGGAC
The DNA here is from genome assembly GCA_037130535.1 of Actinomycetota bacterium. Lineage (GTDB taxonomy): Bacteria > Actinomycetota > Acidimicrobiia > Acidimicrobiales > Ilumatobacteraceae > VFMC01. The sequence continues at coordinate 6,699 of JBAXSU010000098.1, forward strand.
ACCATGCCCCGCCAGGCCACGTAGCCGGCATACGCGTGCCGAGCGTCCGGCAGCAGTGCTCGACGGAAGGTGGAACCCACACCGTCGGCGCACACCAGCAGATCGGCCCGTTCGCCGTGGCCGTCGGCGAACTGCACCGTCACTGCGTCGGTGCCGTCGACGCTGCCGACCACTTCGCTGCCCAGCACGTACCGGTCGCGTCCGAACGCCCCGAGCAGGTTGCGGTACACGGTGTTCCACGACGAGAAGTGGTAGCGGTGCGCGATCTCGTGGAGCACACCACCGTCGCGGCCGAGGTAGCGGATGACATCGGTGCTGGTGCCGATCTCGTCGATCGGTCGACCCAGCCGTTCGACGAGATACCGCGCACTGTCGGGCAGGAACCCGATGCCGGCACCACGCTGCTCGAGTTCCACCGGCGAGCGCTCGTGGATGGTGACGTCGTGGCCCAGGTCGCGCAACAGCAGGCCCGCGGTGAGCCCGCCGAGCGAGCCGCCGGCGATGCACACCCGCAACGGGTTCGATGGTGAGGCAGCGGTCATCGTGGATCAGTCTCTCGCAGCCAGTCGAGCACGGCGGCGGTGTGCTCGCCGAGGCGGGGCACACGACCCATCTCGATGTCGATGCCTTCAACGTCGACCGGCGACCGCAGCGCCTGGAACGTGCCGTTCGGGGTGTCGACGTCGGCCCAACGCTGCCGGGCGACGAGTTGGGGATGGTCGAGCACGGCGAACAGGTCGTTCACCTTGCCCCAGGCGAGACCGGCCGCCTCGAGCCGGTTGACGAGCGCGTCGGCTGTGAACGATCGGGTGCGGGCACCGATGCGTTCGTCGAGTTCGGTGCCGTTGGCAACGCGGCCCTCGTTGGTGGCGAACCGCTCGTCGTCGGCCAGGTCGGGTGCGTCGATCGCCGCGCAGAGGGCCCGCCACTCCTTGGTGTTCTGCACCGCGATGACCACATCGCCGCCTGCTGCGGTGGGGAACGGCCCGTACGGGGCGATGGTGGCGTGGCGGGCACCGGCGCGGCGGGGCAGCCGGTGCAGTTGGCGGGTGAGGGTGACCTGGTGGCCGAGCCATTCCAGCAAGGCGTCGAACAGCGACACCTCGACATGCGCGCCCTCGCCGGTGATGCCGCGCTGCAGCAGTGCCAGCAGCACGCTGCTGTAGCCGTACATCCCGCCAGCGATGTCGGCGACGCTGACCCCCGCCTTCACCGGGATGTCGGGGGTGCCGGTGAGCGATACGAGGCCCGCCTCGGCCTGCACGAGCAGGTCGTAGGCCCGCCGGTCGCGGTACGGCCCGTCGGGGCCGTACCCGGTGATCGAACACGTGACGAGCCGTGGGTGGCGGGCGCGCAGCTCGGCGATGCCGAGTCCGAGCCGGTCGAGCGCGCCGGGCACGAGGTTCTGGACGAGCACATCGGCCCGGGCGATGAGGTCGGCCAGGACGGCGCGGCCCTCGGGCGTCTTCACATCGAGCTCGACGCTCTCTTTGCCACGGTTCAGCCACAGGAACCAACTCGAGAAGCCGGGGCCCATCGCATCGTCGTAGTGGCGGGCGAAGTCGCCCTCGCCCACTCGTTCGATCTTGATGACACGCGCCCCGGCATCGGCGAGCTGCCGAGTGGCGAATGGCGCCGCCACGGCCTGTTCGAGGGCGACGACCACGAGGCCGTCGAGCGGACAGCTCACGGGGTGCCGGTGGCGACGGCCACGGTCTTGGTCTGCGAGAACGCCAGCACCGCCTCGGCACCCTTCTCGCGCCCGTAGCCCGAGTGCTTCACACCGCCGAAGGGCAACTCGACCCCTCCCCCGGCGCCGTACCCGTTCACGTAGACCTGACCGCAGCGCAGGGCCGCGGCCATGCGGTGGGCTCGGCCGACGTCGGAGGTCCACACCGCGGCGATGAGGCCGTAGTCGGTGCCGTTGGCGAGCCGCACGGCCTCGGCCTCGTCGGCGAACGGATACGAGACCACCACCGGGCCGAACACCTCGTCGCGCGCCAGGGTGTTGGCGGCATCGACCCCGTCGACGAGCGTGGGCCGGTAGAAGAACCCGCCCTCGCACCCGGCCACGAACGCCCGCTGCCCACCGGTGACGACGTGCGCGCCGACGCTGCCCTCGGCCACCATCCGCTCGACACGCTCGAGCTGACGGGCCGAGATGAGCGGGCCGAGTTCGGGGTCGTCGAGCCCGCGACCGATCCGCACGCCTTCGAGGATGGCGCCCAGTCGCGCCACCACCTCGGCACGCACCTCGTGATGCACCAACAGCCGCGAGCCTGCCGAACACGTCTGCCCGGCGTTCTGCAGCACCGACTTGGCGATGATGGGCAGTGCCCGGTCGAGGTCGGCGTCGGGAAAGACGATGTTCGGCGACTTGCCACCGAGTTCGAGCGCGACCGGCACGACGTTGCGCGCCGCTGCCGCAGCGACGAGCGCACCCACCTCCACCGACCCGGTGAACGACAGGTGGTCGATGCCGCGGTGCCCGGCGAGTGCAGCACCGGCCACCTCGCCGAGGCCAGCGACCACGTTCAGCACACCGGCGGGTACTCCGGCCTCGGCCGCCAGCCGGGCCAACCGCAGCAGGCTGAGCGGCGCCTCTTCGGCCGGCTTCAGCACGGCACAGTTGCCCATCGCCAATGCGGGCGCGACCGAGCGACAGCCGATCTGCAGCGGGTAGTTCCACGGTTCGATGTGCGCCGTGACACCCAGTGGCTCGCGCAGCGTGTAGGCCAGCACACCGGGAATGGCGGGGATGGTGTCGCCGTGCACCGACTCGATGACCCCGGCGTAGAACTCCATGTACCTGGCCGAGACATCGACATCGGTGCGGGCCTGCGTGATCGGCTTGCCCGTGTCGCAGCTCTCGATGTGGGCGAGCTCGTCGCGGTCGCGCAGCAGCAGATCGCCGAGTCGGCGCAGTACCCGGGCACGATCGCGCGGAGCGAGCCGCGGCCAGGGCCCGTCGTCGAAGGCCCGACGCGCAGCCGCCACGGCTCGGTCGACATCGGCTGCCGTCGCCGCGCCCACCTCCGCCAACTCAGCGCCGGTTCCCGGGTCGACGACCGTGAAGCTCGAGTCGTGGTGGAGGTCGACACCGTCGACGAACGACGCCGTGTCGACCTGCGGCGATGCATTTGGCATGACCTGTGGCTCCCGTTCGGTGTGCTGCACCCGTCTGCGCAGGGTCTGGCCCATTGCCGCAGCGGTCGCAGCAAGCCTAATGTACGGCCATGAGTCGTGCCATCGTGGTGCCCCCGGCGCGCAACGCCACGGCGGCGTACCGCATCGTCGCCGACCGACTCCGCGCCGAGATCGCCGCCGGCGCCTATCCCGCCGGTGTCGCCCTGCCCACCGAAGCCGACCTGTGCCTCGAGCACGAGGTGAGTCGACAGACAGTGCGGCGTGCCTTCCAAGACCTGGTGGCCGAGGGCATCGTGTACCGCATCCCCGGCCGGGGCACGTTCGTCGCCGGGATGTCGGGCAAGTACATGCGCTCGTCGGGTTCGATCGACGAGTTGATGGCACTCGCCGACGACACCGACCTCGACGTGCTCGACCCTCCCAGGATCGGTGTCGACATCAGCGCTGCCGGGCGACTGCATCTCGACTCCGACACGGTGGTCACGATGCGCTTCCGGCGCCTGCACCTCGACCGCCCCTACTGCGTCACCGTGGCCTACCTGCCCGTCGCCGTCGGACGAGGGTTGCTCGACGTGCCCGAGTTCGCGCTCACCGGCGTGCAGCGCAACCTCACGGTGCTCAGCGTGGTCGAACGAGTGGCCGGTCGCCCGATCGCCGGAGCCGACCAGACCATCACCGCTGAACTCGCCGATGCGCGCATCGCTGCGGCACTCGAGTGCCGCGAAGGCGACCCCGTGCTGCGCATCGACCGGCTGTACGTCGACCACAACGGCGACCTCCTCGAACTGGCCATCAACCACTTCAACGTGTCGCGGTACACCTACCGCTTCCAGATGCGAGCCCACGCCCCATGACCGCAACGCCCTCGTCCCCAGCCGGATCGCGCCGGTCGATCGCCGCGTCGCTCGTGCGCGCCTGCCGTGAGGCTGGGGCCACCCACGCTTTCGGTGTGCCCGGCGGTGGTTCGAACCTCGACGTGGTGGGCGAGGTGGTGCAGCAGGGTCTGCGGTTCGTGCTCACCCACACCGAGACCGCGGCCGCCGTGATGGCAGGCGTGATGGGCCAGCTGACGGGCGCACCGGAACTTGCCGTCGCCACGCGAGGCCCGGGTGCGGCGAGCGCTGTGAACGGTGTCGCGCAGGCACTGCTCGACCATCAGCCGATGGTGCTCGTCACCGACTGTGTGGCGGCTGCCGACCGCGAACGGATCTCGCACCAGCGACTCGACCAGCAGGCCCTGTTGCGCACCGTCAGCAAGGCGTCGGTCGTGCTCGACGGACGGTCCGCTTCGGCTGCCCATGCCATCGCAGCCCTTGCGCTGGGCGGCCGGCCCGGGCCCGTCCATGTCGACATCGACCCCACCGCGTCGGGCTCCGACACCGAGGTGCCTGCCGACCCGACGGTCGCTGTGGCGGCGTCGGCCGACGAGTTCGCTCGCTACCGCCAGGCACTCGCCACGGCACAGCGCCCCGTCGTGGTCGTCGGGTCGGGTGCGGTGGTGTGCGGCCCCACACAGCGCAGCGCCGTGGCTGAGGCCCTCGCCGAACTGGGCGCCTCGGCGAACGTGCCGATGCTGTGCACCTACCAGGCCCGCGGCATGGTGGCCGACAGCGCCGACTGGTGCGCGGGGGTGGCCACCGGGGCCACGATCGAACAGCCGCTGCTCGACCAGGCCGACCTGGTCATCGGTATCGGCCTCGACCCGGTCGAGTTCATCCCGGCGCCATGGCCTGCTGAGGCAGGTGTCGTGCTGCTCGGCACCTGGGCCATCACCGACAGCACGTTCTTCGGCGCCGCACTGCACGCCGAGGTGGTGGTCGACCCAGCGGCGCTGGCTGCCGAGGTGGCTGTGCTGGGCGATGTGCTCCGCACGCAGTGGGCGCCCGGGCACGGGCACACCCATCGCCTGCGTGCCGAGGCCGAGTTGCGCGCCGTGGTACCCGAGCGGCCGGTGGCGCTGGTGCCGCAGGAGGTCGTCGAACTCGCTGCGGCCGCAGCACCGAAGGGTTCGCTGGCCACGGTCGACGCAGGGGCACACATGCTCGTGGCGATGCCCCTGTGGCCGGCCGACGAACCGTGCTCGCTGCTCATCTCCAGCGGCCTGGCGACGATGGGGTTCGCCCTTCCCGCCGCAATCGCTGCCGCGCTGGCCCGGCCCGACCGCCGAGTGGTGTGCTTCACCGGCGATGGTGGCCTGGGCATGGCGCTGGGCGAACTCGAGACGCTGGCGCGGCTCGGCCTCGCCGTCACCGTCGTGGTGTTCGACGATGCGTCGCTCAGCCTCATCGCCGCCAAGCAGGCATCGGCCGGTCAGGGCGGTGCTGCTGCGACCGCCTACCGCACCGTCGACTTCGCCGCCGTCGCCACCGCATGCGGACTGCCCGCCGTGCGCGTCACCTCGACCGCCGAGTACCGAGAGGCGCTGCGCACTGCGTTCGACTCGCCCGGGCCGATGCTCATCGACGCCGTCGTCGATCCGTCGGCATACGGCGACGTGCTCGATGCGGTCCGCGGGCCGCGTCGGCCCACCGGCACTCGTTGACCCGTCGGGGTTGAGCGCCCGGCGATTTGTGACTACATTTCGGTCGTCGGCCCTGGGGACGGTGTCGACCGAACGAGAGGGGAAACCATGGGTGTCAAGGTCGCCAAGTTCAAGGATGTCTCGGAGGGTCTGCAGGCCGGCCAGTTCGGCGTGGGAGAGCGCACGTCGGTCACGTCGATCTCCGACCTCGACCCGATGTACAAGCAGTTGATGGACAAGCCGTACGCCTGTGTGATGGCAGTGATGGGTCCCGATGGGCGGCCCGGCCTCACCACGATGTGGTTCGACTACGAGGGCGACAAGGTGCTGGTCAACGTTGCCGCTCACCGCAAGAAGACGGGCTGGATCCGCGACAACCCGCAGGTGACGATCATCATCGTGAACCCGGAGAACATGTACCACTGGATGAGCATGAAGGTGACCGTCGAGCGCGAGATCGCCGAGGACGACCCCACCGAGGGTTCCTGGGTCACCGAGCAGCTCAACCGCATCTGGCGCAAGTACATCGGCCAGGGCGACGAGTACGGCTTGCGCGATCCGTCGATC
>JBAXSU010000099.1:0-12886 GCA_037130535.1 Actinomycetota bacterium
CATGTGTTAAGCACGCCGCCAGCGTTCGTCCTGAGCCAGGATCAAACTCTCCAACAAGAACAAACCCGGTTACCCGGGGCGTTCGCTTGAGAGCCGGCGATGTCACGTGAGGGAATAGCTCACGCTGGATGACATCACGTTCCGGCTGATTGCCTCCGATTGGGATCGGAGGACTTGTGAATTGACGGACAGCTCCAGAGACAGACGCAAGCGCCTGCCGCCGTGCTGACCGCACTGGCGTTCTATCTTCTCTTCTGTTTTCAAGGAGCCGTAGCTCGTGCACTCACCGGCGGACCGGCGTTGGTGCTTCTCTCCGGAGCGTTTACCGCTCCCCGAGGCGAGTTGCAACCCTAGCGGAGCACCTCGGGGCTGGCAACCTCAGGCGGAAACTTTTCCGACCACGAAGTCTCGCTTGCCCTTTCGCAGCAGCACGATACCGCCAACGAGCAGGTCGGACGCATGCAGCAGGCCATCCGCATCGAGCACGCGATTTCCTGCGCGGACCGCTCCTTGGGCGAGCAGACGGGTGACCTCTCCGTTGGACTTGGCCACACCGGCTTCGACAAGCAACTCGTGCACACGGCGACCGTCGAGGTCGGCCGGGATGAGGACGGTGGGGACCTCGGAGGCCACTACAGCCAGGGCGGCGGCCGAGGCATGGGTGGGATCACCGCCGAACAGCACGCCGGCGGCCGCCTCGGCGGCACGCGCAGCGTCGGCGCCGTGCACCAGCGCAGTGAGTTCGTCGGCGAGCGCACGCTGTGCCAGCCGGCGTTCGGGCGCTGCGGTGTGGTCGCTGATGAGCACCTCGAGGTCAGCGATCGGCTGCAGCGACAACATGCGCAGATAGGTGCCAACCATCTGGTCCTCCGTCTGCATCCAGAACTGGCGGAACTGGTACGGCGAGGTGCGAGCCGGGTCGAGCCAGACCGCGCCACCCACCGATTTGCCGAACTTCGACCCGTCGCTCTTCACCATCAGGGGATGCGTGGCGGCGAACGCCTGCTTGCCGAGCCGGCGCCGCACCAGTTCGACGCCAGCGGTGATGTTCCCCCACTGGTCGCTCGCGCCTGCCTGCAGCTCGACACCATGGGTCTCGAACAGGTATCGGAAGTCATTGGCCTGCAACAGCATGTAACTGAACTCGGTGTACGAGATGCCGTGCTCGCTCTCGATACGGCTGCGCACCGAGTCCTTCGCGATCATCTGATTGACGGTGAAGTGCTTGCCGACGTCGCGGAGGAACTCGAGCATGCTCACCGACGCCGTCCAGTCGGCGTTGTTGACCAGCGTGGCCTGGTACGGCCCGGGCTCGAAGTCGAGCAGCGTCGACAGCTGCCGCTTGATGCACTCGACGTTGTGCCGCAGGGCATCGTTGTCGAGGAGGTTGCGCTCCTCGCTGCGGCCACCCGGGTCGCCGATCATGCCGGTGGCCCCACCTGCGAGCGGGAACGGGCGGTGGCCGGCCATCTGGAAGCGACGCATGTAGAGCTGGCCGACGAGGTGACCCACGTGGAGCGAGTCGGCGGTGGGGTCGAAGCCGATGTAGAGCCCGATGGGACCTGCCGCAAGCCGGGCGCGCAGTGCCTCGCGGTCGGTGGTGTCGTGAACGAGGCCGCGGGCCTCGAGATCGGCGAGCAGATCCATAGGTGCACCATGTTGCCAGTTCACCGGTCGATTCCCTCGATCGATTCCTCCGGTCGATCGGGTGCCGGTAGCGTCGTGCCCTATGGTCTCCTCGGACACGCTGGCCGAGCGGTTCCGATCGTTCGCCGGCACCTCGGCGACACGAGCACCGCTGTACCGCTCGCTCGCTCTGGCCATCGCCGAAGACGCCGAGGTGCGCTCGCTGCTGCAGGTCGCCTCCGACGAACAGGCCATCCCGGTCCTGCTGTTCGCCGCCGTGCACCACGAACTGTTGCGCACCCGCGAGCCGGCCCTCGCCCGCTTCTACCCGAACCTCCACGACGAACCTGCCGAGGGCGACGCGTTCACCGCATTCCGCGAGTTCACCGTGCGGCACGCCGACGCCATCCGCGCCGCCATCGCCACCCGCCACACACAGACCAACGAAGTTGGCCGCTGTGCGCTCTTCCTGCCGGCGTTGGCGATGGTCGACGCGGAGGTGGGTCCGTTGTCGTTGGTGGATGTCGGGGCGAGCGCCGGGCTGAACCTGCTGCTCGACCGGTTCCACTACACCTACGAACCGGGCGGCCCAGTCGGGCCCGCATCGACGGTGCACCTCGTGTGCAGCACGCGCGGTCCGGTGCCCGTACCCGACGCACTCCCCCGCCTTGCGGCCTCTGTCGGCATCGACGCCTTCCCCATCGACCTCGACGACGACGATGCGTTGCGGTGGCTCGAGGCATGCGTGTGGCCCGATCAGATCGACCGGTTCGAGCGCCTCGTCGCCGCCATCGACCTCGCCCGCGCTGTCCGGCCTGTCGTGCGCCGCGGTGATGCTGTCGACGACCTGGCGGCCACCGTGGTCGAGGCGGCGGCAGCGGGGCACCCGACCGTGACCAACAGCTGGGTGCTGAACTACCTCTCGCCCGAGGCCCGGCAGCGGTACGTCGCCACGCTCGACGAGCTGGGTGGCTGCTTCGACCTCTCGTGGGTGCTGGCGGAGAGCCCAGCCCAGACGCTCGGGCTGCCCATCCCCACCACCGACCCCGCCGAGGACCTCACCGTGCTGTCGGTGGTGCGCTGGCGTAACGGTCAGCGCGAGGTGCAGCGCCTGGCCACCTGTCATCCGCACGGCTACTGGATGCACTGGGAGCACGGCGGCACCTGACGGCACGTCTGACGAGCGGCGTCACCGCACCAGCCACCGCCGAGGAAGGTCGACGCCCTTGCTGATACCGATGCGGGGTGTCACCAGCGGGTCAGCCGGTGGTGACTCACCATCGTCGGCGAGGTATGCCTCGGTGCCGTCGATCGACCGGTCGATGCCCAACTCGCGACACACTCGACCAGGCCCCCGGGTGAGGGCGGGATGGATGCCCTCTATGAGCACGGAGCGGATGAGGACTGCCTGACCATCACCCACAGCACCGGTGACCAGATTGAGACAATGGTGCATGCCGTAGATGAGGTAGACGTACCAGTGGCTGGCCGGACCGAACATCGACGCATTGCGTGCGGTGCAACCGCGAAACGAATGGCTGGCGGGGTCGTCGGCGGTGTACGCCTCCACCTCGACGATGCGCGCCACACGGCCCCCGACGACGATGAGCTTGTTGAGCAAATCGGGTGCGACGACGAGTGCGTCGCGTTCAGCGAACGTCGTCGGCAACTGCTGCACGCAACTCGCCCACCCTGCGCCGGAACCGCTCGAGTTGTTCGGCCACCGGCCCGGGACCCGCTCCACCAGGTGTGGTGCGGCGACGCACCGACACGCCCGGCGCGACGAGCGCCGCAGCATCCGGACCCAGCAGCGGGTCGGCCGCGACGAGGTCGCGCAGGCTCGCCTCACCGGCGAGCGCACGCCGAACCAGTGCTCCGACGACAGCGTGTGCGTCGCGGAACGGGATGCCGCGCTGCACCAACCACTCGGCCAGGTCGGTGGCTGCGGTGGTCTCGGCATCGGCCGCGGCCTGCATGCGCTCGGGTACAAAGGTGGCCGTAGCGATCATGCCGGTGACGGCCCCGAGGGCCAGGCGAACCTGATCGACTGCGTCGAACAGCGGCTCCTTGTCCTCCTGATAGTCGCGGTTGTAGCTGAGAGGCAGGCCCTTCATGGTGGCGAGAAAGCCGGTGAGATCGCCGATGACTCGCCCGGCCTTGCCCCGGGCGAGCTCGGCGATATCGGGGTTCTTCTTCTGCGGCAACATCGACGAACCCGTGGCGTAGCCGTCGTCGAGGCGGGCGAACCCGAACTCGTCGGTGGTCCACAGCACGAACTCCTCGCCGATGCGCGACAGGTCGATGGCGATGAGCGTGAGCACGAACAACGCCTCGGCGATGTGGTCGCGCGAACCAACGGCGTCGAGCGAGTTCTCGAAGCGGCGAGCGAAACCGAGATCGGCGGCGTTTCCGTCGGGGTCGAGGGGCAGCGACGAACCTGCCAATGCCCCTGCGCCGAGGGGCGAGACGTCGATGCGGTCGAGTGCGTCGAGCAAACGGTCGACGTCGCGACCGAGGGCCCAACCGTGCGCCAGCAGGTGATGGGCCAACAGCACCGGCTGTGCCCGCTGGAGGTGGGTGTAGCCGGGCAGGTACACCTCGCCCGCGGCGTCGGCCCGCTGCAGCAGCACCGCCTGGAGGTCGACGACTCGACGGGCGACGACCATCAGTTCGCGCTTGCACCAGAGTCGGACATCGGTGGCGCTCTGGTCGTTGCGGCTGCGGCCGGTGTGCAGTTTTGCTCCGGCGGCACCTGCCAGTTCGGTGACCCGACGTTCGACTGCGGTGTGGATGTCTTCGTCGCTCGGCGCGAACACGAACGTGCCGTCACCGAGTTCCGCTGCCACGGTGTCGAGCGCCGCCAGCACCTGGTCGCGCTCGAGGTCGCTGATGATGCCCGTGCGGGCGAGGCCGCGTACATGGGCGCGCGAACCCTCGATGTCGTCGGGCCAGAGTCGCTGGTCGAACGAGAGGCTCTCGGTGAAGGCCATCAGTTCGGCCGCAGGGCCGCCCTCGAACCGGCCGTGCCAGAGCGTGTTGCCCCCGGCACCGGTGATACCAGCACCGGTGTGACCGGTACCTGTCGGATCGGCGCCGCTCACGACAGGCCCGCCAGGTCGCGCAGGAACGTGGTGAGCGCCGGGCCGCCGAGCTGTTCGTCGGCCACGCAGAGGAGCGTGTCGTCGCCCGCCACGGTGCCCAGCAGCCCCGTCAGACTTGCCCGGTCGAGCGCAGATGCCACGACGTGCGCACAGCCTGGCGGCGTGCGCAGCACGACCAGGTTGCCCGACGAACGCACCTCGGCCACCCACTCGCCCAGCACCCGCCGAAGATGGTCTTCCGGCGCGAGACGCGCCGGCTCGTACTCGGGGATGGCGTACACGGTGTCGCCGCCCGGTACGCGCACCTTCACCGCGCCGAGATCGTCGAGGTCGCGCGACACGGTGGCCTGGGTGGCAGAGATACCTTCGCCGCCGAGCAGTTCGACCAACTGCGGCTGGCTCGTGACCGGATGCTTACCGATGAGACGGGCAATGGTCTGCTGACGCTGCACCTTGGTGGTCATGGACGAACTCCTGCAAGCCAGGCCAGGGCACCCCTCGCGGTGTGCATGCGGTTGTGGCCCTGAGGAATGACGAGGGACCGGGGGCCGTCGATGACCTCGGCAGTCACCTCCAGTCCGCGGTAGGCGGGTAGGCAGTGCATGAACCACGCGTCGGGTGCAGCATGTGCCATCAGGGCAGCGTTCACCTGATAGGCACCGAACATCGTCGCCCGCTTTGCCTTCTCGGCCTCGTGCCCCATCGAGGTCCAGGTGTCGGTGTGCACGACGTCGGCGCCGTGCACCGCCTCGGCAGGATCGTTGGTCTGCATGACGGTGCCGGGTCCGAGGGCTTCAATCGACGCCAACTCCTCCGGCGACGCGTCCCAGCCAGTCAGACATCCGAGGCGGACATGCATCCCCTCCATCACCGCGATCTCGGCCAACGACCGCGACACATTGTTGTAGTCGCCGACGAACGACACGGTGCGTCCAGCAAGGTCGCCGAGCACCTGCTGCATCGTGAGCGCATCGGCGAGACCCTGCAGCGGATGGCTGTGATCGCTGAGCATGTTCACCACGGGCACCGTGCTAGCGGCAGCGAGACGCTCGACCGTGCTGTGGGCGAACACTCGGGCGGCGATGATGGCGTGATAGCCAGCCATGATTCGGGCGATGTCTTCGACCGGTTCGCGGGTATCGAATCCGATCTCCTCGCCCCGCGTGTACACCGGGTGGCCGCCGAGCTGGACGACCGCCATCTCCATGCTGTGGCGCGTACGGTTCGACGGCTTTTCGAAGATGAGCGCCACGCCCTGGCCGGCGAGCGGAGCGCCGAGGTCGGCGATCGGCCAGTGGGCGAGCGCGAGCATCTCGCGCACCATCGTGCGTCCGCCGACGGCGATGTCGAGGAACGAGGTGCTCACGACAGCACCTCCGCCATGACGGCGAGGGCCTCGTCGATCTCGGCCTCGCTGACGGTGATGGGAGGCGCCAACCGGAGTGCGGTCGCCGTGACCGGGTTGGTGACCAGTCCGCGACCCAGCAATTCGGTGTAGACGGCCTTGGCATCGCGTCCGCCGTCGAGCTCGGCCGCGACCAGGAGACCACGGCCACGCACCGCCGACACCCCTGGCAGCGCGGCCAGTCGGTCGCGCAGATAGGCGCCGCGCTGCTCGGCGAGCGCAGGTGCGTCGATGCGGCGCATCTCGGCGATGACGGCGCTGACCACGGCGGTAGCAATGGCGGTACCGCTGTAGGTGCTGCCGTGGTCGCCGGGCTGGAACACGGTTGCGACCTCGCGCTTGGCCCATACGGCGCCCACCGGGAAGCCGTTGCCCATCGCCTTGGCCATCGTGACCACGTCGGGCACCACACCTGCGTGCTCGAAGCCGAACCAGCGCCCAGTGCGCGCGAAGCCGGTCTGCACCTCGTCGACGATCATCAGCAGGCCGCGCTCGTCGCACAGACTGCGGATGCCCTGGAGGTACTCGACCTCGGCCGGAACGACACCGCCCTCGCCCTGCACGGTCTCGATGAGGATGGCCGACACGGTGGGATCGACCGCAGCCGCCATGGCGTCCAGATCGCCGAACTCGACGTGCCGGAAGCCGTCGGGCATGGGGAAGAACGGTTCGTGCTTGGTGGGTTGCCCGGTGGCAGCGAGTGCCGCCAGGGTGCGTCCGTGGAAGCTGCCCAACGCGCTGACCACGGCATGGCGTCCGCGACCACCGAACTTGCGTGCCAGCTTCAGCGCCGCCTCGTTGGCCTCGGCGCCCGAGTTGCAGAAGAACACCTGCCCAGCCGCGCCGGTGGACTCGTGCAACAGGCCGACGAGGTCGAGCGCCGCACGGGTGGCGGCGTCGTTGGTGAAGAAGTTGCTGACATGCAGCAGACGGCCCGCCTGCTCGGTGATGGCGGCGGTGACCGCCGGGTGGCAGTGGCCGAGCGAGGTGACCGCCAGGCCACACAGGAAGTCGAGATAGCGCTTGCCATCGACATCCCACAGTTCGGTCCCGCTGCCGCGCACGAACATCACCTGGGGTGCGCCGAACACAGGCATGAAGGGGCAGGCCGGACCGGCGGCCGTGGTGTCGAATGCGTGAGTGCTCATACGTCGTGCTCCTGTCGGACCATGGTGCCGATCCCTTCGTCGGTGAACAGTTCGAGCAGCAGCACATGGGGGATGCGGCCGTCGAGGATGTGGGCGCGGCGCACACCGGAGCGCACCGCAGCGACGCAGCTGGCGACCTTCGGGATCATGCCGCCGGCGATGATGCCCTCCGCGACGAGGGAGTCGAGTTCGTCGGGGGTGGTCTGGCGGATCAGGCTCGCCGGGTCGGCGACCACCCGCCGCAGCCCCTCGATGTCGGTGAGGTAGACGAGCTTCTCGGCGCCGAGCGACTCGGCGATGGCGCCGGCAACGGTGTCGGCGTTGATGTTGTACGCCTGGCCCGCGCTGTCGGTGCCGATGGTGGCGACCACCGGGATGAACTGGTCGTCGATGAGGCTCTGCAGAATGACCGGGTTGATGGCCGCGACATCGCCGACGAAACCCAGTTCGGGGTCGCGCGCCACCGCACGGATGAGCCCGGCATCTTCGCCCGACACACCCACGGCGACCGGGCCATGCACGTTCAGCGCCGACACGAGTTGCGGGTTCACCTGCCCGATGAGCACCATCCGGGCGATGTCGACGGTCTCGGCGTCGGTGACCCGAAGGCCGTTGCGGAACTCGGTGGTCTTACCCAGCCGGGCCATCAGATCGCTGATCTGGGGCCCACCGCCGTGCACGACCACCGGCCGCATGCCGACCGCTCGCATCAGCACCAGGTCTTGGGCGAACAGGGCGAGCGCGTCGTCGTCGGTGGCACCTGCGAGCGCGTTGCCGCCGTACTTCACCACCACCACCTGCCCGGCGAAACGCTGGATGTAGGGCAACGCCTCGACGAGGACGGCCGCACGTTCTGCTGCGCTCACGGAAACAACCCCACCTTCTGCAGTCCGGCGGTCTCGTCGATGCCAAGCGCCACGTTGGCTGCTTGCACTGCGCCGCCGCTGGCACCTTTGCACAGGTTGTCGATGGCGCAGATGGCCACCACGGTGTCGGTGCGCTCGTCGAAGCGAGCCGTGAGGAACGACGTGTTCGTCCCCAATGCTGCTTTCGTCGACGGCGATGCAGGACGAACCACCACGAATGGTTCGTCGCGGTAGCGACGGGCCATGGCGGCCAACAACTGTTCGGTGCTGGTGCGGCCGACGGGGCGCGCGTAGCAGGTGGCCAGGATGCCGCGGTTGAGAGGCGCGAGGTGCGGGGTGAACAACACCTGACAGCTGCCCGACCCGCCGCCGGCGACGAGCGAATCGGTGAGCACCTGTTCGATCTCTGGGGTGTGCCGATGGTCGAGCAGGCCGTATGCCTGGACGTCTTCGTCGACGGTGCAGAACTGCGAGGTGTGCTTGAGCGCACGCCCGGCGCCGCTGACACCGGTGATGCTGTCGACCACGATTCCCGTGGGTTCCACGAGACCGGCCGCCACCAACGGTGCCAAGGCGAGCGTGGCCGCCGTGACGTGGCATCCGGGGGTGGCGATGAGCGAGGCTCCGGCGATGCCGTCGCGGTACAACTCTGGCAGCCCGAACACCGCCCGGCCGAGCGCGGCCGGCTGGTCGTGCTCGAAGCCGTACCACTGCGGGTACTGCGCTGCATCCTTCAACCGGTAGGCGGCCGAGAGATCGACGATGCAGCCCACCCGGCCTTCGAGGTGCGGCACCAGTTCCATGCTGGTCTCGTGGGGTAGACCGAGGAACACCACGTCGACCCCGTCGACAGCGTCAGGATCGAACTCGCTGAACACCAGATCGGGATAAGCGGATGTGAGACTTGGGTACAGCGAGGCGGCAAGCGAGCCCGCCTGGCTGTCGCCGGTGGCGGTGACGAGGCGGAACGAGGGATGTTGCGCCACGAGTCGCAGCAGTTCGGCGCCGGTGTAGCCGGACGCGCCGATCACCGCCACAGAACGCACGGGAGACTCGGCAGAGACAGAGGGCATGGCATGATCATACAGATCGATGCATGTTCATGCCACACACCTCGCGTCAGATGCGGCCTCGAGCACGTGCTCGGCCACCTACCCCGAACGTCAGGTCACCAGCTCCGACCGCGCCACCACGACTCGAATGGTGGCTGCTCCATCGAGCATCGCTCCCGTCAGCGTGCACCGTCCATCGGCGGCATCGACCGACACGGTTGCATCGACAGTCGCTCGCGTGTCGTCGGGTGCATCGAGAGGGCCGAGCATCGCCGTGAGCACGGCATCGATCCGGTCGCGGGGCAGACCCGCCGCCCGGGCGTCGGCTGCCGCACGCCGACGCTCGACGAGGCTGACCTCGCCCACCACGAGCAGCACGTGCTCGACAACGCGAACGAGTTCTGCTTCGACCTCGGACAGCGAGCCTCCGAAGTACCGACGTGCAGTGGGATCGGCGAACGAGCGTCGCACGGCACGGAGCGCACCGCTGATGGCACCCGCCAACGCGTCGTCAGCGGGCCGCCGCGAGATCGCTTCTTCCAACTGCCGCGCCGCTGCGCGGAGCGTGTCGACATCGGCGCCGTCGGCACATCCGAGGAGGTCGTACACCGAGCGGATGGCGACATCGGTACCGACCTCACGGGAGATGAGTCGTTCGGAACACACCAGGGCCTCGCACAGCGACACCGCTGACGCCTCGGCTCGGGCCAACTCCTCGAGCAACGAATCGGCCGGCTCCGTGTCGGCCACGCGCGGAGCGACACGAAGCGGGGTGTCAGTAAGCGAAGCATCCGGCAGCGGATCAGTCGGCGATGCGGTGGATGCCTGCGCGGCGCGCACCAGAGGTACACCGGGTTCGACGATGAAGCAGGCTTCCGGCAGCGGTGAGAGCACTCCGTCAGAACCGACGAGGAGATCGACCTCGAGCACCCCCTGCGCCGAGATGATCGTCGCCAGGAGCTCGTCGACACCGCGAGCAACGAGGGCCCGCGACGGCGGCCGTCTGGGGTCGAGGTGTATCTCGACCCACTCGATGATCACCTCGGCCTTCTCTCGCTCATCTGACTCGGCAACTGCGAACAATGACGTCACCAGGACCGGCAACGCTGCGCCAGCGTCGAGCACGTGGAGCACACTCACCTCATCGCCCGCTTGCACGAGAACACCCAGTCCGCAAGGAGCAGCGCAGATGAGTCGGGGGGCCGACGGGCGGGCAAGGAGCTCGGCACCCTCAGCCACCGAACCGCTGCGCTCGACGACGACCGGAACGACCGGTGGCCAGAGCGCTGCTACCGCAGTAGCGAGACGGGCCATGACACATTGCGTCAGGGGCGACCGTGGTTCGTCGGTCACGACGACAGCTGCCGTGATCGCCTGCCCGCCGTGCTGCCCGGTCACTGAGCAGCGCTCGAGTAGCCCGGTGATCATCGCTGCGATCGCAGCATCGAGGTGGTCGGCCTGCTCGATCGTCGACGGCGAGAGGCCGCCGACTCCGTGTTCGGTCACGCCGTCGCAGTCGATCGACACCAAGCTCGCGGTCACCCCGGTCGACACGTCGACAGCGACCACGCAGCCCTCAGCCGACGCGAGCAGCCCGTTGGCGGCGGCATGCACAGCACCAGCCGTGGAGGACGCGACGACTACGGCAATTCGATGATGCTCGGTCTCGAGCCTGCACCGCACCGACCATCGATCGACGAACCCGAACCAGCCGGGCACCGCCAACACCGCCGAAACCCGGGCGCCCTGGTCGAGGTCGCGAGCGACGAGTGTGTCGAGCACACCAGGCGACGACCTCCAGACCAGCTCGGATTGCTCCGACTGCCAGCGACCGAGGTGCCCCAGGCGGTTCGAGAATGCCGCACGAACACCCATGCGCGCCACGATCAGATCGGGGCCGGCGACATCGAGGCCCATCGGCAGCGAACCACCTGAGCCATCCGCTGTGCTGTCGTCGGCTCGATCTCCCGCCACGCGTGAACTGTACCCGTCGACCAGATGCCGCGACCGCGACGCAGCGCGCCAGACTGGTGCCGTGACCCACAATCGTGCCACCCGAGGATGCCTGTTGGTCGCAACGCCGCCACTCGAGGATCCCAACTTCGACCGCACGGTCGTCTTCATGCTCGAACACAACGACGAGGGTGCTATCGGCGTGGTTCTGAACCGGTTCGACGAAGTGTTTCGTACACTCGACGCGCTCGCCTCGGGCATCGACTCGCTCACCTCATGGGAGCCGCTGCTCGCTCCCCCGGCACGGCTCCACGCCGGCGGGCCCGTGGGTGGCGACTCGCTGATCGCACTCGCGGCAGCCACCGTAGGCACGGGCACCGGATGGGGCGGCGTCACCAGCGACATCGGCACGGTCGACCTCACCGTGCCACCCGATGAGGTGGGTGCCTCGCTGCACCAGGTACGTGTGTTCCGCGGGTACAGCGGATGGAGCCCCGGGCAACTCGAAGGCGAACTCGATGTCGGTGCGTGGATGGTGTTCGATGCCCTGCCCACCGACGTGTTCACTGCCGAACCCAGTGCCCTGTGGCGCACTGTGGTTCGCCGCCAGGGAGGGACCACCGCGTGGTTCGCCGACGCGCCCGACGACCTATCGGCGAACTGATCGCCGCAGCCGCCGCCGATGGGGGCAGCACCGAGGCTCAAGCGCGCAGCGCCACACCCATCTTGGCCATCGAGGTGACCACCTTGTCGCGGACACCGGCGATGTCGGTGTCGGTGAGGGTACGGTCGAATGCCTGCATGCGCAGCCGGTAGGCAAGGCTGCGCGAACCCTCGGGCACGCCCGCGCCCCGGAACACGTCGAACAGCGCAAGATCGACCAACAGACCGGTAGCGGCTTGGCGGATGCCCTTGTCGACCCGTTCGGCCGCGATGCCATCGGGCACGACGAAAGCGAAGTCGAGATCGGTCGACGGGTACCGGCTGACAGCCTTCCACTGGACGATCTTCGGCTCGACGGCCAGCAGTCGGGAGAGGTCGAGTTCGAGCCAGGCCACACGCTGGGCGACGCCGAACGCGTCGAGCACGTCGGGGTGGATCTCGCCCACTACGCCGACGACATCTCGACCGATCGACAGCGTTGCCGATCGCGTGGGATGCATCCCCGCGGGCACCTGCTGTTGGTCGACCCGCGCCCCCACGCCGAGCGCCCGCGACACCTCGCGCCACAACGCCATTGCGGCCGGCGCATCCTGCCCTGCGAGGGCAACGGCGAGACCTTCGAACTCGGGTGGTAG
Source organism: Actinomycetota bacterium (assembly GCA_037130535.1). Lineage (GTDB taxonomy): Bacteria > Actinomycetota > Acidimicrobiia > Acidimicrobiales > Ilumatobacteraceae > VFMC01. Next base: position 12,450 of record JBAXSU010000099.1, read on the forward strand.
GTCGTCGGTGCGAGCGCCAGCTGGGTAGACATGCCCGAGCTCGAACAGCGACACACCGGGCCGACGGTGCGACTCGTTGAACGCCACGGCGCGCAGCAGGCCGGGCCGCATCGACGGGCGCAGGATGTCTTCGTCGGCGACGAGCGGGTTGGTGATGCGGATGGCATCGCCGTCGAGGTGCGCCCCGGCGAGATCGGCCTGGCGGAGGAACGAGTCGGTGATGGCCTCGCTGGCCCCTGCCCCGAGCAGCACCTCGCGCAGCATTCGGCGCCGCTGCTGTACCGGGCTGAGCCGCCCGTGCATCGTCGAGTTCGGCACCGCCGAGCCGATGGCGTCGTAGCCGTAGTGGCGGGCGACCTCCTCGACCACGCCCGTCTCGCCGGGACTGTCGGGTCGCCACGACGGCAACTCGACCGTGAGAGCGTCGCCCTGCTGGT